>JAZAJX010000084.1:0-21761 GCA_036230225.1 Pseudomonadota bacterium | reverse complement strand
ATGCGGTGTCGGTGGGGGAAACCCTGGCCGCCGTGCCGATGATCGAACGGTTGCTGGCGGCGTATCCGGATACCCCCTTGCTGGTGACCACGACCACACCCACCGGCTCCGAGCGGGTCAGGGCGTTATTCGGGGATCGGGTCACCCATGTCTATTGTCCCTGGGAATTGCCCACGGCGCTGGGCCGCTTTTTGCGTGCCTTTGATCCGAAAATCGTAATCGTGTTGGAAACCGAGCTGTGGCCGAATTTGTGTGCCGCCGTGAAACGGCACGGCGCCAGGCTGATGTTGATGAACGGGCGGTTGTCGGAAAAAAGTTATCGCGGCTATGGCAAGTTTCCTCGCCTGGTGCGGCCGATGATGGCGCGTTTTGATGCCCTGGCGGTGCAGACCCCGGTAGAGGCACGTCGCTATGCGGCCTTGGGTGCCTGGCCGGAACGTGTCCACGCCATTGGCAGTGTGAAGTTCGACATGAGCCTGAATGACAGTGTGCGCGAGGAAGCGGCGGCCCTGCGTGATCAGGCGGGCGCCCGGCCGGTGTGGATCGCGGCCAGCACCCACCCGGGGGAAGATGAGCCGGTGCTGGCAGCACACCGGGCTCTGCTGGACAGTCATCCGGACACCTTGCTGGTGCTGGTGCCCCGCCACCCGGAGCGCTTCGACAGTGTGGCCCAGCTTATTCGGCAGCAGGGGTTCCGCCTGGCCCGGCGGAGCAAGAATGAGAGGCTCGACGCGGAGACTCAGGTGTACCTGGCCGATACCATGGGCGAATTGCTGATGTTGTTTGGGGTAGCGGATCTGGCGTTTGTGGGAGGCTCTCTGGTGCCGGTGGGCGGGCATAATCTGCTGGAGCCGGCGGCCTGGGGCAAGCCGGTGCTGACCGGGCCGCACCTGCATAACTTTACCGCCATTTCCTCGCTGCTGGAGGAGGCCGGCGGACTGACGCTGGTGGACGATGCGGATGCGCTGGCCATGGCGCTGCAGTCCCTGTTCCGTCACCCGGATCGTCGCGATAGTCAGGGGCAGGCTGCAGCGGCAGTGGTGGAGGCTAACCGGGGGGCGCTGGAGAAGGGGCTGGAGTTGGTAAGGCAATTAATCGTTAATAATGAATAATTAATCGTTTCGCGAGACAGCATATTTGGTGCTGAAACAAAGAGGCCGCGCCCAACTCTGGGAGCGGCCTCTTTGTGTTCAGCCGGGTATGCGCTTACGCGTGTCGTTATTAACGATGCATTGCTTTTCAGTAACGGGTTTCCGGCATCAGGGCATCACTTTTGCCTTCCAGGTCCGGCTGGTAGACGTTCAGCACATCGCTGTCGGACAGCCACTGGTTGATGGCGGCCAAGTCTCCCTGCTGCAGATCACCGGTGGTGGACTTCAGGGTCAGCGAATTGATGATGTAGTCGTAGCGGGCGTTGGCATAGTCACGCTCGGCGGCGAACAGGGCCTGCTGGGCGTTGAGCACGTCTACCACGTTACGGGTGCCGACTTCGTAACCGGACTGGGTAGCCTCCAGAGCCGAGCGGGCAGAACGGATCGCCTGCTTGCGGGCGCTCACACGCAGGGCGTCGGATTCCACGGTGCGGTAGGCACTGCGGGCCTGTTGAATGATGTCGCGCAGGGCTTGCTGGTATTGGTAACCGGCGGCATCTGCGCGTAGCGCGGCTTCCTTGCGGCGGCTGTTCAGTCCGCCCCCCTGGAACAGGGGCATGGACACTTCCACCCCAATCTGCTTGTTTTCCGTGTCATAGAGGCTGCTTTGCTGCCCGCCCAGGCTGTTCTCCTCGTCGGGGGACAGGTGGGAGTGCTGGTACTGGGCCACCAGTTGTACCTGTGGCAGCTGGGCGCCAAGCTGGCGTTTGGCGGTGTTCTCGGTCAGCTCGGAGTTGTAGCGGGCCGCCAGGACCTGGGGGTTTTGTGCCTGGGCCTTTTCAATCCAGTCATTCATGTTGGCCGGTTGCGGGCCATCCATGGGCAGAGCGTCCTTGAGCTCGGAGAGGGTCTCCCAGCGTTGGCCGGACAGGGTTTCCAGCTGGTCGCGGGCGATATCGTACTGTTGCTGGGCCACGATCAGGTTGACTCGGGTGAGGTCGTAGGTGGCCTGGGCCTCTTCCACATCCGTGGCCGGCACCAGTCCCACGTCGAAACGTTCCTGGGTCTGTTCCAGTTGGCGGCCGATGGCTTTTTCTTCCGCCTTGGCCGATACCAGGGTATCCCAGGCGCGCAGGACGCCGAAGTAGCCCTGGGCCACGCGCAGGACAAAATCCTGCCGGGCCTGTTCGAAATTCGCCTGCGCAATATCGGTGCTCGACTTGGCTTCCTTGTAGCCGTACCAGGCATCCACCCGAAACAGGGGCTGGGTCAGTGTGAAGGTGCTGACTTCACTGCCATAGTTCTGCTCCAGGCCCAGATCCTCGATTTCCCGTTCATTGTCGTAACGGCCATAGCTGGCGGATACGTTGGGGAAGAGGGCGGCGCGACCCTGCACCAGCAGCTGCTGGTCCGCATCCCAGCTCATGCGGGCGGCTCGCCAGGTGCCGTCATAGCTCCAGGCGGCATTGGCCACATCAACAAGATTGGCGGCGTGGACGGTACTGGCCAGTGAGGTCAGCATGAGAACGAGGGTCTTGGTTGGGCTGCGCTTCATTCTGGTGCACTCTTTCCTGGGTGAGTTTGGTCATTATAGTACTGGCTGGTACAGAAAATTGATATGGCTTCTGTCACGCCGGTATCGCGGTTGTTTGGCTGATGGGCGCTGGCGTATAGTGTCCGCCATTCCTGTCTTTTCCCAAGCTTTCTGGAGGCCGACGTGCCAGACGATCAGCGCCCCATCGCCGCTAATGCCATTGATGAATCCTGCCAGCCTATTGCCGGCTCACACAAAATCTACGTCACCGGGTCGCGCCCGGATATCCGGGTTCCCATGCGGGAAATTCGCCAGAGTCCGACCCCGTTGGCGGATGGAAAGTTCGAGGATAACCCGCCGGTTACGGTCTACGATACCTCCGGGCCCTATACCGACCCGGATGTCACCATCGATGTGCGCAAGGGGCTGACGCCAATTCGCCTGAACTGGATTCAGGAGCGTGATGATACCGAGCAACTGGACGGTTTGACCAGTGAATACGGTCGAAAGCGGGCCAATGATCTGAAAACGGCCGGGCTGCGTTTCGAGCATACCCGCATTCCGCGCCGTGCCCGCGCCGGCAAGAACGTCACCCAGATGCACTATGCCCGCCAGGGCATCATCACCCCGGAAATGGAATATATCGCCATCCGTGAGAACCAGCGGCTGCGCGAACACCGGAACGCGGGGCTGCCCACCGGGCAGCACCCGGGCCAGAATTTCGGTGCCAGCATCCCGGCGGAAATCACCCCGGAGTTTGTCCGCGATGAGGTGGCCCGGGGTCGTGCGGTGATCCCGGTGAATATCAACCACCCGGAAATCGAGCCGATGATCATCGGCCGTAATTTCCTCACCAAGATCAATGCCAACATCGGTAACTCGGCGGTGACCTCCTCCATCGAGGAAGAAGTGTCCAAGATGACCTGGGCCACCCGTTGGGGCGGTGACACCGTCATGGACCTGTCCACCGGTGACAACATTCACGAGACCCGTGAGTGGATTCTGCGTAACTCGCCGGTACCCATCGGCACCGTGCCGATCTACCAGGCCCTGGAAAAGGTCAACGGCATTGCCGAGGACCTGACCTGGGAAATTTTCCGCGATACGTTGATCGAGCAGGCGGAGCAGGGGGTGAGCTACTTCACCATCCACGCCGGCGTCTTGCTGCGCTATGTTCCCATGACGGCCAACCGGGTCACCGGCATCGTTTCGCGGGGGGGGTCCATCATGGCCAAATGGTGCCTGGCCCATCACAAGGAAAACTTCCTCTACACCCACTTCGAAGACATCTGCGAGATCATGAAGGCCTATGACGTGACCTTCAGCCTGGGCGATGGTCTGCGTCCCGGTTCCATTGCCGACGCCAACGATGAAGCTCAGTTCAGCGAGCTGCGCACCCTGGGTGAGCTGACCAAGATCGCCTGGAAGCACGATGTGCAGGTGATGATCGAAGGCCCCGGTCATGTGCCCATGCACATGATCAAGGCCAACATGGACGAGCAGCTGGAGCACTGCGGCGAGGCGCCGTTCTACACCCTGGGGCCGTTGACCATCGACATCTCCCCCGGGTATGACCACATTTCCAGTGCTATCGGTGCGGCCATGATCGGTTGGTATGGCACCGCCATGCTTTGCTATGTCACGCCCAAGGAACACCTGGGGCTGCCCAACCGGGAAGATGTGAAAGAGGGCATCATCGCCTACAAGATTGCTGCCCATGCAGCGGATCTGGCCAAGGGGCATCCGGGCGCCCAGTTGCGCGACAATGCCCTGTCCAAGGCCCGTTTCGAATTCCGCTGGGAAGACCAGTTCAACCTGGGGCTGGACCCGGACCGGGCGCGGCAATTCCATGACGAGACTTTGCCCAAGCAGGCCCACAAGGTGGCGCATTTCTGCTCCATGTGCGGTCCCAAATTCTGTTCCATGAAGATCAGTCAGGAAGTCCGTGACACCTATGGTGACGGCAAGGCCCAGGTGGAACAGGCTCAGGAAGGCATGGAAGAGAAGTCGCGGGAGTTCCGTGAGCAGGGCTCCGCGCTCTATCATGAGGCCCATGAGTGATCTGAAGCCGTGTTTCGGCCCTGACGATGTGGAAGTCCTGGAGCGGGAGACACCGTTCCAGGGCTTTTTCCGTGTGGATACCCTGACCCTGCGGCACCGGCAGTACCATGGTGGCTGGGGGCAGCCGGTGCGTCGCGAGCTGTTTGTGCGGCCGCGGGCGGCGGCGGTACTCCCCTATGATCCCCGGCGTGGTGAAATCCTGCTGGTGGAGCAGTTTCGGGTGGGGGCACTGGAATGGCGTCATTCACCCTGGTGTCTGGAGCTGATCGCCGGCATTGCCGACAAGGACGGCGAAAGCGCGGCGGATCTGATCCGCCGGGAAGCCATGGAGGAGGCAGGCATCACCCTGGGTGAGATGGAATCCATCGCCGCCTACATGCCCAGCCCCGGCGGAACCAACGAGCGCCTGCAGGTTTTCGTGGGACACGCCGATCTGGAGGGGGCCGGCGGTATCTTCGGCTGCCCGGACGAGGGCGAGGATATCCGCGCCCTGGTGGTGCCGGTGAGCGAGATACGCGACCTGCTGGACTCCGGGCTGGTGGACAACGCCGCGTCCCTGATTGCCTTGCAGTGGTTGCTGCTGCATCGCGACCGGCTGGATGGCGCCTGGGGCACGGTATGAGGCGCCGGGACCGTTACCAGCTGGATTTCCGGGCGTTGATGACTCAGTGCGAGGAAAACTACGCGCGCATGTTGCCGCTGATGAATGCCATGGGCGACCGGGACAGCATGAACGTGGAACTGGGCCACAACCACCACCCTCATACCCTGCAACTCCGGGTGCTGGAGCGTTCTCCCTATACCACGACTGTCCGTCTGGAAGACCAGGAGCTGTTGGATGTGCTGCCGGCCTCTCGGCTGACCGTTCGCCTCTATCATGATGCACGCCTGGCGGAAGTTACCGAGGCGCGTCCTTTCCGGCGGGTCAATGCCCGCTACACCTATCCCAATCGCCACATGCACCAGCGCGATGAAAAAGTGCAGTGGAACCGCTTCCTGGCGGAGTGGTTGCGTCACGTTCACGATCATGGCCGAGATAGTGGACACGACTGGCGCCGCCGGGTCACCGGAAATTCCTGATCGTTCACGGTGGTAAAGATTTGCTAACCAGGTCCTGATCTGGAACGTCTTTCCTAGAAAAGTGCCATCATCTTGGTTATAAGTGAGGCTCGGGAGCGTTGCGGGAACGCTCGGAAGGTGGGGAGCCTTCCAGACGGGAATAACAAGACTGAAGACGGGAGCGGGGATCTTGACGCAGTTGCAGCCCCTTCGAGTAGTGCAGTTATCGGACTGCCATCTGTTTGCCGATACGGAAGGCAAGCTGTTGGGCCTGAATACCCAGTTCAGTCTGGACAAGGTGCTGGAGCTGATCCGCCGTGAACAGCCTCAGCCGGATCTGATTCTGGCCACCGGCGACCTGTCCCAGGATGCCTCTTTCGAATCCTACCAGCGGCTGGGCAAGGCACTGGCCGAGTTCCCTGCGCCGGTATACTGGCTGGAAGGCAATCACGACAAGCCGGCCCCCATGTTGCAGGCGCTGGATTGCCAGCGCGACCGCATGAGCCCTTGTGTGCTGGAGATCGGCAACTGGACTATCGTCATGCTCGATTCCACCATCCCGGGTGAAGTGCCCGGCGATCTGTTCGACGAAGATCTGAAATTTCTGGACGATGCCCTGGCCAACGCCGATGGCGACCACCTGATGGTGTGTTTGCATCACCACCCGGTGCCCATGGAGTGTGCCTGGCTGGATACCCAGGTGGTGGGCAGCGCCGACCAATTCTTTTCGGTTATTGACCGTCATCCCCGCGTACGCGCCATTATCTGGGGCCATGTGCACCAGGAATACGATAGCCAGCGCAATGGGGTGCGCCTGCTGGCCGTGCCCAGTACCTGCGTGCAATTCAAGCCGAAGAGTGAAGACTTCGCCGTGGACGATGCCAACCCCGGCTACCGCTGGCTGGACCTGCACCCGGACGGCCGTATCGATACCGGCGTCAGTCGGGTGCAGGGCATTACCTTTGAGGTGGACTTCAGCGTCAAGGGTTACTGAGTTGCAAGTTTCGAGTTGAAAGTTGCAACGCGAAGCTCAGGTTGTTCCGGTCTGCTTGTTCACTGCTCCGCGCTGGCCGTTAATGGTGGAACGCGGGCAAGGCCATGCAGGCTGGTAGGTGCAGTTCCGCGCCTTGCAACCTGCAACTTGAAACTTGCAACTCCTCTCCATCCCGTCAAACTCCCGGATAGTGCAGTCATCAGGAAAGGTCATGTCGGTTCCCGAAACCCATCTCGTCTATATCCATGGCTTCAACAGCTCTCCCGCCTCCCACAAGGCCACCTTGCTGCGGGAGGTATTCGAACGTGCCGGTTGTCCGGAGCGTCTGCATGTGCCGGCGTTGCCAGTGGAGCCCAAGCGGGCCATGGCGGAGCTGGATGCCGTGATTGCTGGCGCCGGGCCGGTGGCGTTGCTGGGCTCGTCCCTGGGCGGTTTCTACGCTACCTGGTTGGCCGAGCACCATGATCTGAAGGCGGTAATCGTAAATCCTGCGGTTCGACCCTGGCGACTACTGGACAAATACACAGGTATCCAGCATAACTATCACACTGGCGAGGCCTGGGAATTCAACCCGGCCTGGCTGTACGAGCTCAAACGCTATGAGGTGCCGGCCATCAGCCAGCCGGAAAATCTGCTTCTGCTCACCCAGACCGGGGATGAAACCCTCGACTGGGAAGACGGCTGGGACTATTACGGGGACTGTCACCGCTATTGTGGCTTGGGTGGCAGCCACGGCTTTGATAACTTTGACGCCTTCATTCCGCTGGTACTGCGGTTTTGTGGCATCAAGCTGTAAATATAGGGCTCACCACAGAGGGCACAGAGTTCACTGAGAAAATACGTACTCTCAATGTCTCGGCTTCATAATGGGTGGCCATCGTTAGCTGACGTTCGCGAAGAACAGGATATTCACCGCAGCGGCTGGAGTTCCAGGGGTAAGGCGTTTTCCTCTGCGAACTCTGTGCTCTCTGTGGTGAAAAAAGGGTTTTCAAGATTCTATGGCCAATACGTATACGTCCGAAAATATTGAAGTTTTGTCGGGCCTCGACCCGGTGCGTAAACGCCCGGGCATGTACACCGATACCTCCCGCCCCAACCACCTGGCCCAGGAAGTGATCGACAACTCCGTCGATGAAGCCCTGGCAGGCCATGCCAAGTCCATCAAGGTCACCCTGTTCAAGGACGGCGGTGTGGAAGTGGAAGATGATGGTCGCGGCATGCCGGTGGATATGCATCCGGTGCAGAAGAAGCCGGGTGTGGAAGTCATCCTGTCCACGCTGCATTCCGGGGGCAAGTTCTCCAACAATAATTACCAGTTCAGTGGCGGTCTGCACGGGGTGGGCGTGTCCGTGGTCAATGCCCTGTCCACCAAGCTGGAAATTCTGGTCAAACGCGATGGCCAGTTGCACCGGATGGAATTCGGCGATGGGGAAAAGCGCAGCGACCTGGAGGTGATCGACACCGTCGGCAAACGCAATACGGGGACGACCCTGCGTTTCTGGCCGGATGCCAAGTATTTCGACTCACCGAAAATTTCCGTCTCCCGGCTCAAGCATTTGTTGCGCGCCAAGGCGGTGCTGTGTCCCGGACTGCTGGTGACCCTGGATAATCAGGTCACCGGGGAAACGGATAGCTGGCAGTTCGAAGACGGCCTGATTGAATACCTGCTCGAATCCGGCCGTGGCTGGGAGCGGGTGCCGGATGAGCCCTTCAATGGCGCCATGAGTGCGGAAACGGAAGCGGTGGACTGGGCGGTAATGTGGCTGCCGGACGGGGGCGAGCTGGTTCAGGAATCCTACGTCAACCTGATTCCCACCGCCCAGGGCGGCACCCATGTAAACGGTCTGCGTTCCGGGCTACTGGAGGCCATGCGCGAGTTCTGTGAATTCCGCAACCTGTTGCCCCGCGGCGTCAAGCTGACGCCGGAGGATATCTGGGACCGGGCCGCCTACGTGCTTAGCGTGAAAATGCAGGCCCCGCAATTTGCCGGCCAGACCAAGGAGCGACTCAGCTCCCGGCAGACCGCAGCGTTCGTGTCCGGTGTGGTCAAGGATGCCTTTTCCCTGTGGCTGAACCAGCATACCGCGGAAGCGGAACGACTGGCGGACCTGTGCATCAACAACGCCCAGAAGCGGTTGCGGGCAGCCAAGAAAGTGACCCGGAAAAAAGTCACCAGCGGCCCGGCGTTGCCCGGCAAGCTGGCAGACTGCACCAGCGATGACCCGTCCCAGAGTGAAATCTTTCTGGTGGAAGGGGATTCGGCAGGGGGCTCCGCCAAACAGGCTCGCGATCGGGTCTACCAGGCCATCATGCCGCTGCGTGGCAAGATCATGAACACTTGGGAAGTGGATTCAGCCGAGGTGCTGGGCAGCCAGGAAATCCATGATATTGCCGTGGCGCTGGGCATTGAGCCGGGCAGCGATGATCTCAGCGGCTTGCGCTATGGCAAGGTCTGCATCCTTGCCGATGCGGATTCTGATGGTCTGCACATTGCCACCCTGATCTGTGCGCTGTTCCTGCGCCACTTCCCGGCACTGGTAAAGAATGGCCATGTGTTTGTGGCCATGCCGCCGCTGTACCGGATCGACGTGGGCAAGGAAGTCTATTACGCCCTGGACAAGGAAGAGCGTGAAGGGGTGCTGGATCGTATCAAGGCGGAAAAGAAACGCGGCAAGGTCAATGTGACCCGCTTCAAGGGCCTTGGCGAAATGAACCCGTTGCAGCTGCGAGAAACCACCATGGCTCGCGACACCCGTCGACTGGTGCGCCTGCAGGTGAGCAGCGAGGACGAGACTCACCAGTTGATGGACATGCTGCTGAGTAAAAAACGCGCCTCCGACCGCAAGAGCTGGCTGGAAGAGAAGGGTAATCTGGCAGAGATCTGAGTTGAAAGTTTCCAGTTGCAAGGCGCGGCAGATGACGTGCGAATCGGCCAGGCCGCGCCCGCGAACCACCGTTAACGGCCAGCGCGGAACGCATACCGACCAGTGAACAACTACCCTGGCCTCGCGTTGTAACTTTCAACTGGAAACTTGCAACTCCTTGCGCCGAAAGAATGTATGGCCTATCGGCACTTATCAGTGTCGGGTAAATAAGAAGGCATTGAAGAAATGGCAGACGAATTTGAAAGTTTTCCCTTAAGGGAATACACCGAAAAAGCGTACCTGGATTATTCCATGTACGTGATTCTTGACCGGGCGTTGCCGAACATCGGCGATGGTCTCAAGCCGGTGCAGCGGCGCATCGTGTACGCCATGAGCGAGCTGGGCCTGAAGGCTACGGCCAAGTACAAGAAGTCCGCCCGGACGGTGGGTGACGTACTGGGTAAGTATCACCCCCATGGTGATTCCGCCTGTTACGAGGCCATGGTGCTGATGGCGCAACCGTTCAGTTATCGCTATCCGTTGGTGGATGGCCAGGGTAACTGGGGGAGTGCGGATGATCCGAAGTCGTTCGCGGCCATGCGTTACACCGAATCCAAGCTGGCTCCCTATGCGGAAGTGCTGCTTTCCGAATTGGGGCAGGGGACGGTGGAATGGGTGCCCAATTTCGACGGCACCATGGAAGAGCCCAAACTGTTGCCCGCCCGTCTGCCCAACGTGCTGCTCAATGGCACCACCGGGATTGCGGTGGGTATGAGCACGGATATTCCTCCGCACAATCTGCGCGAAGTGGCCAACGCCTGTATTCATTTGCTTCGGGATCCGGGTGCGTCCCTGGATGACCTGATGCAGTACATCCAGGGGCCGGATTTCCCCACGGAAGCGGAAATCATCACGCCCCAGAACGACATCATCCGCATGTACGCGGAAGGCAAGGGGTCACTGAAACAGCGGGCGGTCTACGAGCGCGAGGATGGCGACATCGTGATCACTGCCTTGCCCTATCAGGTCTCCGGCGCCAAGGTGCTGGAACAGATCGCCGATCAGATGCAGAAGAAGAAGCTGCCCATGGTCAGTGACCTGCGTGATGAATCCGACCACGAGAATCCCACTCGCCTGGTGATCACGCCCCGCTCTAACCGGGTGGATATTGCCCAGCTGATGAGCCATCTGTTCGCCACCACGGATCTGGAAAAGAACTACCGGGTGAACCTGAACATGATCGGCATTGATGGCCGGCCACAGGTGAAAAGCCTGGACATGATTCTCAACGAGTGGCTGCAGTTCCGTATGGTGACCGTGCGTCGTCGTCTGCAGCACCGTCTGGACAAGGTGCTGGAACGCCTGCACATTCTGGAAGGTCTGCTGGTGGCCTTCCTCAATATTGATGAAGTGATCCATATCATCCGTACCGAGGATGCACCCAAGCCGGTGTTGATGGAGCGCTTCGGTATTACCGACCGCCAGGCGGAAGCCATCCTCGAGCTGAAACTGCGCCACCTGGCCAAGCTGGAGGAAATGAAAATCCGCGGGGAGCAGGACGAGCTCAACGAAGAGCGTGAATCCCTGGAAGCCACCCTGAATTCCATGGCCAAAATGAAGAAACTGGTGGCCAAGGAACTGCAGGAAGACGCGGACAAGTACGGTGACGACCGCCGCTCGCCGCTGGTGGAGCGTGATGCCGCTGCCGCCCTGGATGAAACTGATCTGGTTAGTGCCGATCCGGTGACCGTGGTGCTTTCCGAGAAAGGTTGGGTGCGCTCTGCCAAGGGGCACGATGTGGACGTGGTCGGCCTGAACTACAAGGCCGGTGACAAGTACCGGGCTTCGGCCCAGGGCAAGTCCAACCAGCCCGTGTGCTTTATCGACAGCACCGGACGCAGTTACTCCCTGCCGGCCCACACCCTGCCCAGTGCCCGTGGTCAGGGTGAGCCTCTGTCCGGTCGCGTCAACCCGCCCTCCGGCGCCAGCTTCATGGCGGCGGTGATGGGCAAGGAGAAGGATGCCTATCTGATGAGCACCGATGCCGGGTATGGGTTTGTGGTGCGCTACGGGGACCTGCTGGCCAACAAGAAGGCGGGCAAGACGGTGCTGACAGTGCCCAAGGGCGCCAAAGTCCTGCCGCCGCAGCCGATTGCCTCCACCGAGGAGGATCTGATCGCGCTGGTGTCCAACGAGGGGCGCCTGCTGGTTTTCCCGGTGAAGGAGTTGCCGGAAATGGCCCGCGGCAAAGGCAACAAGATGATGTCTATTCCGGGTGCCCGGGTGGCCGAGCGGGTGGAGTTCGTGCAGGACATGCTCGTGCTGGGACCGCAGGATGCGCTTACCATCCATGCCGGCAAGCGCCACCTTACCCTGAAGGCCAGCGATCTGGAGCATTACTACGGGGAGCGTGGTCGTCGCGGCGCCAAGCTGCCACGGGGGTTCCAGAATGTGGACCGCATGGCTGTGGAGCGTAAGGGCGACTAGCTCCGCGGCTTCTCTCATAAAAACGGCACGCATCAGCGTGCCGTTTTTTTTGGGGGGGTGACAGTCAGTCCAGGTTCAGTTTCTCGGCCCAGCTATCCAGCTGCTTTTCCGCCTCTTCTTTGGCAATGCCGTACTTGGCCTGCAATTTGCCGAGCAGGATGTCGCGCTTGCCTTCCGCTTGATCGATTTCATCATCAGTGAGCTCGCCCCACTGCTCCTTGATGTTGCCTTTCAGCTCTTTCCAGCGGCCTTCGATGGTATTCCAGTTCATCTCGCTCTCCTTGGCTGAGGGTAATTCGTCTCATCATCATGATGCGGGAGGGTTACAGCATCCGGTCAATTTGGTAAAAGACCGTAAAGCCTGCATAGCATTAGGGAGACACAAAGCATGGTGAGCGCCATTACCGGTGTGGTGACTGCGGTGTTGCTGCTGCTGAATACGCTGCTGTTGATTGGTCCGATGATGGTGGTGGCGCTGCTCAAGCTGGTGCTGCCGGGGCGGCAAGCGCGCCAGTGTTGCTCGGCGGTGGTGATGGCCATTGCTGAAACCTGGGCGGAGATCTGCAAGGCCATCTTTGCCCTGATGACGCCTACGCAGTGGGACATCCGTGGTGTTGAGGCATTGCGACGTGACACCTCCTACCTGGTGATCAGTAATCACCAATCGTGGGTGGATATTCCGGCGCTGGTGCAGGCGTTCAATCGCAAGACGCCATACTTCAAGTTCTTCCTCAAGAAAGAACTGATCTGGGTACCGTTTCTGGGGCTGGCATTCTGGGCACTGGATTACCCGTTCATGAAACGCTACAGCAAGGCATTTCTGGAAAAATACCCGCATCTCAAAGGCAAGGATCTGGAGATCACCCGTCAGGCCTGTGAAAAGTTTCAGGGGATCCCGGTGACTGTGGTGAACTTTCTGGAAGGGACCCGTTTTACGTCGGCCAAACATCGTCATCAGCAATCGCCCTATCAGCACCTTCTCAAACCCAAGGCGGGCGGGGTGGCGTTTGTGCTGGCGGCCCTGGGGGATAATCTGGATGCGTTGCTGGATGTGACTATTCTCTATCCGCAGGGCAATCCTCCCGGCTTCTGGGATTTGCTCTGTGGTCGGGTGGAGAGAGTGGTGGTAGACGTGCAGACCCGCGCCCTGGCCCCGGCCCTGTGGCGCAGTGATTATCAGGACGATCCCGAATTCCGCACGGAAATGCAGCAATGGGTATCCGATTTGTGGGCGAACAAGGATGCCCGTCTGATACAGCTGGTTCAGCAAGAGCCGGGCGTCAGTGAGCCCAATGAGGAGCTGGCCAGTGGCGATTGAGGGTTTCCGGGCAGGGGTGTCCTGCCCGGAAACCTGCTATCAGAAGCTCAGTGACGCCGCCAGATAGGGGCCGCCCATGTCCAGGTCTGCGTCCAGGTCACTGACATCGTCCAGTTCCAGGTCCATGTGCTTGTAGCCCAGTTCCACGCCCAGCAGGAAATCGGAACGCCAACCCACCCGGGCGGTGAGATCTCGCAGGGTGTTGCCGTCGTAGCTGATGGTATCCACCTCGCCGCCTACATAGACCCCGGGAATCGGCAGGCTCACACGGCCAGAGGCGTGCAGCATGGGCAAGGTTTCGTCGAAATCCTGGGTGGTGCTGGCCAGCAGACTGTCCAGGCTGATGCTGCCCTCGATCTTGCGCACCGTAATCCCCAGGTTGACCTTCACGGCATTGTCCAATGGCGTGTAATAGAGGGTGCCGTCGAGAATATCCAGGTCCAGGTCTGTCTCTACCTCGGTGTTGCCCACGAACACCTGGCCATTGAACACGAAGGTCCGTTCCAGTCGGTTGGTGGCGTTGTCCGAGAGGTCCAGGCTGCGAACCCGCACATTGGGCAGCAGCGGTACCGCATGCTCGACACCCAGATAAAAAACGGTCTGGTCGGATTCATCAAAGCCCAGGTCGTCCTGCATGTCGATCTGGTCATCACCGGAAGCAATGGTGCCTTCCAGCTCGGAGTCCCAGGAGTAACCGCCGCCGTAAACGCTGATCAGCGGGGCCGCCTGGGCCAGGGAGGAAGCCGCCAACAGGGTGGCGGCCAGCGCGGGAGGTGCGTATTTCATACCAGGTCCTTGATTCTATTGCGGTGGAAATGGCTCGTGTACCAGCATGCCAGACTGTCACAGCAGTTCCAGTAACGGGCGCACCGGAGGGCCTCCTGGTGGACACGTGGCTGCTGACCGTAAGGTTCCGGTAATCTTGCCCTCGATCGGGGGGATATTCTGTTAAAATGGCCGTGAAATGCCTGTTGTGCCTTGGAGTGGGGTGAATGTTTCTTGACGAAATGCCCGGACAATTTCGGTATCCGGTGCCGGAAGATGCGGAAGACAAAACCCTGCTGGCGGATATTCAGCGCAAGGGGTGGCACCATTTTGCCGTGCCGGGTGGCGACGGCCAGCCGGGTTATACCTTTAGCGTTGGGCATTTTCTCAATCTCAATCACCCGGAGCTGATTGTCGTGGGGCTCAAGGACTCCCTGGCCAGCCGTCTGCTGGACAGTGCGGCGGTACGGATCCGTGGTCTCAATAAGCCCTACCAGCCCTACCGGCTGTATAACGACATCGCCGATGGTCTGGAAGTCATGTTCCTGCCCGTGTCCTTTCCGCACTACAAGGAATATCTGGGCTTTGCCAACTGGTTTTACCAGAGCCTGCCGGCCCCGTATCCTGCCTTGCAGATGGTCTGGCCGGACCCGAAAGGCATCTTTCCCTGGCAGCCCGGCTATGACGCCCGCTTTCATCGGGCTCAGCCCCTGCTGGGGCCGGCACCGGCTTCCCCGTTAACCCAGAATCGTCGTTGAGTTTGGAGTAAACGATGGCCAACTCTCTGCAAGAGCAATTGATGAAAGCCGGCCTGGCGGACCAGAAGAAGGCCCGCCGTGCCAAACAGCAAAAACGTCAGGAGGCCAATCAGGCCCGACGTGGCGAGATTGAGCTGGAAGATCCGGCCGAGCGCGCTCGCCGACAGCGGGCCGAAAAGGCCGAGGCGGACCGGCAGCGCGAAGCCGAGCGCAAAGCCGAGCGTGAGAAAAAGGAAATCGCCGCCCAGATCAAGCAGATGATCGAACAGAGTCGCCTGGATCGTCAGCAGGGTGATGTGGCCTATCAGTTTGTGCAGGACAAGAAGATCAAGAAAGCCTGGGTGACCACCAAACAGCAGGGGCAGCTGGAGCGTGGCCAGATCGCCATCGTGGCCTTGGGCGATAGCTATGAGCTGGTGCCCACCGTGGTGGCAGAAAAAATCCGCCAGCGTGACACGGCGTCAGTACTGTTGCTGAATGAGCGCGGCAGTCAGGCGGAGGATGAGGATGATCCCTACAAGGACTTCCCGATTCCCGACGATCTGATGTGGTGAAAAACAGTTTCAAGTTGAAACGTGAGCGGGGCAGGGGTAACCGGAAAACCTGTGCCCGCGCTTCTGATGCAGTCAAGACTCTCAAGGCCCTGTTATGACAACTTCTCCCTCGCCAATTTTGGGGTGCCGCTATTCACTGGAAGTGATTCGCGCGGTGCGCAATGGCCTGCTGCTGGACGGGGGGAACCTGGGAGACGTGCTGCTGCCCAGCCGTGAAGCGGGGGAGCTGGCACCCGGGGATAGTGTGCTGGTGACGCTCTACAGCGATGGTCAGGGGAGCACCATGGCGTCAGTGAAAGCGCCCAAGGTGTTGCGTGGCGAGGTGGGCAGCCTGGGGGTGGTCTCCACCAGCAAGTTGGGTGCGTTCCTCGACTGGGGGATGCCCAAGGACTTGCTGTTGCCCTTCGCCGAGCAGACCGGGCCCGTGCGCCCCGGCGACCGGGCCCTGGTCATGGTCACCACCGACCGGGAAGGGCGCCTACTTGCCAGTGCCAAGCTGGACCGTTTTCTGAAGGACACCTGCCAGGAATTCCAGCAGGGGGACGAGGTATCCCTGATCGCCGTCAGGCAGACGGATCTGGGCTGGAAGATGGTAGTGAACCATCGCTACTGGGGCATGATCGCCCGCCAGGAACTGCGGGCGCCGCTCAAGCACGGTCAGCGTGTCACGGGCTATGTGCAGCGTTTGCGCGAAGACGGCAAGTTGAGTCTTTCATTGAACCCGCCCGGGGCGATGAAGAGTGACGGTCTCAGCGAGCAGATCCTGGACGCGCTGGAACGGGCTGGTGGTGAGCTGCCCCTGGGTGACAAGAGCTCGCCGGATGAGATCTTTGCCGCTTTCCGATGCAGCAAAAACGCCTTCAAACAGGCCATCGGCGGCCTCTACAAGGCGCGCCGTATCCTGATCGAGAAACACGCCATTCGCCTGACGCCGGGTGCCTGACCACGACACCAAGGTCGCATTCTCCCCACCGGCGTCTTCGGGCAGCATGGGCCTCACAGTCGGAGGGGGTTGTTGTGTTATTGAGCCTGTATCTGATCGGCATCACCGCTGAAGCCATGACCGGTGCCCTGGCCGCCGGCCGGCTGCGCATGGATCTATTCGGTGTGGTGATGGTCGCCTGTGTCACGGCCATGGGGGGCGGCTCCATTCGCGATGTACTGCTCGGTCATTATCCCCTGGTCTGGGTGGCTCACCCGGAGTATCTGGCGCTAACTGCCATGGCCGCCCTGGTCACCACCTGGGTGGCTCCCCTGATGCGCCGTCTGCGCATGCTGTTTCTGGTGCTGGACGCCATGGGCCTGATGGTCTTTACGGTGATCGGGGTGACCGTGGCGCTGGATATGGGGCTGGGGGCGCCGGTGGCGATTCTCTCCGGGCTGATTACCGGCATCTTCGGTGGGGTGATTCGTGATCTGCTCTGTAACCGGGTCCCCCTGGTCTTTCAGAAGGAACTGTATGCTGTGGTCTCGCTGGGTGCGGCCTGCCTGTATCTGGTGTTATTGCACTGGCAGGTAGCAACCTGGCTGGCCACGGCCGGGACCTTGTCCGCCGGATTTATGGTGCGGCTGCTGGCGATCCGCTTTCAGTGGCATCTACCACGGTTTCATTACAACGTGCCGGAAGACTGAGCGGTTGGCTGCCAGTTCACCGTCAAGGTGTCACGGGTGGCGAAACGGACCAGGTGCCGTTCAATCACATCTTGCAGGGTTGCCATATCCTCGCCCTTGGCCTGGCAGTGCAGTTGCAACTGCTCGGGGTCGGCGTTCAGTTCGCAGGTACCGAAAGAAAAGTGGATCACGCCCTGATGGTCGTCGAAGGTGGTGTCTACCTTGTGGCTGAAGTGGCGGCAGAGTTTTTTCAGGTACAGGCTGGCGTGCTCGGTGTGAGCCGTGCCGTTGACATGTTTCATGGTGGGAATCTCCCGGTTGATGGTTGATACTGTCAACAACTTTCCGGCATTCAGTTGATAAAGTCAACTAAAAGAGAGGTGTCATGTCCGCCGATATTTCCGACCCCCTGAGCCAAGCTTTCAGTGCCACGCTGACCCGGCTGCGACAGCTGATGCGCGAGCCTCTGGCGGCGTTACCGGTGCCGCTGGGGCCGCCGGACGTGGGACTGCTGCAGCATCTTGCCGATCACCCGGGAAGCAGCCCCCAGTGTCTGGCGCGCCATCAGGGGCGGGACAAGGCCCAGCTCACCCGCAAGATCAAGAGTCTGGAGGCGGCTGGATTGATAGAACGGGAGGCGGACCGGGACGATGGTCGGCGGGTCTGTCTTTCGCTAACCCGGCAAGGAGAGGTGCTGGCCGCGGAAAGCCGCTGTATTCGCGAGCAGGCATTTTCCACCTTGCTGGCTGCACTGGATCCGGCCGAGCGGCAGCAGTTGCTGCGCTTGCTGGAGAAATGTCTGCCACCGACGTCATGAAAAAGCCATAAATCATTGGCCCGATGCGAGTGCAGTGGGTAAGGTGCTTCTGCTGCGCTGTGCGGAGCCGCCAGCGCACAGGGAAGATCTATCTTTTACCAAGGAGTCAGTATGAAAGTGTTTCGTTGTGGGGTTCTGGGTGTCTCGATGTGTCTGGCACTGGCATCGCCGGTGCAGGCCTTTGACCTGAAGAAGATGACGGATTCGGCCAGTGCCGCGGTGGACAAGGCATCCGAAACTGCCAATGCCGGTATCAACAAGGCCGGGGATTCCGCCAACACGGCCATGGATAGCGTGAACGGCGGTATGGCGGTTTCCGGTGAAGCCAAGGCGCTGGTGGACTCCCTGTCCACGGAGCTGGGGGTATCCAGCCAACAGGCTGCCGGGGGCGCGGGTGCTCTGCTGGCCATGGCAAAAAGCAACCTGTCCGGTGACCAGTTCGGTGGCATGCTCAACAAGGTGCCGGGCCTGGAATCCCTGCTGGGGGGCGGCGAAGGCGGTGGGCTGGCGTCCTCCATGCTGGGTAATGTGTCCAGCATGAAAGGGGTGAACCAGGTGTTCAGTGCCTTGGGCATGAGCCCGGACATGGTCGGCCAGTTTGCGCCCAAGATGCTCGACTTCCTGGGCGGTGAAGGGGTGGGTGGCTCCGTGCTGAACACCCTGAAAAGCCTGTGGGCCGTGTGACGGTTCGTCGGCGTTGACGGCCTGCTGGCATGCCAGCGGTTATGATGCTGCCAACTGCTAGGGGGCATTCAGAGACTCCCTGAGGAAGCTTGCATGGATTCCCTGTCTCAGGCCGTTCTTGGCGCCTCCCTGGGAGGCGCCGTATTGGGGCGTACGTTGGGCCGTTCGGCCCTGATCGGCGGCGCCCTGCTGGGCACGCTTCCTGATCTGGATGTGCTCATTGACTATGGTGATGCGGTGGCCAATTTCACCGAGCACCGTGGCTTCAGTCATTCACTGCTGGTATTGCTGCCCGTGTCCCTGCTGCTGGCGCTGGCATTGCAACGCTGGCGACCGACCCTTTCCCTGGGGCGCTGGTGGGCCTTTACCGGGCTCTGTTTGCTGACGCACCCCTTGCTGGATGCCTTCACCACTTACGGCACGCGCCTGTTCTGGCCTCTGGGGGAGCCGGTCGCGATCAGCAGTGTCTTTATCATTGATCCACTTTATACCCTGCCGCTACTGGTCGCCGTGGTGGTAGCTCTGTTGCGACCTCCGGCCATGAGGGCGCTGGTCGCGGGTCTGACCCTGTCCACGCTCTATCTGGGCTGGAGTCTTATCGCCCAGCAGTGGATGAACCAGCGGGTAGCGCCACTGCTGGCGGAGCAGGGGCTGAGCGAGGCGCCGCGTCTGATTCAGCCGATGCCATTCTCCACGCTGTTATGGCGAATCACGGTGCTGGGCGAGCGACAGCGCCTGGAGATCGTGACGGGGGTGCTGGATAACGGGGCTGCCCTGAATGTGGAGCGCTTCCCGCGCTCTCCACAGGCCTATGCGGATGCTCTTAAAATGCCGGCGGGGCGCAAGCTGGCCTGGTTCACCCGGGGCTTCATGGCCGTGGAGACCGACCAGAACCGGCTGGTGGCGACGGATATCCGCCTGGGCGTCCCCGGCTTTCATCCCTTCCAGTTTGTGCTGGCGCAAGCCCGGGATGATCACTGGAAGCCCTTGCCCAGCTACCGTTTGCCGCGTCCCATGGCCAATCCGCAAGCCTGGCCGGCGCTGCTGGACCGGACCTTGGCCCGCCAACCGATCCTCTGCCTGGCCACCCTGGAAGCCTTGCCGGCGGGCAGCGCCTGTCCATCGGCGATGCCCTGACGGCCGACCCCGCTCGGCACCAGTGGTGATTGCCCGGGATGATGGGGGCGAGAGTTGGCAGTTGATGAGCGACGCGGCCCCGGTTTGTCGGCTTTTAAACGTACGAGGCCGCGCCTAGAGTTCGGGCGCGGCCTCGTACGTTGGAGTAAAGATAAATGCAGCTCGCGAGCTGTCAATGATCAACTGTCCACGGTTAACGTGTTTCCCACCCCGCCAACACCAGTTTGCCAATCGCTTGCCCACTCTCCAGCCGCCGATGGGCGGTTTTGAGGTTTTCGGCGTTGATGGTGCCCAGGCCTTCGCTGAGAGTGGTCTGGATGGTGCCGGCGTCCACCAGAGTGCGCAACTGGTCGAGGATCTGGCCCTGGCGCGGCATTTCCGCAGCGAACATGGCGCGGGTGAACATGAATTCCCAGCAGAAGCGGGCGCTTTTCGGTTTTAGCGGGTTCAGGTCCAGGGGCGCGCGGGCGTCGACGATGGCGCAGATACCGCC
Source organism: Pseudomonadota bacterium (assembly GCA_036230225.1). Taxonomy (GTDB): domain Bacteria; phylum Pseudomonadota; class Gammaproteobacteria; order Pseudomonadales; family Alcanivoracaceae; genus Alcanivorax. The sequence goes on along the minus strand of JAZAJX010000084.1, from coordinate 1,534 downwards.
GAAGGGGGCCACGGCCTGACAGGCCGTGTGCCAGTAATCATCCAGGCTTTGTGTGACGAGAATGCCGTCGACCTGGGGGTGGCCGAGCCGTTCCAGTTGCGGCAGCAGATCCTGGCGATAATCGACGATGTGGTCTGCCCCCATGGCCTGACACCAGTTGGCGGAGGTGTCCCGCCCGGCGGTGGCAATCACCGTCAGGCCGAAATGGCGAGCGGCCAGCTGCGTGGCGATGGAGCCCACGCCCCCGGCGCCGCCGATCACCAGCAGGCTTTTGCCCTCGCACTCTCCAGGACGAAAACCGAGCTGGTCTTCCAGGGCTTCCCAGGCGGTCAGGGCAGTGAGTGGCAGGGCGGCGGCTTCCTGCATGCCCAGGCTGTCCGGCTTGCGGGCAACCAACCGTTCGTCGACGCACTGGTACTGGGCATTGCTGCCCTGGCGCTGTAGGGCGCCGGCATACCAGACCCGGTCGCCGCTCTGAAAGTTTTTCACTTCACTGCCTACGGCTTCCACCACCCCGGCAGCATCAAAACCCAGCACTCGATAGCCATCCTGATCCACCGGGCGTTGGCGCAGTTTGGTATCGATAGGGTTTACGGATACCGCCTGGACCGAGACCAGCAGGTCTCGGGGGGCCGGTGTAGGCAGGTCGAGCTGGATATCCTCCAGCGCATGCACATCGTCAATGGTGCGGGGGTGGTTGAAACCGATCGCTTTCATGATCTGCCCTCTGAAACGTAAACACACAAGTATTTGGCGCACTCGGCAGGGCAGACTATGCCACAGTATTTTTATTGTCGCTTTGCGACCGTCGAAAAAATCATTCGGGAGAGCGCAGATGAAGTTTGAGGAATACCGTCGTTTTGATGCCATGGGGCTGGCGGAGTTGGTGGGCAAGGGGGAAGTGCACGCATCCGAACTGCTGGAGACGGCCATCGAGCGGGCAGAGCAGGTAAACCCGACCCTGAACGGGTTGATCCTGCCTCTCTATGAGGCGGCCCGGGAGCGGGCAGCGGCGCCACTGAGCGGGCCGCTAGCCGGGGTGCCGATGCTGGTGAAGGACCTGTTTCAGGAAATGGCCGGTGCGCCATGTTATCAGGGCAACAAGGCGCGCAAGAAACACGACATCCGTGCTGATCAGGATTCCACCCTGGTCGCTCGCTGGAAGGCTGCCGGGCTGGTGCCGTTCGGGCGCACCAACACGCCCGAGTTTGGCGCCAAGGGCATTACCGAACCAGACTCCTTTGGCCCGGCGCGCAATCCCTGGAATCCGCAGCATACGCCGGGGGGCTCTTCCGGCGGATCGGCGGCCATGGTGGCAGCCGGTGTGGTGCCGGTGGCAGGTGCCAATGATGGGGGTGGCAGCATCCGTATTCCGGCGGCTTGCTGCGGGCTGTTTGGCCTCAAGCCCGGCCGTGGTCGCACGCCCTGGGGGCCGACGTTCACGGAAGCCATGCACGGTATCGCCGTCAACCACGTGCTCACCCGCACGGTGCGCGACAGTGCGCTGCTGCTGGATCTGACCCATGGCGACGAG
>JAZAJX010000083.1:0-3083 GCA_036230225.1 Pseudomonadota bacterium | reverse complement strand
TAGCTCGTAGCTCGTAGCTCGTAGCTCGTAGCTCGTAGCTCGTAGCTCGTAGCTCGTAGCTCGTAGCTCGTAGCTCGTAGCTCGTAGCTCGTAGCTCGTAGCTCGTAGCTCGTAGCTCGTAGCTACTTATCTTTGCCCTCATCCTCCGGCGGATGCAGCAGGTCATCATGCTCGGCCATGTCCCAGGGCAGTTTGCCGGGGGTGCTGTCCAGGAAGTGCAGATAGTTTTCGAACTGGTCGAGGATGTCGCGGATGATGTCATCCCCGTCATACCCGAACACGTCATAGGAGCGACCACCGCGACGCAGGAACACCTCCGCCCGGTAATAGTTTTCCTCGTTCATGACCGTGGGCGCGCCCCCCGCCGTGACAAAGCCCGGCACCGGCTGGCTGACCAGACGAATGTCATAGACAAAACCCACATGACCCTCGCGGTTGACCTGCAGCTCGGCGCGGATCAGGTCTTCATCGAAGAGAACCCGCGCATCCCAGCCAGCTTCCTTCATTTCCGTCACCACCTTTTCCATGCTCTGCATGGCCGTATTGCGGATAAAGGCTTCCACACTTTCCCGGCCCGGAAAGTCCATCATGCCACGCAGGCGATGGCGCCACTGGGAACCGGTCAGGTGTCGGCGGGTTGCCATATGCATGCGCAAACTGGTTTCGCGATGCCCTTCGATCACCAGGGCCCGCCACATGCCGATGGCCGCCAGAATAATAATCACCGCAAACGGCAGCGCACTGGCGATGGTCATGGTCTGCAACGCCTTGAGCCCACCGGCCAGCAACAGTACCGACGCGATGGTCCCTTCCAGCACCGCCCAGAAAATCCGCTGCCAGGCCGGGGTATTGAGCACCCCGCCGGATGCCAGGGAGTCCACCACCAGGGAACCGGAATCCGAAGACGTGACAAAGAAAGTGACGATCAGCAATACCGCCAGGAAGGAAATAAACGTGGACAGGGGCAGCTCATCGAACAGCTTGAACAGGGCCACCGCCTTGTCGGTCTGCACATCCCCTACCAGGGTATGCAGCCCCTCGTTCATGATCATGTTCAGCGCCGTGTCACCAAACACGGAAAACCACAGAAAGGTGAACAGGGACGGCACCAGCATCACGCCGACCACGAATTCCCGGATGGTCCGGCCCCGGCTGATCTTGGCAATAAAGAGCCCGACAAAGGGCGCCCAGGCAATGGTCCAGCCGAAGATAAACAGGGTCCAGTTACCGATCCAGTCACTATGGGTATAGGCCTGCAGATTGAAAGTCCGCTCGACGATGCCGCTCAGGTAGCTGCCGGTGTTCTGCAGGAAACTTTCCAGGATATGGATCGTCGGCCCGACCACAAACACAAACGCCATCAGCGCCACGGCCAGCACCATATTGAGAATCGACAGGCGCTTCACGCCCTTGTCCATCCCGGCCACCACGGACACCGTGGCCAGCGCCGTGACAATCGCAATGGCCGTGATCTGCACCCAGGTCGCCACCGGCACATCCCACAGGTAATTCAGCCCGGCATTGATCTGCGCCGCGGACAACCCCAGGGTCGTGGCAATCCCGAACATGGTGCCGAGAATCGCAAACACATCGATGGCATGGCCGATAGGGCCGTGAATCCGGTCACCGATCAGCGGATAGAACGCCGAGCGCATGGACAGCGGCAACCCGTGCCGGAACGCAAAGTAGGCCATCACCAGCCCCACCAGCCCGTAGATCGCCCAGATATGGAAACCCCAGTGGAAAAAGGCAATCTGCATGGCCTGCTTGGCCGCATCCACCGTTTCCGGCGCGCCTGCTGGCGGCTCCGCGTAATGCAGCACCGGCTCCGCCACCCCGAAGAACAGCAAGGCAATGCCATAACCGGCAGAAAACAGCATGGCAAACCATTCCGGAAACGAGTATTCCGCTTCGCCGTGGTCCGGGCCGAGCTTGATATTGCCCCAGCGAGTCAAGGCCACGCCGACGATGAAGATCAAAAACAGCGCCACCGCCAGCATATAAAACCAGCCGAAATTCGCGGTAATCCAGGCCTGGGCCGCATTAAACGCTTCACCAGCCCGCTCCGGATCACTGATCGTTCCCACAATCAGAAGAAACGACACCACCACCGCGGGGATAAAGACGGGAAACAGAATGGTAGAGGAACGTAGCGTGCTTTTGTCCGTCATAATACTCATCCTTGATGACAGGGTTGGCCACAGAAAGACCGGCAAGGCCCCTCGAAAAAACGTAACCGCTTCATGCTAACAAAAATGAACGCCAGAGATTTTTAAATCCTGTTAGAACTGTACAGCACCAGGAAAGGCTTTCATGTAACGTTCACGTTGCAGACGATGACGTCGATAACAACGTACCAGAAAGACGGGGGCGACAACAGCGGGGCCACATTGGGATCAGAGCAAGCCGCTCCGCTCGAGTGCGAAAGCGGCCTTTGCAGCAGGGAAGGCCGCAAGGTTGATCGAGTCAGGGAGACGCTGGCGGTAGAGATCAGGACAATTGGAGCGAGAAACGAGCGGGAATTTAGTCCGCCTGCCACCGCCTGTTAGGTGCTCTCACTTATTGCCACCAAACCAAACTGTAAGCGCGACCCATATGCTCGATAAAAAAATTCCATAGCTGATTATTGTAATTTTCAACTCATGTGCTTTTACTAATCTATTTCCAGAATTAACAACCTTTTTTGATTCGGATTTTTTGTGCCCACCCGACAAAGCAAAATCCACGAACGAATACCCTGTCGCATACTTTACCGGAGACCATCCGGAATGCTTCCTGTACATATCTGGCTCGTGCCTCCTTAACGCAGCGCTAAAACTGATATGCACAAACATCCAATACGCAAAAACCCCCAGCCATATCAGGATAAACACTTCATCCATCTCTTCACCTGACGCCCGGTGCAGCGGGCAAATTGGAGCGAGGAACGAGCGGAAATTTGAACCGCCTGCCACCGCTTGTATGATCGAAAAGATCCCATTTCCCCTGCCTTTCCGATAGGAATAAGGTGAGGCTCAAGCCTGTAGCCGCAGGCTTTCAGTGTGGCAGCTCGATGCTGCGCCGGTGCCACTTGCGTGAGCCCG
>JAZAJX010000082.1:0-3218 GCA_036230225.1 Pseudomonadota bacterium | reverse complement strand
GGCCGGTGCGCGGGTTGATCAGCTCCGGCAGTTTGTCGGTGTAGGTGTTCTTCAGTTTGGCCACGCCACGGTAATCCATGATCACCTGGGGCAGGGGGTATTCCAGGGCCAGTTCCTGCAGCACCGGTTCGGCAGTGGAGGGCGCGCCTTTTGGCGTCTTTTTGATGACCGGGATTTCCAGCTTTTCGTAGAGGATTTCGCCCAGCTGTTTGGGGCTGGCCAGGTTGAACTCCTGCCCGGCGATCTCGAAAGCTTTTTCCTGCAGTTCCGCCATGCGCTTGGCCAGGAACTGGCTCTGGTGCTTGAGCAGGGTGGCATCCACGTAGGTGCCGTTGCGCTCGATGCGGCTGAGCACGGTGACCAGCGGCAGCTCGATGTCGCGGAACACCTCCGGCAGGCGGCCTTCCTTTTCCAGTTTGGGCCACAGGGTCTGGTGCAGGCGCAGGGTCACGTCCGCGTCTTCGGCGGCGTAGCGGCTGGCTTCGTGCAGGCCCACCTGGTTGAAGGTGAGCTGCTTGGCGCCCTTGCCGGCGATCTCTTCAAAGCTGATGGTCTTGCGGCCCAGGTATTTCAGGGACAGGGAGTCCATGTCGTGGCGGGTGGCCACGGAATCCAGCACGTAGGATTCCAGCATGGTGTCGTAGGCCACGCCGCGCAGGGTGATGCCCACGTTTTCGGCCAGCACGCTCATGTCGTACTTCAGGTTCTGGCCGATCTTCTTGATGCTGTCGTCTTCCAGCAGCGGTCGGAAGGCGTCCATGACCAGCTGCTTGTCGAGCTGGTCCGGGGCACCGGGGTAGTTGTGGCCGAAGGGGATGTAGGCGGCCTTGTCATCCACTGCCACGCAGAAGCCCACCAGTTCGGCGTTCATGTAGTTCAGGCTGGTGGTTTCGGTGTCGAAGGAAAATTCTCCGGCGCTTTTCAGCTTGTCGATCCACTTGTCCAGTTGTGCCTGGGTGTAGACGATGTCGTAGGCGTCGCGGCCGAAGGCGGGGGCTTCGGGCGCATCGTCATCCGCGTCCATGTCCACGTCTTTGCCGGCGTCTTCGGCCACCGGGTCCTTGCCGCCCAGCAGCTCCTTGAGCCAGCCCTTGAATTCCAGGGTGCGGTAGTACTCGGCCAGCTTTTCGGCGTCCGGAGTCTGCAGTTTCAGGTCGTCCTGGTCTTCGCTGAGTTCGCAGTCCAGCTTGATGGTGGCCAGTTTGTAGGAGAGGAAGGCCTGCTCCTTGTGGGCTTCCAGTTTCTTGCCCAAAGTCTTGGCGCCGCGGAAGCTGAGCTCGGCCACCTTGTCGAGGTTCTGGTAGATGTTTTCCAGCGAGCCCAGGCCCTGGATCAGGCCCAGGGCGGTCTTTTCGCCCACGCCGGGCACGCCGGGAATGTTGTCCACCTTGTCGCCCATGAGGGCGAGGAAGTCGATGATCAGTTCCGGGCCCACGCCGAACTTCTTCTTCACGCCTTCAATGTCGTAGAGGGCGTCGTTCATGGTGTTGATCAGGGTGACCTTGTCGGTGACCAGTTGGGCCATGTCCTTGTCGCCGGTGGAGATCAGCACCGGTTTGCCCTGCTCGCCGAAGATGCGCGCGAAGGTGCCGATCACGTCGTCCGCTTCCACGCCTTCCTCGATGATCAGCGGCAGGCCCATGGCACGGATCAGGTCGTGCAGGGGCTGTACCTGTTCACGCAGGTCGTCGGGCATGGGCGGGCGGTTGGATTTGTATTCCTCGAACAGTTCGTCGCGAAAGGTCTTGCCCTTGGCGTCGAAGATCACGGCCATGTATTCCGGCTCGTAGTCCTTCATCAGCTTGCGCAGCATGGCCGCTACCCCGCGCACCGCCCCGGTGGGTTGGCCGCTGGAGGTGGTGAGCGGCGGCAGGGCGTGAAAGGCGCGGTACAGGTAGGAGGAGCCATCGACGAGGATGATGGGTTTTTCGGCTGCGGACATGGTGTTCGGCTTCTGCTGATGAGTGAGTGGGGAGAGTGTAGCGGAAATGGCGGGATTCGGCAGGGCGGGGAGGAGCCAGTGACAGGTTGCAAGTTGCAGCGCGTATTCGGCATCAGTTAAGCGGGAAGGCTGTGCCCGCGCTTCATTGCCGGGCGGCGGGTTTCGGCACCCCGATCAGGTTCGCGGGCACGGCCTCTCCATCCTGCGGGACCGTTGCAACTTGCGACTTGTCACTTGCCCCTGTCTCGTATCGCGCACGCAGTCTGCCCATGGCATACTGCGGATTCCTATTTTCAGATACGGATGCCATGACGCCTTTGTCGTTGACGCCCTGCCGCATCATTCTGTCCCAGTGCCCGCGCCGGGGTCGGCGTCCGTACTTCCCTGATCCTCCGTTGTTGTCTTTCTGAGCGTCTCTGTTCAAGCTATCGGGCGGGTTGCCGCCTGCATACAACCATGAACCCCCGCTTCGGGAACAGCCGGGGTTCCAGACAACGGATTGATCTATGAATCTTGCCTTTGTGGTGATGCTGCCGTTTCTCGGCGCTGTGCTGCCACCGCTGGTTGAGCGCCTGGGCGCCAACCGCACCTGGCTGGCGATCGGGGCGGCGTTGTTGCCGGCCACGGCGCTGGCGTTGCTGGTCAACCCGGCGCGTCAGGTGTTTGCCGGGGAGACACTGCACAGCACCCTGAACTGGATACCGTCGCTGAATCTGTCGCTGGCGTTCCGGCTGGATGGCCTGGCCTTGCTGTTCGCGCTGCTGGTGCTGGGGATCGGCCTGCTGGTGATTCTCTACGCCCGCTACTACCTCTCCGCCAAGGAGAAGGCCGGCCGTTTCTACGCTTATCTCCTGCTCTTCATGGGCGCCATGCTCGGGGTCGTGACCAGTGACAACCTGCTGTTGCTGGTGGTGTTCTGGGAGCTGACCAGCCTCAGTTCCTTTCTGCTGATCGGTTTCTGGAGCCACAAGTCCGAGGCCCGCAAGGGCGCCCGCATGGCCATGACGGTGACCGGCATGGGCGGCCTGGCGTTGCTGGCCGGGGTCCTGCTGATCGGCAATGTGGTGGGGTCGTTTTCCCTGTCCGTGGTACTGCAGAGTGGCAGCCTGATCCAGCACAGCGAACTGTACCCGCTGATCCTTTGCCTGGTGCTGCTGGGGGTGTTCACCAAGAGCGCCCAGTTCCCGTTCCATTTCTGGTTGCCCCATGCCATGGCAGCGCCCACGCCGGTAAGCGCTTACTTGCATTCCGCTACCATGGTGAAGGCCGGGGTGTT
>JAZAJX010000081.1:0-31934 GCA_036230225.1 Pseudomonadota bacterium | reverse complement strand
GAGACCAGGTGCCCGAGCAGACCGGACGCAACCTCAGGCGCAAAGATCACGGGCAATTCCCCGGTTTCAGGGATGCTGGCCCCCAACCGGGCCAGAGTCCGTTCCCGGGCCTTCTCGCCAATCTGTTCGGCGCTGGCCAGACGCTCCCCGATACGCCCTCCGTCATACCAGTAGTCGCGCTGCATGCCATGCGCGTCTTCTGCCACCACACTACAGACCCGGCTGTGGTGCGTTCCCCGGTAGCCGTGCAAAAACCCCTCAGAGGTGGCAAAGACACGCAGACTGGCTCCGCTATTGATGGACGCGCCCTCGGAATTGACGATGCGGGCATCATCACGGGCAACGGTTTCGCACCGCAAGGCCTCATCAATGGCCCGCTGAGTGTCCATGCCCCAGGGGTGGTACAGATCCAGTTCCGGCACCTCACGAGCCAGCATCTCGGCCGGCGCCAACCCCGCATAGCGGTCTTCCTCGGTATAACGCGCAATGGAGGCCGCCGCCTGAATGGTATCGCGCAGGCTGTCTCGATTATCATCGGAGCTGCTGGCGTGGCCCTTGCGCTGCCCGCGGAAGACCGTCACCGACACGCCGCGATCACGGTGAAACTCCACCGTTTCCACCTCACCCTGACGCACATTCACCGAGTAGCCCTGCGACAGGCTCACATTCACTTCCACGCCATCGGCACCCTGCCGTTTCGCTTCTTCCAGCACCCAGGCAGCGGTATCTTCCGCCTGACGTAATTGGGCAAGATCGAGTACTGCTGTCGTTGCAGGGGAATCAGACATAAAATAGCGGTTCCGTAACCTGAATCAGAAAATGTAATGACCGAGTATAACGACGACCTGCTGGCCAGCAAGACACAGCAAAAACGGGATGACAACGCCTTGCAGGAGCTGGGGCTGTCGTTGATGGACATGAAGCCGGCCGATCGCGAACGCCTGCCCCTGGGCGATGAGCTGAAAAGAGCCCTGGAAGAAGCCACCAGGATCACTCATCACGAAGCCCGTCGGCGTCATGCCCAGTACATCGGACGGCTGATGCGAGAATCCAACAGCGATCAGATTATCCAGGCACTGGAAGCCTTCCACGATCCGTTCCGCCAGCAACGGCTCACCAACTGGGTCGAGCAGATCCTGGCTTGCGAGCAACCCCGTGACGCGGAAGGCAGCCTGCAGCAAATCCTGGATTTCTTTCCCCATGGTGATCGCCAGCAGCTGCGCAATCTGAGCCGCAACGCCCTCAAGGCCCGCGTCGCCGACCCGGCAACAGCCACGCCAGCGGAGAAAGATAAGTTCAAACGCGAACGCCGCAAGCTGATGAACTACCTGAACCAGCTGGACAAGACGGCGCCTCTGTATTGAGAGGCGCTCCCTCTCTCGCTTACACCCTCCCAACCGGCTGGCAGGGGGTGCTGTTAGTCACTATTAACGGCTTTGCCTTGCCACCATTGTACGAAGGCGCCGCCCACGGCCTTCTGGGGCATGGAGTGAGCATCACCATCGATGCCCTGCTCTTCTTCCATGCGGGTAACATTGCGATTGGCTGCCGCAAACCAGGCATCCGGATCATTGATGCCCGCCGTCATATCTTCACCGTAGAGCGCCTTGCTGAACCAGGTGCGATCCGAGTCGTCACCGCACCCGAAGGATGTCCGGTCCGGCGCTGCAGAGGAAAACACCACCCGCTCGGGCGCCGCCAGCCCCTCTACCCACTTGCCGGAGTAGCACGCTGACACCACCAGCCACTGATGCTTCACGTTCAGGCTGTTGAGCCACTGTCGACCATCCGCCACGCTCAGATCATTGAGCTTGAGGTTGCGGTCATCCAGCAACAAATCCCCATCCTGGGAACCATGGCTGACCAGATGGACCATCAACAGGTCTTCCTGAGGATCCAGCAGGGCATCCAGTGCTTCCAGGGCCTCGCGCACACTGGTTCGGGTTGCCAGAGGAAGATCATCACTACCGCCGTTGATCAGGCGAACCTGGCGACGCTTGAGGTCAAACACCGTACCCAGCCGCTCTGCCACCCAGTCCACTTCCCGGGCAAACACCGCTTCCGTGCCATCCCCACCGACAACCAGGAGGTACACGTCACGCACACCAGGCCGCTGGGGAGCCAGGGAAGACAAGACTGACTGCAGGCGACTGGATTCGGTATACAGGCGAGCCTCCATTTGGGCCGCCCGGGCCCGGCGACTCTCCCGGTACGCCTGCTCGCTGGCGTAATAGCTACCACGCACGAAGTAACCCTTCTCTTCCTGTGGCTCGCCCTCATCCTCTGCGGGCCGGACACGGGTACCCTTGCCGTTGGCATAACCGTTTTCAAACTCACCACGAATCACCACGCCATCCGGTCGGGTCAGAACCCCTTGACCATGGAAGGAGAAGTAGCGGAACGCGCCTTCATAGCGATAGCCCTCTTCGTCCCGGTAAACCCCCTCCAGCAGCTCGCCATCCTCGAACTGGCCCTCATAGTGCTCACCACTGTCCGTGACCCAGTGCCCCTGACCGTGGGGGGCAAAATCACGAAACTCCCCCTGGTAGGAGCCGCCTTCCGCGAAGCTGACTGTGCCGTTGATCAGATCACCGTTTTTGAATTGCCCCTGCCAGGTCGCATCGTCACAAACGAACTGCCCCTCACCATGCAGGGAACCATCCACAAAGTCGCCTTCGTGCACACACCCCTGGCGATCAACCAGCTTGCCCTGACCACTCAGGCGTCCCTCGCGGAACTCCCCTTCGTAATAGCGACCGTCCGGCCAGGTCATGGTGCCCTCACCATGAAAGAGGTTATCGCGGGTCTCACCGTCATAGACGGCCCCGTCCGGCAGACGCTTATCTGCCGGCCACTGCACCGGATCACATCCGGCCAGGACAAACAGCACCATTCCGAGACAGCAGGCTTTCATGGGCAATTCCGTGTTATCCAACCGGGAGTTTGAACTGGGCAAGCTGTGAGGAGGTCCGCCGCAGATGCAGGCACAGCAGACGGGCGATATTTTCCATAATCAGGCTGACCGCATGGGGGCTGCGTTTACGCAGTTGCTCGACGCCCTTGCGCGTGAGCACGATCAGGGTGGCATCTTCCGCCGCCCGAACGGTGGCAGAACGAGGCTCGCTGTCCACCAATGCCATCTCCCCCATGGAATCGCCGGGACGCAGGTGGGCAATCACCACGTCGCCGCCACCCTCATTGGTCTTGACGATATCCAGGCAACCCCGAACCACAAAGCAGACAAAGTCACTGCGGTCCCCTTCACGGCAGACCGGCTCTCCGGCCGGCACCCGATTGACGAACACCAGCTTTTCCAGCACCGCCAGTTCCTCATCGCTGAGCCCGGCAAAGAGCCGCATCCGCGAGAGCACTTCCAGCACCTGGGACATCAGGCCGTGCCTCCCACGGTCAGGGCATCCACCCGTAATGTCGGCTGCCCCACGCCCACCGGCACGGACTGGCCATCCTTGCCACAGACGCCAATACCACTATCCAGCGCCAGATCATTGCCGACCATGGAAATCCGGCCCATGACCTCTGCACCGCTGCCAATCAACGTGGCGCCCTTGACCGGGCAGACAATTTTTCCCTTTTCTACCAGATAGGCTTCGCTGGTGGAGAAAACGAAGCGTCCGGAGGTGATATCCACCTGGCCGCCCCCGAAATTGACCGCGTAGATGCCGCGATCCAGGCTGGCTACGATATCCTGAGGGTCGCTTTCTCCGGGCAGCATGTAGGTATTGGTCATGCGCGGCATGGGCAGATGCGCATAGGACTCGCGGCGACCGTTGCCGGTGGGGGCCACCCCCATCAGGCGGGCATTGGTCTTATCCTGCATATAGCCCACGAGTTTGCCGTTTTCGATCAGGGTATTACATGCCGTGGGGGTCCCCTCATCGTCGATGGTGAGGGAACCACGGCGATCCGCCAGCGTGCCATCATCCACCACCGTACACAGCGGTGATGCCACTTGCTGGCCCAGCTTCTTGGCAAACATGGAAGTCCCCTTGCGATTGAAATCGCCCTCCAGACCATGCCCCACAGCTTCATGCAGCAGCACCCCGGGCCACCCCGGCCCCAGTACCACCGGCATGGTCCCCGCCGGCGCCGCTTCCGCATCCAGATTCAGCAGGGCGCCACGGACAGCCTCCCGGGTCCAGGTCTCGATGCGCTCGTCCTGCAATAACCAGTCATAGGCCACCCGCCCGCCACCGCCGGCACTGCCACGCTCCCGGCGGCCATTGCGTTCGGCGATCACACTGACATTGCAGCGAATCAGCGGGCGTACGTCCGCGGCCAGGGTGCCATCACTGGCCACCACCATAATCACGTCCTGTTCGGCACTGAGGCTGGCGGTCACCTCGACGATGGCCGGGTCCAGTGACCGGGCCATGGCATCAATGCGTTGCAGCAGGGCCACCTTCTCTTCCGCCGGCCAGCCGAGCAATGGATCGAGCGGCTGGTAACGGGCAGGGGCAGTCTGCCGGGACAGTTGTATCTGCCGATCCTGCCCTTGACGGGTGATCGCCCGGGCGGCACCGCTGGCCTGCTGCAACGCAGCCAGGGTGATGTCATCGCTGTAGGCGAAGCCGGTCTTGTCGCCCTGCACGATGCGCACCCCGGCGCCACGCTCGGTATTGAAACTGGCATCACGGACAATGCCATCCTCCAGCACCCAGGCCTCGTGGCGGCTGTGCTGGAAATACATGTCGGCGTAGTCAGCCTGCCCGGTGAGTTTGCCGTTCAACAGAGACGCCAGCTGCGGGGTATGCAGTTCGGCTGGCGCCAGCAGGATGGATTCGGCGATGGACAGGGTATCAGTCATAGGGGCCTTCAATTCGGAATCGTTGGTGCTGTTGGACCGGCATTTTTTGCCGAAGATCATTCATGGTATCAAGCTCCAGCGCCGCAACAAGAGCGCCGGGGGAATCGGTCAGGCTGTCCACCACTCTTCCCCAGGGGTCCACCAGCATGGAGTGTCCATAGGTGGCTCGGCGCGGGCCATGTTGCCCACACTGATTCGCCCCCAGCACATAGCAGCCAGTCTGTACCGCCGTGGCCCGTAACAGCAACTGCCAATGGGCGGCACCGGTGACCGCAGTAAAGGCGGAGGGGTAGACCAGCAGTTGAGCCCCGGCGCGGACCAAACGCTGGGCGAGAACCGGAAAGCGCAGGTCGTAACAGATTGCCAGCCCTACCCGCAGGCCCTCCAGAGGCACAGTGACCACCTCCTGGCCGGGTTCGAACAGATCGGATTCCCGGTAGCGTCCTTGCGCATCCTCCACATCCGCATCGAACAGGTGCAGTTTGTCATAGCGACCGACCCGCTCCCCCGACGCGTTAACCACCAGGGAACAGGTACGCACCCGCGGTGCCGGCACCGGCTGGCCACCCGGACGCTGCTGACAAGGCAAACTGCCGCCGATAATCGCCATGTCCAGCGCCCTGGCCTGCTCGCTCAACCAGTCGGCCAGGGCCTCGTAGCGTTCTGCCAGCACCCGGTAATCCACACCGTAACCGGCAAAGTTTTCCGGCAACAATGCCAAGCGCGCGCCCTGCTCGCGGGCACGTTCCAGCAAGCCCTGCGCCTGACGAAGATTGTCATCCGGCTGCAACCCACTGGTCATCTGAATCGCGGCAACCGGGTAGCCATTGTCTCTCATTCGAACATCCCCTCGGTTTCTTTCACCTGCGGGTTGCTCCAGTTACCGGTAACCCGGTATTCCATGGTGGTGGTCTTGTCGAGCCGGTCACCCCAGATACGCTCCACCACGAAAATGCCGGCGCAAGCGGCAGGTCCGGCCAGGCAGCCCGCGTAAAGATTGCTCGATAACGGCAGCGTGACCTCCATATTGTGATCCAGCGTTTCCTTCTCCAGATCAATGGCACCTTTAACACGGATGGCAGCAGACGGCGAATCGATAGCCAGGTTGGCAGTGGCCACCCGGGCACCGTCAATGGAGAAGTCCCCGGTGATGCTGTCGCAACTCAACCCCTTTTTATAGAGGTCGGAGAAATCCAGCCGCAGGCGACGCTGAATGGTACCGATGTTGAGAATACCCAAGAGACGCAAAAAGGATGTCTTGGTGTCGGTATCAGGAATGCGACACTCGCCGATGTCCACCCGGGCCTGCCCATCCAGCGCCAGGTAATCCATGCCCAGAGGCCAGTCCGCCCAGCCCAGCACCACCTGGGCCCGGGCATCATCGGATTCGATCAATGCCGGCATGTCCCAGGCCTGCAGCGAGCGCCCCAGATTGTCAGAGGACAGGCTGCCGTTGAAACGGCTGTAGGGCTCGCCGCCTTCTTCGGTCCAATCCAGAGTGCCCTGATAACGGCTGGACCGCCAGCGCCCATCCAGTCCGGTGATTCGCACCCCCTGTTTGACCGGGCGGATTTCGCCCCGCCACTGACCAAAGTTCTCGCCATTGATCACAATGCTGCTCAGCTCCGCATCCACCGGCGGCAGTGCCAGTGGAGACACCGGGGCCGACGTGCCATCGTCGTCGGCAAAGCCCTCCGGCAGATCAAGATGGAGTCGGGACATGGAAAGCCCTATGGGCTTGTCCCCCCGGGCGGAGAAACCATCCGGAATATGCGCTGTCCCGGCCACGCTTCGACTGCTCAGGGCGAGATCCCAGCCGGCCCGGGCCGGCAACACCGACAAGCGGGTATTGGGCACCTCGACACCAAACAGGTCGAGACGGTCCACCTGCAGGCTGACCTTGCTCAGACTCGTGGACTCGCCCGCCACACCACGCGTTTCGCTCTCCAGGGAGGGCACCAGCTGGTTACCGATAAAATCGATCCATGGCTCCACACTGGCCTGCGCCAACCGCCCCCGGACCTGTATCCCGTCAGCGGGTAACGCCAGACTCCCCGCTCCCAGGAGCAGATCCCCTCGCATCGACTTATCTATCTGGAAGACGCCACGCAGCAGCCCTCCTCCGTAATCCAGATCCAACGCCAGCCGATTCCCCGGACTGCGAAGACGGATATCCAGGGGCCGGGTCTGTTGCGCTTTCTTGCCCAGCGGCGCAGGCACGTCCACCGTCACCCCTTTCATGGAGGAAGCCGCTCGCAGGGAAAAATCCGTTCCTTGCCAGGGCACCTGCACGGTCAGCCCGAGGGGCAACTCCCCTTTCAATGGCGCCAGCCAGGCAAATCCCAGCCAGCGGGCCGCCGCTTTCATGGGCAGATGCCCATCCAACTGCAGACGGCTACGGCCATCACGAGTTAGCCACTGCCCGCTGAACTCACCATCCAGAGCCTTGGCATGCAGCTGATCAATCTGGACACCATTGCGCAGATGGAAATAGACCGGTGCCGTCGCGTCGCTGATCCGCAGATTGCGCGGCTGATTGTGGAGGCTCGCCTTGTCGATGTTGGCATCCACAATCACCATGGGCGCACCGCCGTCTTTGCCCAGGGGGAGATCCAACAGCAGGTAGCCGGCCATGCTACCGTCCCGGAAACGCCAATCCAGCAACTCTCCAGGAAGCTGCTTGCGCAAAGGCGTATCCTGAAAAAGGGTATCCAGGTCCTTCAATGGCCCATCCGCCTCACCGGAAATCACCAGACGAGGCGTTTCTCCCGTTTCATAGGCGGCCACATCCACATGCACATCGCGCAGCTCGCTCCCCAGCAACCGGCCGCTGTGAGCCAGGCCACGCACCTGACGACCATTAATCAGCACGTCTGCCGAGACCCCGCTGGCCATGGGCCAGTCCGGCAGAAAAGAAAGGCGCACATCCTGCCCCTGGTAGCGCATTTGCAGAGTGCGATCCTGCTGACGGCTCTTGTCGATCTTTACCGGCCCCTGATACAGAATTTGGCCCCGTTGCAGGTAACCACCCTGAATCGCCTGCGCGAGCCAGTTGGACACACCATCAGGGAGTCGTTTGAGAGGCATGTAATGGCTGGCGCGAGCACCATTGCCCTCATAAATTTCCGCCGCCAGACGTAATTCCGGCACCTGCTCCGGGCGCAGGCGCAGCTGCATCATGGCCTCACCGTGGGCATCCGGGTTCACCACACGCAATCGCCCGGAACGAACCTGCAGGTGTTCTCCATCCCGCTGCCAATCCAGCACACCGCTCATCTGTCCCGTCAGGGCATGGTCATACAATCGAGGAAACTGCAGGCTGAGATTCTCACTGTAGAGGTGGGCCTGGCCACGATCCGGGCCGCCGGATACCCAACCGGAGAGTCCCTGGACACCGGGAATGCGATCCTCCGCCTGACTCGACAAACCGGTAAAACGTAACTGGAACAACTCCAGCTGGCGCGCACGACCGCGCACATAAACACCATCCAGCAGACCTCTGGGGACCTGTCTATGCAAACGTTCGCGGAGCTTTTGCAAGGCGTCGGGAACCGGGAAAGGCCACTGCTGAAACTGCTGGCTGACAGCATGTAGCGGCAACTCGCTACCGCGGAACTGCCATTGGCGCTGATCGCCTCCAGTATCCCAACGTAGCGCCATGTCTCCCAGGTTCATGGGCCCGGCTGGCGACTCACCGGAGAGCCCTGTCAACGACACCGTGGCCTGGGACGCATCCCGCTGCAAGGCAAGCTGGGCGGACAAGGCGGTCATCGGCCAATCCCTGTCATTCTGCCGCAATGTCAGGGCGGGCAGGTTCAAAAGAACACGGGCATCATGGGGCTGCCCCTGCTGGAGCGTTGTCCAAAGCTTCAGGCGACCGTCCAGATCGGTGATCCGGACCGGCCAATCCAGGTCCCGGGGCAACCATTCATGCAGACGCTCCCCCTTGAGATTGGCGTACAGATCCGCCTCGACCTCTTCCAGGGTGAAGGCGTCGCCATGGAGATGCACGCGGGCCTGCAACGACAGGGGCCGGTCCCGTGCCTCCAGATTCACCGCCAGTCGGTGTTCATCACCACGATTGATCAGGGTCGCTTCCAGTTCCGATGCCGCGAGCGGCGGCATTCCCCGCCACTCTAGGGTCAGGCGGGCATCGCTGATCACCAGTAATTGCTGGCGATAGAACAGGGTGAGAATCCGTTCCAGAGGGGGACGCTGCTCCGGGTCGGAGCTGCCCAGCGCATCCAGACCTCGCAGCCGGATACTGCCATCCTCGCCACGCACCAGATTGAGCTCTACACCGTGAATACGCAGTTCCTTGAGTACCAGATCCCGATGCCACAAGGAGCGAAACACATCGACCCCCAGCACCACCTCATCCAGTTCCAGCGCCGAATCCCCTTCCGGTGCCGGCAGGCGGATCTGACGAGCCACGAACTGGGGAACCAGGCCGGACATCTTGCCGTCCAGCTCGGCAATGGTCAGCGGGGTCTGAATCCGTTCCTCGAAAAGGGTTTCCAGCCGTTCACGGTAATCCGGCACCAACAGCATGAGCTGACGCCCAATGACCACATAAGCCGCCAGCAACAACAGCAACGCGGCGGTCAGCCACCACAGGGAAGGATAGAGTCGGAACCAGCGTTTGGGTCGGGTCGATGCCATAGTCAGCGGGTTTGCCAGTAACGGATGCCGGCCTGATCCAGCAAATCCACCATTTGCTCCAGTGGCAGGCCGACTACCCCACTGTAACTGCCTGTCAGCGACGCCACCAGCGCCGCGCCCAGCCCTTGAATACCGTAAGCGCCGGCCTTGTCGGCCCCTTCACCGGTCTCAACATAGGCCCGTATTTGCGCATCCGTCAGTCGTCGGAATTGCACCCGGGTGATGGTGTGGCGCACTGCCAGCTCCCCCTGGTTGAGCAAGGCCAGTGCCGACATCACCTGATGCTCGGCACCGTTCAGGCGCGCCAGCATGGCCAGTGCCTCTTCCTGACTCGCCGGCTTGCCCAGGATGTCATCCCCCAGCACCACCGCCGTATCCGCACCAAGCACCGCGCCTTCCCCAGCCATACCCGCCGTACCGGCACGAGCCTTTTCCCGTGCCATTCGGCACACGTAATCCAGCGCCGCTTCTCCGGGCCGGGGGGTTTCATCAATATTGGGCGCAGGCAGCACGGAAAAGGGAACCGCGATCTGCTTCAACAATTCTGCTCTGCGCGGCGAGCCTGAGGCGAGGTAAAGCATCATAAAATCAGTTGATCGTTGACAGTGAAAAGTGGATAGCTGCTCGGCGCATTCATGCCGATAACTGAAAGGTTAAAGCCAAGGCCAGGTTATCCGGGTTTTCGCTATCAACTGTCAATTATCAACTGTCAACTGCTCTTTATCGTACGAGAAAACGCAGTTGCACCCAGCGAAGCAATGCGCAAACCGGGCGCCAGAGAACGGCGCTGGCCAGGGAAGAATATAGGATGGTGTAAGGGGGATACAGGGTACGGCCCACAGATTCCTGCACCAGAAACGCCAACAGACTCACGGTGCCCACCAGCAGGAAAACGACCGCACATTGCTGCAGGGAGGTAAAGACACGCATACGCTTGTAGGCGGCCAGCATCACGAAGGCGCCCAGCGCATAGGCCAGGCCCCATTGTCCCAGCGTGGTTCCCACCAGCACATCGTGGTACAGCCCGACGAAGAAGCCCCACAGCACCCCGACACGACTGGGCAGCTCCAGCACCCAGTAAACCAGTACCAGCAGCATCCATTCCGGACGCACCCAGTTGATGGTGTCCGGTAGCGGAACCACCTCCAGCAAGGCAGCAAGCAACAGGGTCACAACGATAACGCCGGTACCGGCAGGGCGATCATGAATCATTGGCGGCCTCCGGGTCGGGCACCGGAATCAGTGGCGTCTCGGTGGATTGCACCAGCAGCACATGGCTGGCCCGATCAATCCGGGCGGTGGGACGTGCCGCAATCTCCGCAAAGGGGGCTCCGGACTGGTGGCGCACCGCCGTTACCGTAGCAACCGGGTACCCTCGCGGGTAACGCTGGCCAAGCCCCGTACTCACCAGCAAGTCACCCTCACGGATATCCGCCGTGTCCGGCACATACAACAGCTTGAGGCCATCGGACTGGCCGGTACCGGCCAACACGGCCCGCACGCCATTTCGGTTGACCTGAACGCTCATGGCATGACTGGCATCAGTGACCAGCAACACCTGGGAGCTTAGCGGCCCGGCATCCACCACCTGCCCGATCAGCCCCTGGGCATCCAGCACGGCCTGCCCCCGGGACACCAGGTCGCCGCTCCCCTTGTTGATGACCAATTCCTGGCGGTTGGGATCCGGGTCCACCCCGATGATTTCTGCCACCAGGACGTTGGCGTCCAGGTCCGCCGAGGAATTCAGCAGCTCTCGCAAGCGCACATTTTCCGCTTCCAGTACCGCCAGACGCTGCACTTTTTGCTCCAGAATCAGAGCCTGACGCTGCAGCCGCCGATTTTCCTCCATCAGGGAGCTGCGACTCTCGGTCTGCTCGGAGAGCCACTCACCGGAATCCACCGGCAGGTGGGCCAGATAATGAATTGGCGCCGTGAGATAGCCGAGCACATGCCGCAGTGGCACCGCCCAGGGCGTACGCTGATCCAGCACCATCATGATGATGGCCAGGACCAGCGCGATCAGGAGTCGGTAGGTAGGATTGGCCGGTGCAGCCATGGGTTATTAGCCCATGGCCAGCATATCGAAGCCCTGGCTGTCCATCAGCTCCAGTGCCTTGCCGCCACCCCGGGCCACACAGGTCAGAGGGTCATCGGCCACGATCACCGGCAAACCGGTTTCTTCGCTGATCAGCCGGTCGATATCGCGCAGCAGGGCGCCCCCACCCGTGATCACCAGGCCTCGCTCGGCGATATCCGAGGCCAGTTCGGGCGGCGAGGCTTCCAGCGCATTTTTCACTGCGTTGACGATCGCCGCCAGCGGCTCTTTCAGCGCTTCCAGGATTTCCTCGGAATTCAGCGTGAAGCTGCGCGGCACCCCTTCGGCCAGGTTACGCCCACGCACATCAATCTCGCGGATCTCGGAACCGGGATAGGCGGTGCCAATCTCGTGCTTGATACGCTCGGCGGTGGACTCACCAATCAGTGAGCCATATTCCTTGCGGACAAACGCCACAATGGCTTCATCGAAACGGTCACCACCAATACGCACAGACTCGGAGTAAACCACGCCGTTCAGGGAAATCAGGGCAATCTCGGTGGTACCCCCACCGATGTCTACCACCATGGAACCACGGGCCTCTTCCACCGGCAGACCGGCACCGATGGCAGCCGCCATGGGTTCTTCAATCAGATACACATCCCGGGCCCCGGCGCCGTAGGCGGAATCCTGAATGGCACGGCGTTCCACCTGGGTAGATTTGCAGGGCACACAGACCAGCACGCGAGGTGCCGGCGGGAAAAAGCCGGTATCGTGGACCTTCTTGATGAAGTACTGGAGCATTTTCTCGGTGACGTCGAAGTCAGCGATCACCCCGTCTTTCATGGGACGGATGGCAGTAATATTGCCTGGAGTACGCCCCAGCATGCGCTTGGCGTCGGCACCAACGGCAGCCACACTCTTCTGGGCGCCATGGTGGCGAATGGCAACCACGGAAGGCTCGTCCAGCACGATGCCGCGGCCACGTACATAAATAAGGGTGTTGGCAGTCCCCAAATCGATAGACAAATCGGTGGAGAACATCCCCCGAATACGCTTGATCATGGACATCTCTGGCGTGTTTCCTGAAATTTTCGCGAAAATAAGGCCGCTGGGCGGGAAAAAGCCAAGCGCCTGATAAGATGGCGCAACTCTAGCAACGGCAGGGGCATTGGGCAAGCGAACCGGGCCCTGTCTTTCGCCCTAATCGCCCGCGGGGCAGTGGCCCCGGACAGGCGGTCTATGGTACTTTTTGCGGCTTTCCAGACCCGCATTAGCCCGTCTCCGCCCGCTGCGGAGCATCCCAACGGAGAGAATCATGGCCATTGATTCCAAGGTGGTTGCCCAGGTGGCCCATCTGGCGCGCCTGAAAGTGGACGAGGCAGACACCACCGCCCTGTCCAATCGCCTCAATGACATTCTTGCCATGGTGGACCAGCTACAGCAGGCCGATGTGGCCGATGTGCCCCCCATGGCCCACCCGCTGGACGTGACCCAGCCGCTGCGAGACGACCAGATCAGCGAGCCGAATGTGCGCGACAAGGCGATGGATATCGCCCCCGCCGCCGAAGACGGCTGTTTCCTGGTTCCCCGGGTTATTGAATAAGCGATCAAGACGCCATGCATGACAAGACACTGACCGAACTCAAGGCAGGCCTGACCGCCGGCGATTTCTCCTCCCGGGAGCTCACCGAGCACTTCCTGGCCCGCATCCAGCAGTACGACGGCGAACTCAACAGCTTTATCACCGTCACCGCCGACCAGGCCCTGGCTCAGGCAGACGCCGCCGACCAGGCCATTGCCGCCGGCAATCAGGGCCTGCTCACCGGCCTGCCCATCGCCCACAAGGACATCTTCTGCACCGAGGGCGTGCGCACCAGCTGCGGCTCGAAAATGCTGGACACCTTCATTGCCCCCTACCCCGCCACCGTGGTGGAAAAAATGGCCGCCGAAGGCGCCGTCATGCTGGGCAAGACCAACATGGACGAGTTCGCCATGGGCTCCTCCAACGAAACCAGCTATTACGGCCCGGAGAAGAACCCCGGGGATCTGGAGCGGGTACCCGGGGGCACGTCCGGCGGTGCCGCTGCCTGCCTGGGGGCTCGTCTGGCCCCCGGCGCCACCGGCACCGACACGGGCGGCTCCATCCGCCAGCCCGCCGCGCTGAACAACATCACCGGCCTCAAGCCCACCTATGGCCGCGTGTCCCGCTGGGGTATGATCGCCTTCGCCTCCAGCCTCGACCAGGCCGGTCCCATGGGCCAGAGCGCAGAAGACTGTGCTCTGATGCTGCAGGCCATGGCCGGTCATGATCACCGCGACTCCACCAGCCTCAATGAAACCGTGGGGGATTATCTCGGCGCCCTGAAGGAAGACATCAGCAGCCTCACCATCGGCATCCCGGAAGAGTTTTTCCCGGACACCCTGGACGGCGCCATCGCCGATAACAGCCGCGACGCGATTCGTGAGCTGGAAAAGCGTGGTGCCAAGGTCGTCTCTGTGTCCCTGCCCAGCATCAAGCTATCGGTACCGGCCTATTACGTCATTGCCCCGGCGGAAGCGAGCTCCAACCTGAGCCGTTTCGACGGCGTGCGTTTCGGCCACCGCTGTGGCGATCCGCAGGACCTGGAAGATCTCTACAAACGCTCCCGTTCCGAAGGTTTCGGCGACGAAGTGAAACGCCGCATCCTGGTGGGCACCTATGCGTTGTCCGCCGGCTACTACGACGCTTACTACCGTCGCGCCCAGCAGGTACGACGCCTGATCCGTGATGACTTTGCCCGCGCCTTTGAAAAGGTCGATGTGCTGATGGGACCCACCGCCCCGGAAACCGCCTTCAAACTGGGCGCCAAGAAAGACGACCCGGTGAGCATGTACATGGCCGACGTATTTACCATCGGTGTCAACCTGGCTGGCCTGCCAGCCCTGTCCATGCCCACCGGCTTCATCAACGGCCTGCCAACGGGCACACAGATCATCGGCAACTACTTCCGCGAAGGCCAGATCCTCAACGTGGCGCACAAATATCAGCAGGCCACCGACTGGCATAAACAGGCCCCGGTATTTGGAGGTGACCAATGAGTTGGGAAGTCGTGATTGGCCTGGAAATTCACGTCCAGCTCAACACCGCCAGCAAACTGTTTTCCGGCAGCAAGTTGTCCACCGGTGCCGAGCCGAACACCCAGGCGTCTCTGGTAGACCTGGGCATGCCCGGAACATTGCCGGTAGTGAACAAGGAAGCCGTGCGCAAAGCCGCGCTTTTTGGTTTGGCGATCAACGCGGACATCTGTCGGCACAGCGTATTCGAGCGGAAAAATTATTTTTATCCGGATCTGCCAAAAGGGTATCAAACCACCCAGCTGGCCGAGCCCATCGTGGGTGCGGGTGAAGTGGAAATCCAGCTGGAAAATGGCGAGAAAAAAACCGTTCGCATTCATCACGCCCACCTGGAGGAAGATGCGGGCAAATCCCTGCATGAAGACTTCCACGGCATGACGGGCATCGACCTGAACCGCGCCGGCACCCCACTCATTGAAGTGGTCACCGAACCGGACATGAGCAATGCGGAAGAAGCCGTTGCCTTTGCACGCAAACTGCACGCCATTGTCACCTCCATCGGCATCTGCGATGGCGACATGTCCCAGGGCAACATGCGCTTCGACGTGAATGTTTCCGTGCGCAAGCCTGGCGCCCCCCTGGGCACCCGCACCGAAACCAAAAACCTGAACTCTTTCCGCTTCATGGAAAAGGCCATCAAGCTGGAAGTGGAGCGCCAGATCGACGTACTGGAAGACGGCGGAAAGATTGTCCAGGAAACTCGCCTTTACAACGGCGACACTCACACCGCCCGCTCCATGCGCAGCAAGGAAGACGCCAACGATTACCGTTACTTCCCCTGCCCGGACCTGCTGCCGGTCGCCATCAGCGATGCGGATCTGGACGCCCTTAAAGCGGCCATGCCGGAATTGCCGGATACTCGTAAAGCTCGCTTCATGGCCGATTACCAACTGGGCGAATACGACGCCGACCTGCTGTCCGGCTCCATTGCCACAGCCACCTTCTTCGAGGGGGCAGCCAAGGCCGGCGGTGACGCCAAACTGGCCGCCAACTGGGTGATGGGGGAGCTGGCCGCCAAGCTGAACGCGGAAGAAAAAGACATCAGTGACAGTCCAGTCAGCGCCGAACAATTGGGCCAACTGATTGCCCGCCTGAAGGATGGGACCATCAGCTCCAAGATCGCCAAGCAAGTCTTCGAGGCCTGCTGGGCCGGCGAAGGCGACCCGGATGCCATCATTGACGCCAAGGGCCTCAAGCAGATGAATGACAGCGGCGAACTGGAAAAAATCGTCGATGACATCATCGCCAACAATGCCCCGCAGGTTGAGGACTATCGCAACTCGGACGACGCCAAGAAAAAGAAAAAAATCGGTTTCTTTGTCGGCCAGGCCATGAAAGCCACCCAGGGCAAAGCCAACCCGCAGCAACTCAACAAGCTGCTGCAGGAAAAACTGCAATAACGCCACTACCAGCGGCCTCATGGTTTGTCATGCCGTATGAGGCCGCTGCAGCGTTCAAGAGGTAAAAACATGCCTTCCCAGACCTTCCATGACCGCGTCACCCTGGAGAAGAAAAACCACATTGCCTACGTCACGCTGAGCCGCGCCGACAAATATAACGGCCTCGACTTTGCCATGATGGAAGGCCTGATTGATGCCGCCAAGACCGTGAAAAAAGATCGCAGCCTGCGCGTGGTCATTCTTCAGGGAGAAGGCAAGGCGTTCTGCGCCGGGCTGGACTTCGGTACCGTGATGAAACAGCCCCTGAAACTGCTCAAGGGGTTCACCAAATACGGCATCAAGAAGACCAACCTGTTTCAGGAAGTATGCTGGTGCTGGCGTGAGCTTCCCATCCCGGTGATCGCCGTACTGCATGGCTACTGTTACGGCGGCGGTATGCAGATCGCTCTGGCGGCCGATTTCCGCATGACCACCCCGGATTGCGAAATGTCCATCATGGAAATCAAGTGGGGGCTGATTCCGGACATGACCGGCACTGTCACCCTGCGAGAACTGGTCCCCATGGATGTGGCCAAGGAACTGACCATGACCGGGCGGCTGTTCAAGGGCGAGGAAGCCAAGGCACTCAACCTGGTCACCCGGGTGGCTGCAGACCCGCTGGCCGAAGCGGAACAGCTGGCAGAATCCATCAAGGCCCGGTCACCGGACGGCATCAGCGCCGCCAAGAGCCTCTTCCAACAGACCTGGAATATGCCGGAGGCCCAGGCATTTGATGTGGAAAGCAAGCTGCAGTTCAAGCTGCTGCGAAGCAAGAACCAACGTCGCGCCATGCAGGCCAATCAGAAGCGGGAGGCCCCGCAATTCCTTCCCCGTGAACGGGACTATTGATCCTTTCGTCAACGTCCGGCCAGCGGGCAACGCTGCCTCCCCCCCCTCTCGCGGGGTGGCCGGGCCTGACCTCACGGAACTGCCAACTCACCCCTGTTTCGTAGTGTCTTCTTCCTGCATACTCAGGCAAAAATCTGAGTTTGTAGAGGCACAGCATGATTTCCGTGGCCGAAGCCAGCGGCGGCTTTTCCGCCCTGACCCGCATGTACAAGCGTCTGGTCGATGAGTTTATCGGGCAGCTCCCCATTCAGCCCCAGTCCTTTCCCATCGCTCCCACCGAAGACGCCTTCCAGCAAGGCATGTGTGCCGATACCACCTATGTGGTCAAGGGCGGCATGCTGGGAATGCGTTGCCAGGAGCGCAAACTGTTCACCTGGGACGAAGGCGACATGATTTTGCCCGACGCAGGCAATGACGAGGTGACTTACTACGCGGAAAGCGCTGTGCTGCTGGCCGCCTACCCCACCGTCAGGCTGGTGGAGGCCGTGCTGGCCGACGAGCAACTGGCCCGTCTGTGGACCCGTATCCTGACCACCCAGCAAGCCATGGTGGTGCGATTGCTGGCCGCCCACGTACCGGAAGAAAGCCATACCACCCCGGGCTTCGCCTACTTTGAACCCGGGGATGTCATTATTCGCCAGGGAGAAACGGCAGATTATGTCTTCAGCCTCTTCGAGGGTCAGGCGGACGTGCTGGTGGACGACGTGGTGGTGGGACAGGTCAGCGAAGGGGAAGTGCTCGGCGCCATTGCCCTGCTGACTCACTCCCCGCGCAGCGCCACCGTCCGCGCCAAAAGCCGCTGCTCCGTGGTCAAGGTTCCCAAACACCAGTTCCGGGACCTGATCCGCACCAACCCGGGCATGATCCACAGTCTGCTTTCCGATATGGCCAGACAAATCACCGACCTCAATAGCCAGGTGGTGCAACTGTCTGCCTGACGCCCTGATGGGCTGACGCGTTGTCCCGCCCGGCAAAGGGGCCTATATTGGAGACATAGAGGTTGGCCCGGACAACTTCTCCGCGCAGGCCGACCTTCATTCTCAGCCAGGGAGGTCAGCGTCATGCGCCATATTCTCTCCATCGCCATCGTTCTGTGCTTGCTGATTCTGGTGGCGGTCTATTTCCTGTCTGACTCTGAACCCGATATCAGCAAACCAGGCTTCGACATGGCACCGGAGCAATCCTTGAATCAGAACACCGGGCCCGCTCGCCAGGACGATGTTGACGCACCGACGCCAGCCGAATAACACGGCCGGCCCGCTGGCAGAAGCGCTGGGGTGCCCCCCGGCCAGCCTGGCTGAACTGGCAGCGCTGGAGATCCCCCGCCAACAGCAGCTGGCAGCAATGATCACAGCCCGTCACCGGCAGCAGCAGGATGCCCTGGAGGCGGCGCTGCGGCGCGCACTTCCCGCCTGCCTGCGACCGCTGCTGGGTAACGTCGTTCACCGGGAAACCTGATCATGCTGGCCAGCCTGATCGAGGTGCGAAAACTGGCAGCCCTGCTGGAACAGCCTGCCAGCGAGCTTGATGATCTCACCCCCTACCCGCCGGAGGCGCTGCGTCAGTTACGACACCTCTGCGAGGAAACCTGCCTGGCCGACGACCGGGCCCGCTTCCAGCGCTGGGCACAATTGGCGGCATGGCTTCCCACTGCCCTGACAGCGCCGCTGGCTCGCAGGGCGGGCCCCTTGCTCACGGCCCGCATCGCCACGGAAATGCCGTCCCACCGCGGCGCCGCCATTGCCCGCAGACTCCCCGTGTCCTTCCTCACCCGGGTATGTCAGCACCTGGATCCTCAGCGCAGCCGTGAACTGATCCGCCACCTTCCCCCGCCACTGCTGGTGGAGACCGCCCTGACCCTGATCCGGGAAGGTGCTTTCATGCTGTTGGGCCGGGTGGCAGATGCCCTGGATGACGCTACGACACGGGCCATCATGGAGGCGGTGGACAATGATAGCCACCTGCTGCGCATCGCCCTGTATATGGAGTCACGGACCCGACTGGATCATCTGGTGCGTCTGCTACCGCGAGAACGGCTGATGCAGGCCGTGCTACTGGCCACGGACCCGGCCAATGACCTGGTGCTGGAAGTGATCGCCCTACTCGGCAACCTGGGTTACGAACTCAAGCATCAACTGGGTGATCTTGCCGCCAGTCAGCCCGACGCCGTGCTCGAACGCATCATTCAGGTCACCGAAGCTCACCAGCTCTGGCCGGACCTGATTCCGGTGATCGCCGAGCTGTCCCCGGCCACCCAGCAACGGTTGCTGGCACTGCCCGCCCTGCAACAGCAGCCGGCCATTCTCGGCCATATCATTACCGCTGCCGACCAGCACGGGCTCTGGAGTCGACTACTGCCACTGGTCGCCATGATGGGGCCGGCACTGCTCCAGGAGGTGGGCAACCAGGCAGCCATACTGGATCGCCACGCGATCGCCCGGGCCATGGAGGCCGCGCTGACCACGGAACAGTGGCCCGCTCTCGTCCGGGTAGCCGGACACCTGCCCGCCCAGCGACAGAACGATGTTGCCCAGATTATTGACGAGTACGGCAAGGTAGACCCGGCGCTGCGACAACGTCTGGCGACCCTGGCAGCAGACAACGGCCTCCCCACACGGGTCCAGTGACACCTCACAGGCTTGCCGATCACACAGGCTCAGACCTCGCCCAGCAACTCACTGCGCATCGGTTCCAGCACCTGCAAGGCATGCTGATAGCCCCGCTCCACCAGCGTATCCAGGGCTTTCCAATCGAACATATTCACGTCCGTGACCGGCATGTGCAGACACACATCCGAGCGAGCCACCGATGCCGGATACACTACCGTATCGCTGTTGAGGGTAGCGGTACGCAGCAGAATTTCGCCGAATCCGGGCCAGCGGGCCCCTCGCTGGCGACGCAGCAACGCCCCCGGGTCAGGCTGGCTGGAATGCAGATCCTCCAGGGCGATATCGCTCTGCGCACTGACGCTGGAGGCAATGATGGCGCCGCGCTCCATGGCCTGCATCACATCTGTGGGCAGGTTATCCACCACACCGCCATCACACAGCAACTCCCCTTCGAACAGCACCGGCGGCGCCACCCCGGGCACACACATGCTGGTCCCCACCCAGGTCGCCAGGTCACCAAATTCGTGAACCACTGCCTCGCCGCTGGAAAGATTGCTGGATACACAGAAATAGCTGCGCCACAGGGACTCGATGTCCTGCTCCCCGAACACGGACTGCAGGCGCTGATGAAATTTGCGCCCACGAATGAGGGAGACACGCGGCAGGGTATAGTCATTCAGATAATTACGACTGACAAAGGTATCCCGAGCCACCTGGACCATTTCCACCGCGTTGAGGCCGCAAGCCAACAGCGCCGAAACGAACGCCCCCATGCTGGTCCCGCCCATCACGTCCACGGGCATCTGCAGTTGCTCCAGGGCACGAATCAGGCCGATATGGGCAAAGCCCCGGGCACCACCACCACCCAGCACCAATCCCAGTCCCCGACCGGTAATCTGCCGTGCCAGGGCATCCAGATCCGGGCCATACCAGGGTTGCAGGTAGTAGTGACTGCGCGCGTTCAGCCGCTCCCGCCAGGCTCGGGTATGGGAAGAACGGTCACCGCGGGCACACAGCAATACCAACTCCAACGGCGCCAGCAAGGAGGCCGGCAACGCGTCCAACGCGGGCACCGAACGCGGCTCGGCCCCTGCCTCCACCAGCATCAGCACCCGGTCAGCATGGCGCAGGCATCGCTCGGCCCAGGCGCCTTCACTGCGCCCCGCCACATACACGAGATGGGGATGTGCCGCTTCCAGCCGGTGCAGATAGCCCTCCAGCCGCGCGTCACTTTCGGCGACACCGTCCAGACACTCGTCCCCCAGAGCGGCCAACACGTGAGCTTCCGTGACCATGCGCGCTCGGGGCCAGCCCCCCAGCCGGCCAACCAGTTCCTCCCCCAGCGTCGCCGCTGGGACCCCCGGACTGGCAGGCACCAGTGCCAGGGTCCCCTGGCGCGCCCCACTCTTGCGGGGCGACGCCCCCTGCTGTGTCAGCAGATGACGGCTGAGCGCCAACAGCACCGGGGGGTGATCCAGCAGAAAAGACACCATGGCCTGGACCGGAAAACGCAGCAGCAGACTGTCCCGAAGAACCAGAATGTCCGCGGCAAAAGGATGCCTGCCGAGCCACTCGCCGGCACCCACCAGGCCACCAGGGTCGATCAGTCGCGGCCTGTCCGGATCCGCCTGCTGCAAGCGCCCGTTGAGCAACACGTACAACCAGCGAGGGTGCTCGCCGGCCCGTCCCAGCCGCTCCCCGACGGGCAGAGATAACGGCTCGGCACGTTCCGCCAGAGCGGCGAGGGCCTCTTCGGGAAGGTCCGCAAACAGCGGCAGCGCTGTCAGCCTGGCGAGTACCTGGTTCACCATTGTCTCCGATAGACAGACGACAGGGTCTTCTTCAAGACTACGCCGGCCCCGATGCAGGAAACAGTATGGCTGTGTAAGTCACTGTGATAGCTGGCATGACGCCAATGGCCGGACCGGAACGGTCGCCACGACATCAACGCCCGGCGCAGACCGGGCAGGCAGGGTCCTGATGGAAGTGCATCTCCCGCCAGGACAGGGTTCGGCCATCGAACAATCGCAAGGTGGCAGGCAAGGAGTGCCCCAACAACAGCTGGATGGCAGCCATGGCCTGCAAGGTGCCGATGACACCGACTACCGGGCCGACAATGCCTGCCTGGCTGCAGGCCAGGTCGCCATCGGTGCCGTCTCCATAGACACAGGCGTAACAGGCGCTGTCTGCCCGGCGCAGGTCAAACACGGCCAGCTGTCCATCCATGCGAATCGCCGCTCCACTGATTAGCGGCGTGCGATGCGCCACACAGGCCTGATTGATGGCCTGGCGGGTGGCGAAATTATCACTGCAGTCGAGCACCAGTGTGGCCGCCGCCACCTCACGATCCAGCCAGTCAGCCCCCACCCGCAGGGCATGGGCATGCACCGTTACGTCCGGGTTGAGCGCCCGCAATTGTGCCTGCAGAGCCTCGACCTTGGGCAGCCCCACATCCCTTTCCCGGAAGGCCACCTGTCGGTGCAGATTACTTATCTCCACCGCATCATCATCCGCCAATACCAGCTCGCCGACCCCGGCCCCCACCAGGTACAGTGCCGCCGGGTTCGCCAGTCCACCGCACCCCACCATCAGCACCCGTGCCCCGGAGAGCGCGTCCTGCCCGTCCAGGTCAAAATCACCCACCATCAACTGGCGGCTATAGCGAAGTAACTGATCGTCGTTGAGCACGGAAACACCGGTCATTGTCTGTGTGGTCGGAGCGCCTCTGGAAGCACGCAGGTTCCGGCGATGCCATTCGCGCCCGCTACCGCGGGGAAAACTGCCCCAGAGTGGCGCGATGATTGCCGCCCAGATCCGGTTCGGTTCGTACCTGAGCAAAACCGGCCTCGTTCATCAGGGCACGCACGGCCTCGCCCTGATCATATCCATGTTCCAGCAGCAGCCAGCCACCGGCAACCAGCCGTTGCGTGGATTGCTGAATGATGGTCGTCAGGTCCGCCAGCCCCCGTTGTTCCGCCACCAGCGCCGAGCGCGGCTCGAAGCGCACATCTCCCCGCGCCAGATGCTCATCGTCAGGATCGATGTAGGGCGGGTTGCTGACGATCAGGTCAAACAGGCCTTCACAGGCGCCCAGCCAGCTGCCCTGAATCAGCATCACGTCCGCCCCCAGCTGACGGGCATTCTGCCTGGCCACGGTCAACGCCGCCTCACTCAGGTCCACCAACGAGACTGTCCATTGCGGCTGCTCCAGAGCAAGGGTGATGCCAATCGCACCCGTACCGGTGCCCAGATCCACCACCCGGGCCCGGACCGGTAACGGCAGCGACAGTGCCACCTCCACCAGCGTCTCGGTGTCCGGGCGAGGAATCAAGGTGTCTGCGGTGACACGGAAGGCACGACCAAAAAATTCCCGCTCACCGGTCAGGTGCGCCACCGGTTCACCAGCAGCCCGGCGCCCCAGCAAGGCAAGGAAAAGCCTCTGCTGGGCGACATCCAATTCCCGCTCCGGCCAGGTAAAGAGATAGCTGCGTGGCTTGTCCAGCACATGGCAGAGGAGCACCTGGCCGTCCAGATCGGCGCTGGGCGAAGCCACCAGCTGCTCCCGGGCAAGGCGCAGAGCGGCATCAATACGCATGCTAACTGTCGCCCAGGGCGGCCAGCAGATCCGCTTGGTGCTCGGACAGCAACGCGCCCAGCAATTCGTCCAGATCCCCTTCGATGACCTCACCCAGGCGGTAGAGGGTCAGGTTGATGCGGTGATCGGTCACCCGCCCCTGGGGGTAGTTGTAGGTGCGAATACGTTCGGAACGGTCGCCAGACCCAACCAGGGATTTCCGCTCCGCTGCCTGCTCCGCATGGGCCGCATTCTGCTGGGCATCGTAGAGCTTGGCGCTGAGCAGGCTCATGGCCTTGGCCTTGTTCTTGTGCTGGCTTCGCTCGTCCTGGCACTCCACCACCACTCCGGTGGGCAGGTGGGTAATACGCACGGCGGAATCGGTGGTATTCACGTGCTGACCACCGGCGCCGGAGGAACGGTAGGTATCAATACGCAGGTCCTCGTTGCGGATCTGGATATCCCCCAGATCCTCGGCCTCCGCCATGATGGCCACCGTACAGGCAGAGGTATGAATCCGCCCCTGGGATTCGGTGGCCGGCACCCGCTGTACGCGGTGAGCACCGGATTCGAATTTCAGGCGCGAATACACGCCGTCGCCGATTACCCGGGCAATCACTTCCTTGTAGCCACCATGCTCTCCCTCACTGGCACTGACCATTTCCACTTTCCAGCCCATCTGGTCGGCATACTTGGAGTACATGCGGAACAGGTCGCCGGCAAAAATGGCCGCCTCGTCACCACCGGTACCGGCCCGGACCTCGAGAAACACGTTGGCCCCGTCACGGGGATCCTTCGGCAGCATCAGTTTCTGCAGCTCGTCGGCCAGCGCCTCCATGCGCGCCTGGGCATCCCGGGCTTCCTCCGCCCCCATGTCGCGCATGTCCGGGTCGCTGTCATCCGGCATGGCCCGGGCGGCTTCCAGATTGTCCACCGTGGCCTGGTACTCCCGATAGCATTTCACCACCGGATCGATTTCCGCGTACTCCCGGGAGAGATCACGGAATTTGTTCTGATTGCTGATGGTATCCGGGTCGGACAACAGACCGGATAATTCTTCAAAACGATCGGCCAGCTTTTCCAGCTTGCCTTGCAATGACGCTTTCATAGTCGCCTCAGAGGGATTATTTCGGTTCGGACGGGCTGTCCGGGTCGTCAAGCAACAACTCGCGAGCCAGCAGCAACGATTCGGCCCGCCCCTCCGCTGCCAGCTTGCGCAGGGTCACGCTGGGGGTATGCAGCCACTTGTTGACCAGAGAATGCTGAAACTTGCGCAGCACCTGTTCCGGGTCGCCGCCGTTCTGCAGTTGTTGGAGCGCCTTCTCCAGCTCGCTTTCCGCCAGGGCCGTATGCTGTTCCCGGTATTCCCGCAATACCGATACCGCATCCTGTTCACGGCGCTGACGGCGGTGACGCACAATGGCATCCCGGATGAGTTCGGCAGCCTCCTGGGCGGCCTGCTGGCGGGCTCGCACATTTTCCTGAATGGCCTCCTGGAGATGGTCCACCGTGTAGAGATAGACATCATCCAGCTCACCCACCTCGGGCTCGATATCCCGGGGCACAGCAATATCCACCATGAACATGGGCTTGTGCCGGCGCTTCTTCAGGGCCCGTTCCACCATTCCCTTGCCCAGGATCGGCAGCGGTGCCGCTGTGCAGGAAATCAGGATATCCGCGCGCTCCAGTGCCACCGGCAGCTCTTCCAGGCTGATGCCGCGACCGCCAACAGCGGCCGCCAGCTCGGAAGCCCGCTCTTGAGTCCGATTGGCAATCACGATTTCAC
Organism: Pseudomonadota bacterium; assembly: GCA_036230225.1. Taxonomy (GTDB): domain Bacteria; phylum Pseudomonadota; class Gammaproteobacteria; order Pseudomonadales; family Alcanivoracaceae; genus Alcanivorax. The sequence goes on along the minus strand of JAZAJX010000081.1, from coordinate 7,038 downwards.
GGACCTGCTGTTCACTGAGATGGCGGGCCACCAGTTCAATCATTTCCCCCGCGCCGATCAGCAGGGCACGGCTCTGTTTCAGGTCAGCAAAGATATGACGGGCGAAGGACACGGCCGCATACGCCACCGAGACCGGATTGGCACCGATACCGGTTTCGGTGCGAATGCGCTTGGCCACCGAGAACACTTCCTGAAACAGGCGCGACAGCTCGCCGTTGAGCAAGCCGGCTTCGTGAGCGCGGGCATAGGCTTCACGCATCTGTCCGAGAATTTGCGGCTCCCCCAGCACCAGGGAATCCAGGCCACCGGCCACCCGCATCATATGCTCCAGAGCCTGCTCGCCCTGGTGCTGGTAAAGAACGGAGACCAGCTTCTCTACCGGCAGATGACGGCTGGAAGCCAGCCAGTCAGCAAAGTCCGGTACCGTTTCGTCGACCAGACAGTAGAGCTCGGTACGGTTACAGGTGGATAGCAGGGCCGCTTCACGCACCCCCGGCATGTCACGGAGGCTGGCCAGCGCCGCTTCCGCCTGCTGCGTGGAAAACGCCAGACGTTCACGTAACTCCACATCCGCGGTGGTGTGATTTACGCCAACAGCGACTAGATTCATAGACTCTCGTTGCCCGCAGCAGACCCGGGCCGCATTTCTCACCGGTTTGTGGTTGTGCGAGACACGGATGGAACGTTTCGTTCCAGGCCCCGTCCAATGACCAGTGAAAACAGGCCACGCAAGGGTCACGCATTTTGCGTGAAAGCGCCCCCCAAAACAATGTCGGCCCCGCGCATCAAGGGGATAGCCTCCGCCGATCAGGAACGGGTTTGGGCAATCCCGGATCGCTGTGCCATGATAGCCGGACCATCAAACAGGCATACCACCTTTAATGACGCGATTCCTTTTTTTGCCGCTTTGCGGCGCTCTGCTGCTTAACGGCTGCGCCAGTCAGGCACCGACACCGGGCCCTGCCGAAGTAGCCCCGGCTGCCTCCGGGCCAGTCACCCCCAACTATGACAGCGACACGCTTTCCGACCTGCTGGTAGCGGAAGTGGCAGCCCAGCGCCAGTCCCTGGGGGTAACCCTGGGCTATTACAGCCAGGCCGCCGAAAAGACCCGTGACCCGCAGGTGATCAGCCAGGCGGCTCAACTGGCCCATTACCTGGAAGACCATCAGCAGACCCTGTCTCTCAGCCAGCTGTGGCTGGAAGCGCAACCCGACCATGAAGAAGCCCTGCAACTGGCCATTCTGTCGGAAATCCGACTGGGCAATACCGATGCCGCCAGCCGCTACCTGGACCGGCTGCTCGGAGAGCATGGTGGCAAGGCGCTGGGACGCTTGGTCAGCCAGGCCCGCGGCCTGGATGCCCAGGGCAACCAGCAACTGGTGCAGGCCCTGGCCCAACTCACCGACCGTTACCCGGACCAGGCCCCGCTCTGGTATGCCCGCGCCCTGTGGCGGGAACACGAGGGCGACCCCGGCGACGCCCTGGCCGCCAACGAGCGAGCCTTGGACCTCATGCCCCGCCATGAGGACGCCCTGTTGCTCAAGGCCCAGCTCCTTCACCAGCTGGGCGAGGAAAAGAAAGCCCTCCGCCACCTCAAAAAGCTGGTGCGCAAATACCCTGACGCCCGGCGTCCCCGTCTTACCTATATCCGCATGTTGCTGGCCGCTGGAGACACCGGGAAGGCGGAAAAACAGCTGGCCACCATGGCCGAACAATACCCCCAGGACCTGGACCTGCGTTTCTCTCTGGCACTGCTGGCTCTCGAGGCCGGGGCAACCGAATCCGCCCGCCGGGAACTCCAGGATCTGCTCGCCGAAAATTACCGCCCGGATGACATGCACCTCTACCTGGGCCAGGCCGCAGAGCAGGCCGACGACCCGGCACAGGCGGTCGAGCATTACCTGAAAGTCCAGGGCAGCCAGGGGGTACGGGCCAACGTTCAGGCCGCCCGCCTGCTCTATCAACAGAACCACCCCGACCAGGCCAGTGCCCTGATGGCCGGCCTGGTCCGCCAACACCCGGAGCTACGCACCAGCCTGATCATCACCGAAGCGGAGATGCGTACCAGCAACGGCAATCCCCGGAGCGCCCTGGTCCTGCTGGACAACGCGGTAGCGTCCGATCCCGACAATACCGAGCTCCTCTATAGCCGAGCCATGATCGCCGAAAAAACCGGGGATCTGGCACGCCTGGAGCAGGATCTGCTCAAGGTGCTCGCCCTGGAGCCGAATGATGCCAGTGCCTTGAATGCGCTGGGCTACACCCTGGCCAATCGCACCCAGCGCCTGGACGAGGCCTATGACTATATCGCCCGGGCCCTGGCGTTGCGCCCGGAAGATCCGGCCATTCTCGATTCCATGGGATGGGTGCTTTACAAGCGCGGAGACCTGGACGCCGCGCGGGACCACCTGCGTCGTGCCTACGAAAAATTCCCCGACCCGGAAGTCGCCGCCCATTATGGGGAGGTACTCTGGGTGCTGGGCGCCCAGAATCAGGCCCGCCAGGTCTGGCGTGACACCTTGAAAGAGAATCCGGACGCCCCCCACATTCGTGAAGTCATGGAAAAACTCGGAGCCCACTTGTGAGAATCCTGACCAGCCTGTTGCTGGCCCTGGCCCTGAGCGCCTGTCAGTTACGTCCCACCGACACCGACACCTTTACCCGACCGGACCAGATCCAGCAGTGGGAGATGAGCGGCAAGCTGGGCTACCGCACAGCTCACGATGGCGGCAGCGCCTCATTCGACTGGACCCAGCACCCCAACCGCGGCCAGATCCGTTTTTCCGGCCCCCTGGGGTTCGGCAGTGCCGATCTGCGCTGGGATATCGGCCGGGCCGAACTGATTACCGCTAAAGAGCAATACCAGGCGCGCAGCCCCGGCGAGCTGGCCTGGCATCTGACCGGTTTCTGGCTACCGGTCTCCGCTCTGCAATACTGGGCTCGTGGCCTGCCCTGGCCCGGCGCCCCCGCCGAGTCACAGCGGGATGAACAGGGCCACCTGCAACGCCTTCAGCAACTGGGCTGGGATCTGGAGTTCGATCGCTATGGGCCCGTCTCGGGAGTCACCCTGCCTCACCGCATCAAGGCTCGCCAGAACGGCAACCGCTTCACCCTGCTGATCAAGGACTGGCGACCCGGCGCATGACTCTGACGCTCCCTGCTCCCGCGAAACTGAACCTGTTCCTGCACATTACCGGTCAGCGCGAGGATGGCTACCACCTGTTGCAGACACTGTTTGCCCTGCTCGACCGGGGCGACCGCCTGCACGTCGCCCCGGCGGACACCCTGACCCTGGAATGCGATCATCCGGACGTGCCCAACGACGATGGCAACCTGATCCTGCGAGCTGCCCACCTGCTACAGGCCCACACCGGCTGCCAGGCCGGCGCCCGCATCCGGCTGGAGAAACGCCTGCCCATGGGGGGCGGCGTTGGCGGAGGCTCTTCCGACGCGGCCACGGCCCTGCTGGGCCTCAATGCGCTCTGGAACCTGGATCTGCCGCTGGACACCCTGGCGGCGCTCGGACTGACCCTGGGTGCAGATGTGCCGGTCTTCGTGCACGGCAAAAGTGCCTGGGCAGAGGGCGTCGGAGAGAAAATCACCCCGGTTTCGCTGCCGAACGATGCTTTTTTGGTCATTCACCCCGGAATTCATGTGTCGACTGCTCGAATTTTCGGCGACCGGCAATTGACAAGGGATACCCCCGTCAGTAAATTACCGGCCTCGCTTGAGGCGGTGCTGACCAGCGACTTTCGCAATGACTGTGAAGCGGCAGCGATTCGGCACTTTCCGGAAATTGGAAAGTTGCTCGACTGGCTCAGGCAACATACGGGAAACGCCCGTATGACCGGAACCGGCGCTTGTTGTTTTGCGCGCCTCACCGGAGAGCAACAGGGGCAGCAACTGCTGCAACAGTTGCCACAACACTGGACAGGTTTCGTCGCTCGAAGCTGTGATACTTCTCCTCTCCACCAGACACTGGGAGAGACACTGGCGAAGTTTCGAGAGACACAGAATTCAGGCCAATCTGCATAAGGCAGACCTGAGACCGAGTGTTGGGGTATCGCCAAGTTGGTAAGGCAACGGGTTTTGATCCCGTCATTCCCAGGTTCGAGTCCTGGTACCCCAGCCATTTTCTTCCCGGCACGCCGCCAGCCATCTATCCCCTCGGCGGCTTGCTAAATTCATCGCGCAAGACCCCAGGGGGCGCCAGTGTCCAAGCTCGTCGTTTTCACCGGTAACGCTAATCCCGAACTGGCCCAGGCCATGGTCCAACACCTGAATCTGCCGCTCGGCAATGCCGATGTGGGCACCTTCAGCGATGGCGAAGTCGCCGTGGAAATCCAGGAAAACGTGCGCGGCAAAGACGTCTTTATCGTGCAATCCACCTGCAACCCCACCAACAACAACATCATGGAGTTGTTGGTGATGGCCGACGCCCTGCGTCGCTCTTCCGCAGGTCGTATCACTGCCGTGATGCCCTACTTCGGCTACGCCCGCCAGGACCGCCGCGTGCGTTCCGCCCGGGTGCCGATCACCGCCAAGGTCGTCGCCGACATGATTACCGCCGTGGGTATCGACCGGGTTGTCACTGTCGATGTGCACGCCGACCAGATTCATGGCTTCTTTGATATCCCGGTGGACAACGTCTACGCCACCCCGCTTATCGTGGCAGACATCGAGCGCCAGAAGCACGATGACCTGATGGTGGTCTCCCCGGACGTGGGCGGCGTCGTGCGTGCCCGCGCCCTGGCCAAGCAACTCAATGATGCGGATCTGGCCATCATCGACAAGCGACGCCCCAAGGCCAACGTCTCCCAGGTGATGCACATCATTGGTGAAGTGGAAGGCCGCACCTGTATTCTGGTGGACGACATGGTCGACACTGCCGGCACCCTGTGCAAGGCTGCCCAGGCCCTCAAGGACCACGGCGCCGCCAAGGTCTACGCCTACATCACCCACCCGGTACTGTCCGGCCCGGCCATCGACAACATCGCCAACAGCGCCCTGGATCAACTGGTCGTGACGGACACCATTCCGCTGTCGGAAGCGGGTCGCGCCTGTGCCAACATCCGCGTTCTCAGCCTGGCCCCGATGCTGGCCGAGACCGTGCGTCGGGTAAACAACGAAGAATCCCTCAGCGCCATGTTCGATCGGTTGGAGCTGGTGTAATCCCACAACGTTAAACGCTGAAACGCGGGCAAGACCCTCTTGTACCGCCACCGCGGAGGCCGCGCACCAGTTTTGGGCGCGGCCTCCTGCTTTTCTGGCCTGCCCCACACCATAACCGCGTTTAAACTTTGAACTTTCAACGCCTGCCCAGCTGGCCTCCCGGTCAGATTTCATGCATAATCGCGCCCCCGCGGAATCCTCCGTGGTTTTATCAACCTCTCTGGCAGACCTGGTCGCGGGACGCCCGAGAGCTTACTGGAGACATATCATGTCCAATGAATTCCTGCTGAATGCAGAAGCCCGCAGCGACATGGGGAAAGGTGCGAGCCGCCGCCTGCGTCGTCTGCAAGAACGTGTTCCCGGCATCATCTATGGTGGCGACGCCGAGCCGCAGATGATCAGTGTTGAGCTGCGCGAACTGAAGAAGGCCCTGGAAACCGAAGCCTTCTACAGCCACGTACTGACCCTGAAACTGGACGGCGCCGACGTTCAGGCCGTACTGCGCGACATGCAGCGCCACCCGGCCAAAGGTCACCCGACCCACGTGGATTTCCTGCGTGTCGACAAGACCCACAAGATCACCATGAACGTGCCCCTGCACTTCATCAATGAAGAAGGCTCCATTGGTGTGAAGAAACAGGGTGGCGAGATCCAGCACAACGTGGCGGAAGTCGAAGTCAGCTGTCTGCCCCAGGATCTGCCCGAGTTCATCGAGGTCGACATGGCCAACGTGGAACTGGACAGCATTGTTCACCTGTCCGACCTGAAGCTGCCGAAAGGCGTGGAACTGACCCAGCTGGCGCTGGGCGACGACCACGACCAGCCGGTTGCTGCCGTTCACGCCCCCAAAGTCCGTGGCGCTGCCAAGGATGAGGAAGACGGCGAAGCGGAAGCTGGCGAGGAATAAGACGCACTGTGGCTGTGGCGGAACCGGTTCGACTGATCGTAGGCCTGGGCAATCCCGGTCGCGAGTACGAGGACACCCGCCACAATGCCGGCGTCTGGTATGTGGACGCCCTGGCTCGACGCCAGGGCGTTTTCCTTTCCGAAGACAAGAAATATTTCGGCCTAACCGGCACCTTCACCTTTGAAGGGGAGACCATCCGCCTGCTGGTGCCCACTACCTTCATGAACCGTAGTGGTCAGGCCACCGCCGCTCTGGCGAATTTCTTCAAGATTCCCGTCACGCAGATACTCGTCGCCCACGACGAACTGGATTTGCCCCCCGGCTGCGCCCGCTTCAAGCAAGGCGGCGGCCACGGCGGTCACAATGGTCTGCGCGATATCATCAGCAAGCATGGCAACAGCCGCGATTTTTATCGGCTGCGTATCGGCATCGGCCACCCTGGCTCCGCCGATCGCGTCACCCCCCATGTGCTCAACAAGCCCTCTCAGGCCGACCGGGACCTGATCGACCGCGCCATTGATGAAGCGGTCTATCATACCGCCGACCTGCTGCGCGGGGATTTGAACGGCGCCATGAACCGGCTCAACGGCTTCAAGGCCTGACGGCAGCTTCTAGCTTCTAGCTTTGATCGTCCTGCGGACGATGCCGTGCTTCGCACGGTTCGCGGCTCATACCCGCCGGGCACAGAACGCGCTATTATTCGCTTCGCTCACCCTGCGGGCCGCACGGAACCACGTGCGTTACTTCGCTACGCTCTGTTCCTACGGCGGCTTTGTAGAAATAACGAAGCCCCGGGAACTTTCCAGACATTCCCTATCCAATCGAGCGTAGCTCGTAGCTCGTAGCTCGTAGCTCGTAGCTCGTATGTAGTGGTCAACTAATACCGGACAGTGATTTAGGTTTTTCTTCGGCCACCGCAGGGGCGATCCCGCCGTTGTAGCTGTGAGGCCTGTGGTAAT
>JAZAJX010000080.1:0-8481 GCA_036230225.1 Pseudomonadota bacterium | reverse complement strand
AGCCGAGCCCCTAAGAGTTTTAACAGCGCGATCCGGGGCGGACGTTGCTGCGAGCCTGTGTTGCGATGCTCGCCGCTCTTCCCCACAGGCAGGGTCGATTGGCGATAAGCAGGGTTTAAGCTGCTAGTGCGTAAGAATCGTCGTTTGCGATTACTTTAATGTGTCACTAAGGATTTACGAGAATCGTGACCTTCTCGACATGCACCACAGAGTTCAATACCGGCGTCGAATCCAGGTCGGCCCCTGTGAACGGTCATTGTAGGTTATGGGGAGGGGGAAGTCGATTCACAAGTGCCGGCTGGCGGCTTCCGGATCAGCCATGTTGTGGGGGTAAACGACCTGAATAGCATTCGGAATGTAATCAGATTGTGAAAAGTGTTACCCGAATACACATATCTTGTCTGACAATCGGACTCGTAGAGCTTGTTTTGTCATATTTCAGGCGCACTATACGGGTGTCACCGCGGCATTGTGTCATTGGCCGATGGTGAGGTTGAGCAAGCGATGCTCAGGTAGCCACAAGCCACCATGAAACATCCTGCTCTCAATTGTGTACCACACAATGGCTTTACAGCGAGCCTTGAAATAGACGTTAAATGAAGGCCGCTGATCAAAGCATTGTCGTTCATTAAAGGAGAAAGACGATGAACACGATCTTTCGGTCAGCAGGGCAAGTTTCCGAGAAGGCACTGTCGCCTTTGAAGGCTCAGCCGCTGCTTTACAGAGCGTTGCAACTGGTGTTCGCCCTGGCTGCGTATGCAGGTGGTGTGTACCTGGTGGATCTGGCGACGCCGGAAGCCCGTCTCCCGGTGGTGTTGTTCGCCGTTTACTTCCTGCCCGCGGTGTTGCGTGCGTGGCTGCAGTTTTACTGGCAGCTGCGCGGCGATAGCCGGGCTCAGGACGTGGATCGCCGCCAGTCGGTGTAACGCCGTCAACGGTCCAGTCTGAAGACAGTGTCAGGCGTTCAGGGTCCGGCCCGCTAACCCGGGTCAGCCCTGGCGCATCAGACGCTGCTTCTGACGGTTCCAGTCGCGCTCCTTTTCCGTGGCGCGCTTGTCAAATTTCTGCTTACCCTTGGCCAGTGCGATATCGCACTTGGCAAACCCTTTCTTCCAGTACAGGCTCACCGGCACACAGGTGTAGCCATCTTTCTGTACGCCACCAAAGATACGGCCAAGCTCGCGGCGGTGAAGTAACAGCTTGCGGGTTCGAACCGGGTCCGGGTTCACGTGGGTGCTGGCGGTGTTGAGCGGCTCGAAGCGGGCACCAAACAGAAAGGCCTCGCCGTCCTTGAGCAGCACATAGGCTTCTGTCAGGTTACCTTTTCCGGCACGCAGAGATTTCACCTCCCAGCCTTCCAGGACCAGGCCGGCTTCGAAGTGTTCTTCCAGATGGTATTCGTGGCGAGCCTTGCGGTTTTGCGCAATGGTGGCCGACGGCGCTTTGGCTTTTTTGTTGGCTTTTCCCATAGGCGAGCGATTATAGAGCATGGGCCAGAAGGCTGACAGGGCTTTGTCAGTCGGGAGCGGTCCGGTCGGGTTACTTGAGCCGCCCTGTCAAAAAAAAGACAATACCGCCACGCTATCAAGGGTAATGCTGTTATGAAGCAAGAGAACAAGCCGGTCCATGGCATGTGGGCCAGCCGTTGGGTATTTATTCTGGCGGCAACCGGGTCGGCAGTGGGGCTGGGGAATATCTGGCGCTTTCCTTATATCACCGGCGAGAACGGGGGCGGCGCTTTTGTGCTGCTGTACCTGTTGTGTATTGCGGTGGTCGGCATCCCGATCATGGCGGCGGAAGTGATGCTGGGCCGCAAAGGCGGCCTGAGTCCGATCAATTCCATGCGCAAGGTGGCGGCGGATAGCAAAGTCACCCAGCGCTGGGCGGGGATCGGTTACATGGGCGCGTTGTCCGCGTTCCTGATCCTGTCGTTTTATTCGGCGGTGGCGAGCTGGGCGCTTTACTACGCCTGGGAAGCGGTCCGCGGGGCCTTTGAAGGGATCACCGCTACCCAGTCGGAAGCTCACTTCAACGATATGCTGGCCAACCCCTTGCTGTTACTGGGTTACCATACGCTCTTCATGGTGCTGACCATGGTGGTGGTGGCGCGGGGTGTGAAGGGGGGGCTGGAAAAGGCCGTCCAAATACTGATGCCGCTGCTGTTCGTGTTGCTGTTGGTGCTGGTGGGCTATGCCGCCACGACCCCGGGCTTTCAGGAGGGGGTGAGCTTCCTGTTTGCCTTTGATTTCTCCAAGCTCACCGGCAAAGCGATCATCGTTGCCGTGGGACAGGCATTTTTCACGTTGAGTCTGGGGATGGGCGCGATCATGGCCTATGGGGCCTACATGCCCCGTGAGGTCAAGGATGGCAAGACCGGTCGCAGTCGTCCGGTTTCCATCATGTCCACGGTGGCGATCATCGCCCTGCTGGATACCCTGGTTGCCCTGGGCGCCGGGGTCGCCATGTTCCCGCTGTTGTTCTCCAACGGTCTGGAAGTGGGGCAGGGGCCGGGCATGAGGTTTGTGACCCTGCCGCTGGCGTTTGGCCAGATGCCGGGTGGGCTACTGTTTGGTTCCCTGTTCTTCATTCTGGTGGTGTGTGCGGCCTGGAGCTCCTCCATCAGCCTGGGTGAGCCGGTCGTGGCCTGGCTCGTGGAGCGTGGACTGAAGCGGGGTATGGCGGCGCTGGTGGTGGGCCTGGGTGCCTGGTTGCTGGGTGTGGGCTCGGTGCTGTCCTTTAACCTGTGGAAAGACAACACCTTCTTGGTAGGAACCTTCTTTGACAACATGGAGTTTCTGTCTACCACGGTAATGTTGCCACTGGGAGGCTTGCTGATCGCCATCTTTGCGGGCTGGGTGATGAAGGAAACCCAGGCCCGTAAAGAGCTGGCCATGAAGAACTTCAAGCTCTACCTGGTATGGCGAGCGCTGGTGCGGATTTTCTCTCCGGCCGCCGTGATTGTCCTGTTTGTGTATTCCATCTGGGCGGTGTTTGCCCCGGAAGAGGCCCCTGCTGAGCCCCAGTCGCCGGCGGTGAAAGAGGAGCAAGCTGCTCCTGGGGCCGAGCCCCTGCCGGCGTCGACAGCTGAGGATGCTCTGGATCAGGAGTCGCCCTGATGACGGAAGAGACCCGCATTCATGTGGAAGTCGCCTATGCGCTGCCGGAAAAACAGCGCCTGATCGGGCTGGATGTCCCGGAGGGGACCACCATGCTGGAAGCGGCGAAGCTGTCCGGCATCGAAGAGCAGTTTGAGGGGCTGGTGCTGGACAAGGCGTCCATGGGAATCTTCGGCAAGGTGGTTGCCAACCCGGCCCGTCAGGTGTTGCAGGCCGGTGAGCGGGTGGAGATCTACCGCCCATTGCTGGCGGATCCCAAGCTCAACCGCAAGAAGCGAGCCAAGGAAAAAGTCGAAAAGGGCTAGACGATTTCAGCCGTTCCCCGGGAAGGGGCGGTTACTCGGCCTCTTCCTTGCGTTCTTCGGCCTTGCGTTGCAACTGAATGTCGTTACGACCGGAGGTCTTGGCCTTGAAATCGTCGATGACCTGGCCTTCGTGATGGCTGTAGGTGCCATTTTCGAAGTGGACCGCGATATTCTGGCTGACATTCTCGCCGCGCCCGGGCCGGTAGGTCATGGGGTAGAGCCACAGATCCGGGGTAAAGGGGTCCACCAGGGTGGGGGCGCCAAGCACGTAGCGCACCTGTTCCGGGCTCATGCCGGGTTGCAGTTCGCCGAGCATCTCTTCGGTGACAAAATTACCCTGCGGTATATCAATCCGGTAAACGCCGGGAAAGCGCAGGGTGCTGCAGCCGGTGGTGGCGAGCAGGGCTGTCAGGGTGAGGGCAGCGAGAGTTCGTGGCATGGTTTTTCGACTTCACAAAGTGTTCGGGCGATAATACAGACTTGCAGTAGCGGTACAAGTTTCCCGCTTTTTTCGTCGCCCTGGAATATTTGGCTTCCGCGCGGACGCATGGCGTGAGGATGGGTTGTCACAGTGGGTTTTCTGAGCAAGAGCCGTATGTAGGACATGCGGTCGGCTGAAGAAACCCTGCTGTGGCGACAAAGACTGGCGTCAGGCGTCACGATAAAGCCACGGTTTCAGGGGCATCGCCACCGTTTTGGCAAATTGGAGCATACGCATTGGATAATCAGGATCTCAGAAAAGCGGGCCTTAAAGTGACCCTGCCGCGGGTGAAAATCCTGCAGCAACTGGAGAAGTCCGAGGAGCGCCATTTGAGCGCGGAGGACATCTACAAGTCGCTGATGGACGCCGGCGAGGATGTGGGGCTGGCCACTGTCTACCGGGTGCTGACCCAGTTCGAACAGGCGGGAATGGTGCTGCGCCATAATTTCGAGGGCGGCTCCGCCGTTTTCGAGTTGGCTGACGAGGACCACCATGACCACATGGTCTGTATGGAAACCAACCAGGTCATCGAGTTCATGGACGAGGTCATCGAGAAACGTCAGCACGCCATTGCCGAAGAGCACGGCTACGAAATCGTGGACCACTCCCTGGTGTTGTACGTCAGGCCAAAGAAATAAGCATCCGCCATCATGTCCACACAACACGCGGGGCCCCGGGTGTTGTGTGGGTATGCCTCCTGAGCCAGGTCCCATCCAGGAAAGAGCCTCTGCCCTGTAAGCGTTCATGCTTGCGGAACGATAGGTGCTGGCGGGCAAAGCCGGGAATCGCCTTGCGAGTAAGGCTCCTACGGGGAGTGGCGTTTGCGTCGATGCCTAACTGTGAGAGCTTGTCTGCAAGCGAATGCCGGCACCAGGGTCTCGTTTCGTCTGCAGGCAGATTATTCGCTTCGCTCACCCTTCGGGCCGCACTCCGTGCGTTACTCCGCTACGCTCCGTTCCCACAGCGGCGGGGCCTACGTAGGAGCCGGCCTGCTGCAATGATCTGATTGCAGGTATCCCCTGAGGGTAAAAAGTGCCTCTAGCAGGTTTGGTGCTGATGGGCTGTGTGTCTGTTTGTAGGGGGGGCGTTCGGCCACGATGCCCAGTGGTGCGGGGCGGGCTTTCGCGGCGGAACCGCCGCTCTCACAGGGGAATTGGCAGAAGGGGGAGCCAGGGCATTCGTTCAGCGAGCTGAATTACCCACAAAGAAAGGCTTGGGGCTTCCCGGTGCCCTGAGCGCGGGCACCGCGTATCAGATCCTGACAACGCTGCCCGCGCAGCTATTAACTATTAACTGCTTTTTATGCTGCTTGCGCCTTGCTCAGCATCTCCCGGGCATGGGTGCGGGTGGATTCGGTGATCTCCACGCCGCCCAGCATTCGGGCCAATTCTTCAATTCTGGCGGTGTCGTCCAGGCCTTGGATGCGGGTGTGGGTGGTGTCGTCGCCCTGAATCTTGTGCACCTGCCAGTGCTGGTGGCCCTGGCTGGCAACCTGGGGTTGGTGGGTAATGCACAGTACCTGAGCGTGACCGCCCAACTCACGCAACAGGCGACCGACAATCTCGGCTACCCCGCCGCCCACGCCCACGTCCACTTCATCGAACACCAGGCTCGGTACTGTGAGGTTGCGGGCGCAGATGACCTGAATGGCCAGACTGACCCGTGACAATTCGCCGCCGGAGGCGACTTTTCCGAGGGGTTTGAGCGGTTGGCCGGGGTTGGCGGAGAACAGGAATTCCACGTCTTCCAGGCCATCGGCCCCGGGGGCGCAATCGCCCAGCTGGGCTTCCAGCCGAGCGGCTTTCATGCCCAGGGCGGTGAGCTGCTTCTGGACCTGCTGGGTGAGGCTCTGGGCAGCACTGCGACGGGCCTTGCTGAGCTGGCGGGCGCTGTCCATGTACTGCTGCTGGGCGGCACTTTCCTGTTCCGCCAAGGCGTGCAGGTGGGCATCCACGTTGCCCAGGGCGTCGGATTCTTCCAGCAGTTGGCGGTGATGGTCCACCAGCTCTTCCGGGCGAATGCGATGTTTGCGGGCCAAGGTGTAACTCTGGCTGAGGCGGTCTTCCACCTGGGCCAGCCGTTCCGGGTCCAGGTCCAGCCGTTCCAGATAGTGGCGAAGATCCTCGGCGGCGGCTTCCACCTGCAGGCGGGCGGATTCCACCGTGTCGGCGATGGTGGACAGGCCGTCATCCTGATTGCGGGCGTCATCCAGCCAGTGGCTGACCTGGCTGAGGTGGTCGTTGCAGGTGCCGTCTTCCCCTTCATAGAGGGCGTTGAGGGATTGCTGGCAGGTACGGATCAGACTTTCGGCATTGCCCAGCCGTTGCTGTTCCTGCTCAAGCTGCTCCAGCTCGCCCTCCTGCAGTGCCAGAGTATCCAGCTCTTCCAACTGGAAGCGGATCAGCTCTTCCCGCTCATTCTGTTCGCGGGCCTGGTTCAGGGCATCGTCGTGGGCGCGGCGGGCTTTCTGCCATTGGCGCCAGTGTTCGCGTACCGTGTTGGCCAGTTCCCGGGCCTCGGCAAAGTTGTCCAGCAGCTGCCGGTGGGCCTCTTTTTTCATCAGCGCCTGGTGCTCGTGCTGGCTGTGGATGCTGATCAGGCGCTCGCCCAGCTCGCGGACCTCTGCCAGTGGGGTTGGGGTGCCATTCACATAGGCCCGGGAGCGGCCATCAGCGCGCACCGTGCGGCGCAGCAGGCACTGGTTGTCGTCGTCCAGCTCCCGGTCAGTCAGCCATTGTCGGGCTGCGGGGTTGCTACCCACATCGAAAGTGGCCAGCACTTCTGCCCGATCATGGCCGTGACGCACGATGCTGGAGTCGGCCCGATCTCCGAGGGTCAGGCCCAGTGCATCAATAATCACGGACTTGCCCGCCCCGGTCTCCCCGCTAATGACAGTGAGGCCGTTTTCCGGTTCCAGCTCCAGCTGGTCCACAGTGGCAAAATGGCGAACGCTCAGATGGGTCAGCATGGCATCTCCTCGAAACGGGCGGGCTCCTGGGGGTGGCATACGGCAGAGACCGGTGTTGCCTGGGGCTCTGTCGACATGTCATCCTGATGATAACTGTTCTTTTGGTCAGTACAGGGCAATCTTAGGGGATTCCGGGCGCGAGTGTAAGCCCTCGCTGAAACCGGGTACGAGAACTCTATATAATGTCCCGGTGATTTTCTGGTACATATAGCCCATGACCAAGCTGGATCTCAACGAACGCAAGCAACGCCTGCTGATGGCCCTGGTGGAGCGTCATATCCGCGATGGCCAGCCGGTGGGTTCGAAAACCCTGGCGTCCGGTAGTGGCCTGACGGTCAGTCCGGCCACCATTCGCAATATCATGGCAGAGCTGGAAGAGCTTGGTGTGCTGGCCAGTCCGCATACCTCGGCCGGACGCGTCCCTACCGAGCTGGGCTATCGCCTGTATGTGGATTCTCTGCTGGCATCCAGTGTCATGGAGCGGCCGGATCACAAATCCCTGAAGCGGGAATTGCGTCAGTTGCTGGCCCCGGAACAGTCCCCCCAGGAACTGATTGCGCAAGCGTCACGGACCCTGGCGGAGTTGACCCGCATGGCCGGGCTGGTAGCGGTACCGCGGCGCGAGGTGACCACCTTGCGGCAGGTAGAGTTTCTGCCTTTGTCGGGCAAGCGGGTGCTGGTGGTGCTGGTGGTGAACCGCTCTGAAGTGCAGAACCGCATCATTCATACCGATCGGGACTACGACGAAGCGGAGCTGCGGCAGGCAGCCAACTATATCAATCACACCTATGCCGGCTGCGACCTGAACAGCATCTGCGATGGTCTGCTCAATACCATGAATGCGGACCGGGCGCAGATGGATATGCTCATGCGTACGGCCATGGAGGTCGCCGGCAAGGCCTTGCGAACGGAGCCCGAGCGCTCGGATTACGTGGTGTCCGGGGAATCCAATCTGCTGCAGTCTGCGGAAGCGGATAACCTGCATCAGCTGCGCGACCTGTTTGACGCCTTTAACCGCAAGCGCGATATCCTGCATCTGCTCGAGCGCTCCATGAAGGCCGACGGGGTGCAGATATTCATCGGTCGCGAGTCCGGGTTCCAGCCCTTTGAAGACTATTCCCTGATTTCTGCGCCCTACCGGGCGGACAACGGCCCGGTGGGAGTCCTGGCCGTAGTGGGGCCGACCCGCATGGACTACGAAAAGGTGATTCCCACCGTGGATATCACCGCCAAGATTCTCTCTGCAGCCCTGACCCAGCTGTAATTCAGTTGACAGTTGATAGTGGACAGTTGACAGCGGCGCGGCCGAGGCTGGGCGGGGCTGTGATGGCGCTGTTCGCGTTCAGATGGCTGTCACCGTATCCTGAGGGAGCTCTCTGTGCCCTTTAGGGTATGCCTGCAAGCGATTGCCCTCAAGGGCCCCGCCTCCGTCAGAACGAGCTGTAGGAGCGGTGGTTCCACCGCGATTTTCAGCGTTCGGAGCAGATCGCGGTCGGACGACCGCTCCCACAGCGATTCTCTGCCGCAGGAGCCAGCCTGATGGCCATAATCGCTTGCAGGCAAGCTCCCACAGAGCCCTCGGCTACAGGTCGTTAGCTGTCAACTGTCCAC
>JAZAJX010000079.1:0-7224 GCA_036230225.1 Pseudomonadota bacterium | reverse complement strand
GTGGCGACAGGATGCGCATGAACCCGGCCAGGACCACGGTGTCGGGCTGATAACGGTCCAGAGTCTCTACCATGGCCTGATCAAAGCTCTCGCGGCTATCAAACTGACGATGATCCAGAATTTCGGTGGCGAGGCCGGCGTTTTGCGCGCGCTGCAGGCCGCCGGCATCCGCCCGGTTGGAAAGCACGACACCAATGTCGGCGTCCAGCGTGTTGGCCTCGACAGCGTCGATGATGGCCTGCAGGTTGGTGCCGGAACCGCTGATCAGAACAGCAAGGCGGTGGGTCACTCTGGCAGACCTTCCAGTACCACTTCCGGCTCGCCGTCACCGGCCTGAATCTCGCCCATCAGGAAGGCGTCTTCCCCTTCGGCTTCCAGCAGGGCCAGCGTCGCATCTACCTGGTCGGCGGGAACCGCAATCACCATGCCGACACCGCAGTTGAAGGTGCGATACATCTCGAAGGCCGGCACCTGGCCTTCCTCCTGCAGCCATTTGAAGACGGCCGGGAATTCCCAGCTGCGAGTATCAATGACAGCACGGGTATTGTCCGGCATGACCCGGGGCAAGTTTTCCGGCAGACCGCCGCCGGTGATGTGGGCGAGGGCGTGCACCGGTACCTGCTCCAGCAATTTCAGCAGGGGTTTCACGTAGATGCGGGTGGGCGCCAGCAGGTGCTCCATGAGCGGCTTGCCGTCCAGCTCGATATCCGTAGCGGACTGGGCCATGATGCGGCGGATCAGAGAGTAGCCGTTGGAGTGGGGGCCGGAGGACGCCAGGCCGATCAACTTGTCGCCTGCCTGAACGTTGCTGCCATCCAGGACGCCGTCCTTTTCCACCACGCCGACACAGAACCCGGCCAGGTCGTAATCTTCGCCTTCATACATACCGGGCATTTCGGCGGTTTCACCCCCGATCAGGGCACAGCCTGCCATTTCGCAGCCTTCACCGATGCCGGTGACCACGCTGGTGGCGGTTTCCACGTCCAGCTTGCCGGTCGCGTAGTAATCCAGGAAGAACAGGGGTTCGGCGCCGCCGACAATCAGGTCGTTCACGCACATGGCCACCAGGTCGATGCCCACCTTGTCATGGCGGCCGGTGTCGATGGCCAGGCGCAGTTTGGTGCCGACGCCATCGGTGCCGGCAACCAGAACCGGATTCTTGTAGCGGGTTGGCAGCTCGCAGAGCGCTCCGAAACCGCCCAGACCGCCAAGTACCTCGGGGCGCCGGGTGCGTTTGGCCACAGGGGCAATACGTTTTACCAGCTCGTTTCCAGCATCAATATCGACACCGGCGTCACGGTAGGTCAGCGGCCGTTTCTGATCGGTCATGGGGGGCTCCGGATTGGTGAAGGCGCGTATTTTAAGGGTGGGGGGGACATCTTTCCACCCATAAAGCATCCCGGGCAGCGGATAGTTGGCATGGGAATCAACGCCGGAACCGTCGCCGGTTTAAGGGGCCGGGATTGATACCGATGAGAGGAGGCCTCAATGCAAAATCGGGTTCGCGTGGTCAGGGGGAATCAGTGATAATAGCGCGCTTGAATTTTCAGGTTGGAATGGGCAGTCATGCGTTTTGTCGGAATCGTGGCGTTGGTGTTGGGGATAGTCCTTGCTGCAGGGGCGGATTCTCTGGATACGGTAGCAGTGGCGGTAGAGAGCCGCGGTGAAACCGAACGGCAGCAGGCGTTGCAGGAAGGGCTCCAGGAAATGCTGGTGCGCCTGAGTGGCAAGGAGCAGGTGCTGGATCAGCCGGTGACCGGAGCGGCCCTGAAGCAGCTTGATCGCTGGGTGACCCGCTATGATTACAGTGGCGACCAGTTGAAGGCGCGCTATGACACCCGTGGTCTGATGGATTTCATGGCCGGGGAGGGAGTGCCTGTATGGGGTTTTCCCCGGCCGAAGGTGCTGATCTGGCTGGTGGACCAGGGCACCGGGCGTGGTGAAATGGTGGCTGCAAATCACGGTCTGCGTGAGCGGTTGATCGATGAAGCCCGTCGTCGCGGGCTGACGCTGGTGGTGCCTGAGTGGGATGACCAGGATCGTAATGCATTGACGGTAGCGGATGTACGTGGCCGCTTTGACCGGCAATTGCTGTCTGCATCGGATCGTTATCCCCATGAGCTGGTGGTCGCCGCAGTGCTGTATCAGGGCTCGCCGGCCACTGTCAGCTGGCGGATACTGCAGGGCGAAAAGACCCTGGACCAGGGGCGTGAAGAGGCGGCGTCCGGTGAGCAGGCGGTGATTACCCTGGTGGATAGTGTGACGGAGCAGCTTTCCCGGCGTTATGCGGTAGCCAGTTCGGCCTCCGAACAATGGACGCAACTCAACGTGGAGGAGGTGGATACCCTGGCGGACTGGACTGCTCTGGAACGCTTTCTTTCCGGTTTGAGCGGGATGGCAGCAGTGTCCATGGTGGAGGTGTCAGGGCGTTCAGTGACGTTTGGGCTCGACTTCGGTGCCAGCGATGCGCAGCTACGCAGTCTGCTGGAGCTTAATCGGCAATTGCGCCCGTGCCCGGACCAGGCGGTAGCCGGTCCGCAATGGCGATACTGCTGGCAGCCCTGAGCCATGAGCGGACAACTCCCCCTCGCGCTGCAACTGCGTGAGGGCAACGATCTCGACAATTTCCTTCCCGGCCCCAATGGCGCGGCCCTGGCTGGTCTCCGTGAGGTCGTCCTCGGGGGCGATCCGCAGGCCTTTATCTGGGGGGGGCGCCAGCAGGGCAAGAGCCACTTGCTGGAAGGCGCGGTGAGACTGGCCCAGCATCAGGGGGCCGACGCGTGCCTGTTGCCGGCCAGTGAGCTGTTGCCTCTGGTGCCGGCGGTACTGGAGTCCATGGAGCAGTTCGACCTGCTCGCGCTGGATGACTGTCAGCGGTTTGCCGGTGACCCGGCCTGGGAAGAGGCCCTGTTTCATCTCTATAACCGGCTGATGGCGAGAGGGGGGCGGTTACTGGTGACCGCCGATGCCTCCCCGTCGGCAATGGGATTACTGTTGCCGGATCTGGCGACCCGTCTGGCCGCCGGACCGGTATATCGGTTGATGCCACTGGAAGATATTGAACTGCAAAAATTGTTGCATGAGCGCGCCCGCGCCCGAGGGTTACGGATCGAGCAGGACGTGGCTCACTACATCGTACTTCGCAGTGAACGAAGCCCCGGGGCGCTGATGACGTTGCTGGATCGCCTCGACCAGATGGCCCTCGCGCAGCAACGGTCCGTCACTATTCCCTTTGTCAAGGATGCCTTGGGGTGGTAAAAAGGGGCGCTTAACGAAGACGTAACAGTTTGCTACGCAAATTGCCGGTATATTTCATGTTATTACATCGAGTTACGTTTCTCTCGATAGTCATGTGACCGGACTCTGGTTCCAGATTAGAACAATAACGCCAGGCTATCAGGCCTGCAGGAGTACAACATGCGCCATAACGCGCTTTGGCAGATCCTTGCTGGCTGCGCCCTTTTTCTCGCAGCGGCCACTTCCCAGGCGACCGTCTACAAGATCGAGACCACGGATGATGTGGCGGTGACGATCGAGCCGCGTCCAGAAGGTGCCTCTCCTGAGAATAATCACTACAAAGTGACCCCAGCGACCAGCGGCGACCAGTGCCGACTCCGAGAAGCGATTCATGCCATTAATTATCAGGTGCCGGTGGGTGCCTGTGCGGCAGGCACGGGTAATGACTCGATCCGTTTGCTCGAGGGCCAGACGTATCTGCTTACGGAAGGTGCGTTGCCCGTCGGTGGTCGCAAAATCAAGTTTGTGGATCAGACAATTGTGAACTCGGAGGGGCAAGAGGAGGTAATAAAGGTTCCGACTGCTGACCCCGAGGATGACACGGCAATTACTCCCAATATGCGTATTGATGTATTCCTTGATGTTTTTGAGGAGCCTGAGGACAAGGAAAAGCCTGTCATCTCCGCTGGCGGCACTAGCCGGCTGTTTGAGGTGAAGCGAGGGTCACTGATCCTCGGCAATCTGATCTTGCAGGAAGGTTCTGCTCACCATGAGATGAACCTGGCTGATCGCAATGGGGGGCTGATTCTGGCCAAAGGGCCGGTAGGCCTGTCTGAAAATGTTGTGCTGCGTCAGGGGCAAGCGGTCAAGGGTGGGGCGTTGTATCTTGAGGCCGGGAGTGATTTCTCTTTCCCGGAAAGGGCGCTGTTTGAAGAGAATATAGCGACGGAGACCGGGGCAGTCGTGGCAACATCGGCAGCCTTTGATGGCGCTATCACGGGCCACCGCTTTCTGGTTTCGTCGAACGAATCCCAGGGAAACGGCGCACTGTTCCATCTTGAAGGGCCGGCAGAAACAGCGATTACGTTCGAGGTGATTAATGGCTCCATTGTCAATAACACCGGTGATGTCCTGAGGCTGCTGGCCCCGAAACACAAGCTGTTGTTGCAGAACATGACGATCGCTTTCAATGAAGGGCTGGCACTCGAACTTCATGAAGCCGTGGTCGACATGCCGGAAGACCCGGAAGCACCGGCCCCGGAAATCACCAGTACCGCCTTTATCATCAATACTGCAGTGTTGGGAAATAGTGGCGGCGCCTGCGCAGGGACGGCGATGGACGGCACAGCGGATGCGGATGCGACGTTGCTTTATACCATCACCGACGATGCGGCTTGTCCCTTGCCCCGCGAACAGACCGAAGGCACGCCTGTTACGCTGGACCCCAATGGGGCGACGGCCGATGTGTTGCTCGGCTGGGATGAGGCAACAGAAACGCGTGTTGCCTGTCAGGGCACCGGTGCAGACACCTGCCTGCCGATTCCTGCGGACGTGCTAGGTGGCTCGTTTCCGGGCTTTCTGCCGAATCCGGAACCTGCGGGTCTGGATCCCTCCATGCCTGCCGACACCCCGAGCTTGTTTGATCGAGGCAACCCGGAAACCGTCGACCAGTGTGCGGATCAGGATATCCGCGGGCAATCCCGTGGTGGTGCAGGGGGCCGTTGTGATGTCGGCTCGGTAGAGTTCCTCCGTGCCCTTGCACGGCCGGACGAAATCAAACTGATCAGTGGCATGACGGTGCTGGGTGACGTGCTGGCAAACGACAAGAACGATACCCGTGTTGATTGTGCTCGCCTGGAGCCCATCATTATTGACGAGGGTACCTGCGCGGCCAGTGATGCTGACTGTCTGAACCAGCAGGTCCTTGATCGCTGCATGCAGATTATTGTGCCCCCGGAACGTGGAATTGCATCGGTTGAGATCGATGCGCAGGGGTATCCCCGTGTTCGTTATACCCCGGCAACGCGTTTCCATGGTGTGGATCAGCTGCGCTATGTGGTGTCCCGTAATGCGTTTGAGGGTGGTACCGATGTTGGCCTAGATCAAAGTGAAATCGCCAATCTGTTAGCGGAACCTGCCAGCGGTCTCACCGAGCCCAAGAGTATTCTGGGTGGCAGCAGCGGTGGTGGCATGTCGGTATTGAGCTTGCTGTTAGTGGCGATGGCTGGTCTGGTGCGCCGCTGGCGCTTCGCCCTGCTAACGATGGTGACAACCCTGCTATCCGGGACGGCTCTCGCAGCAGACATTGAAGTGAACTCCCTGCTGGATCACAGCCCAGCTATTACCAACGACGGTCATTGCACATTGCGGGAAGCTCTGGCCAATGCGGCCACGTTCAGCAGCCCGGATTGTGCGTTTGGCTCCAAGGGTGAAGACCGTATCCTGATTCCCTCTGGCGACATCCAGCTGAAGGACACCCTGGTGATTCAGGGCGGTAGCGTTGAACTGATTGGCAAGGGCGTCCGTATCGATGATACGGCTGAGACAGACGATGAGGCAGAGGAAACATTGTCTCGCATTATCGGTGATGGCCAGAACCGGCTCTTCGAGGTGCGTGCCCCAGTCAGTAATGGTCACCCCAGTGTGGCATTTCGTTATCTTGTTCTGGAAGGAGGCAATGCTTCCGTGCCGGACGGAACCACCCCGGTGGGGGATCAGGGATTTGGCGGGGCGATCATTACCGGTGGCTCGGTGGTTTTTGATCGAGTCATACTCCGCAATAACCATGCGGACCGTTCCGGCGGAGTCATTTATGTACGAGCCAACGCCGGCAATAACAAGCAGATCTCTTTCAACCGTGCTTATGTGTCAGGGAATGATGCTGTTCAGAATGGCGGCGTCATGTCGACGACTGCCCAGAATGGTGAAAATTTCGGCTTTGCTGCAGTTGATTCAACGTTTGAGGGCAATAGCGCGGGCTCCGACGGCGGGGCTTTCGATCTGAATATTCCCGATGGCAACTTTGCCGCCTTCTCCAACAGCACTTTCGTGGATAACGTGGCGCCTAACGGTTCGGCGCTTGACCTTGGTGGTGTTGAGATCGCTGTTCGCTTGATGAACCTGACTTTGCTGAATAACAGCCCTGGCAATGGCATTGAACTCGGTGACTCTGAGGCCGATGTCCGCCTCGCCAATAGCATTCTGGCCGCCAGCGGTACCAGTTGCTCATCCGGTACGGCCGTATTGCTCGACAGTGTTTACAACCTCTTTTCCGAGGCGGCCTGCGTCGCTAGCGGTACAGACCAGAATAACGACGACAGTGTAGGCGGAACGGCAGGCCTTAATACGGCAACGGAAGGAGAGGCGGGCAGTGCTGTGGATTATACCCCTCCCTATCTGGCCCCTCAGGATTTGTCGGATCCATTGATTATTGATGCCGGTAACGATGAAGAGGACCTGCAGTCAGGCACATCCTCCCCCTTGCGCTGCCGTGCGACCGACCTGCGTGGAATCGACCGTACATCCGGGGGAAGCTGTGATCGGGGCAGCTTTGAATATCAGCAGATTACAGCCAACGATGATCAGGGTAACAACGAACGCGCTCCGGACCGTCGAGTACTGGTCGACATTTTTGATAATGATTTGCCCAGTGATGGCGCTGACATTGTCTTGCTGGATGAAAATGGAGATCTGCTTGCTGACCGATTCACCTTCAAGCCTGCCCAGCTCGATCTTGTCGGTGAAGAGGAAGAGATCAATCCGTCAGCGGGCTCCTATGTCTATGATCCCGACAGCCGCCTTTATGTCCTTGAAGGAAGTGGCACCCAGGCTGATGGCAGTACCATCGAGTTCGTCTGGGAGTTCTACAGCGAGGCCCTGGAAGGTTATGACGTGACGTGTGGGGCCCCCTTGCCTCAGCGCTTCATTAACCGCAATCCGGATGATTATGAGGATGGCGATGTGGCAGAAAACTGCATTGCGCTATTC
>JAZAJX010000078.1:0-43781 GCA_036230225.1 Pseudomonadota bacterium | reverse complement strand
CGGCCATACAGTGGTTCAATGACAGTAGTGCCAATGCCAGCCGCGTTGAATTTACGGGGCCGCGTACCGATGGCACCCCGGGAGTGGTCGACAATCAGGATGCGGAGTCAGTGACCGCAGGGTTGTCCGGGTATTATTTCGAGAAAACGGTGGCCAACCTGGTGACCGGCGCCTCTCCTTCCTTTACCGCCGCTTCCGGTGACCGTCTGCGCTATCGCCTGCGATTGTTCAATCTGGATCAGGTGATCAATGACATCAGTATCAGCGACCAGATTGATGTAGCAGGGCTGGATGCCTCGTCGCTATCGATCACATCCTGTCCGCTGGCGGCGTCCTGCAATTTTGACCCTGTGAGCGGCCTGTTGTCGGTCACCGGCAATCCGGTTCTGGATGCCGCTGCAGGCACCGACCTCATGGTCGAGTACGAAGTGGATGTGAGGGGCGGCCTGGCAGACGGCACCCTGATCAGTAACCAGGCGGACCTGAATGCCACGGATGGGCTGGGCGATCCGTTCCTGACCCGCAGTGATGACCCCAATGTGAACGGGGTGTCCGATCCGGAAGTCGAGGGCGATGAGGACCCCACCGTGGTTCAGGTGGTTGCCCCGGGGCCTTTGAGCAAGGCCAATCCCGCGCAAAGTACCGTGATGATCGGTGAGCAGTTCACCTACCGGATCACCGTGCCGGAAACGCCGGATGCATCGCCGCTTTACGACGTGCGCATTCTCGACAACCTGTCTGCTTCCGGGGTAGACCTGGGCTTTGTCAGTGCCACCGTGGTTTCCGGCGGTACCTGGTCGCTGAGTAATACCGGCACGGCAAGCAACCTGGTGATTGAAGATCTGTCCACCGGCATTGATATCCCGGCGGGCGGTCAGGCGGTCATCGATATCACTGTCGAGCTACTGAACACCACGAATAACCAGGCCGGCGACACATTCAGCAACACCGCGTCCTATACCTTCAATCGCGCCAACGGCAATGCGGCTCTGCAGGTGAGTGGCCCTGCTGGCCCCAACGATACGACTGCCACCCTGACGGTAGTGGAGCCGGACCTGGCGATTACCAAGGCGGTAGCCAACGTCACGCCGGGCAAGACAGCCACAGATCCTGCCAGTGGCGGTGACATCCTCGAATACACGCTGACCATGCCCAATAGCGGCACATCGACGGCTAACGACGTAACGGTGACCGATACGCTGCCAACAGGTTTGACCCTGGTGCCCGGTTCCGCCAACGCCAGCATCGGAGGGAATCCGGTAGCCGGTTTTGTCTCCGCCCCCACCGAGCCAGGTGGCGGGGTGCTGATCTGGGGGGATGACAACGGTGATGAGAGTCTGGACATTCCGGTGGGACAGTCGCTGGTGCTCACCTACCGGGTGAATGTGGCCGATGCCTCCATCGCCAGCTTTGAAAACAGCGCGGTGGCGGAATGGACCTCCTTGCAGGGGGACAGCAACGCGGAGCGAAGCGGGGCGGGTTGCCCGGTGATCACCGCCCCCGATGACTACTGCGCGGGGCCCGCCACGGCCACCATTACCACCGTGGATACCAACGCCCTGGCGAAAAGTGTGATTGCCGATAGCTGGGACGATGCCCTCAGTACTGCCAATGATGGGGTGCTGCGGGTCGGGGATACGGTGACCTACCGTCTGGCATTGACCTTGCGCGAAGGTCAGACCGCCGGTGTGACAGTCACCGATACACTCCCTGCCGGGCTGGTATTCGACAATGTGGTGGCGATCAATGGTGATGCTACCGCTCCCTACAGTGCGGTGGCGCCGTTTTCCCATGCGGATATCGTTGCCCCTGCTGTGTCCGGTAACCAGGTTTCCTGGGCGATCGGTGATATCAGCAACGCGATCAACAACGATACCAGTGACGATACCTTCATCATCGACTATCAGGCGCGGGTGGTGACCGATACCCTGGCTCACACCGCCACGACGGCGCTGACCAATGAGGCCGCTTTCAGTTACGACGGCGGTATCGTTCGCAACAGCAGCGCCAACATTGAAGTGCGACAGCCGGTGCTGGTGACTCTCACCAAAACCGATGATCTGGGCAATAGCTACCCGGATAGCACGGCGCCACTGAATGTGGATATTGCCAACGACACCATGAATTTCCGCCTGGAGGCCTGCAACGATGCCGGCTCCACGGCACCGGCCTATAGCCTGCAGCTGGTGGATACGCTGGCGCCGGAACTGGATGAAACCTCACTCACTGTCCCCGTGGTAACAGTCAATGGTGCTGCCCAGGCCGACGGAACCGGCTATACCTATACCGGCCCGGCCGGGTCTGGTGGCTCCATGACCTTCGACCTGGTCACGCCGGTGAATCCGGGGCAATGCGCCCGGGTGGAATACAGCATCGGTTTCCGGGATAACGTGGCCCCCAATCAGCTCTGGAACAATAGTGTCAGTGCCGCGGAGTACTGGTCGCTGCCCGGCGCCGCCGGACAGCAATATCCGGCCCTGGGGCCGGCGGAATTCTGGATGACCAACCAGACCGCCGATCCGCTGCCAGTAAAAACCCTGGTGTCGCCTGCCACAGAAGCGGTCATCGGCGAGACGGTGACCTACACGTTGACCATCCCCGCCATCAATGCGGCTCGCAGTGATGTGGTGGTAACTGATGACCTGCCGGTAGCGCTGGTTTATGACAGTGCCACTGCCACAGTGGGTGGCAACCCGGTGACATTGACGGATAACAGCAGCCCGCCGAATCAGGTCAACCTTACCCTTGCCGATATCCCCGCTGGCCAGGACGCGGTCA
Organism: Pseudomonadota bacterium; assembly: GCA_036230225.1. Taxonomy (GTDB): domain Bacteria; phylum Pseudomonadota; class Gammaproteobacteria; order Pseudomonadales; family Alcanivoracaceae; genus Alcanivorax. The sequence goes on along the minus strand of JAZAJX010000078.1, from coordinate 41,003 downwards.
TTACCCTGGTCACCCATGTGGCCAATACCGTGGATACCAATGCGGGTGACACGTTCAACAATGTGGCCAGCTATACCTACGCAGGCTACAGCGGTACAGCGCTGACCAGTGCGCCGTCAGAATCGTTGACGATTGTGGAGCCGCTGGTGGGGCTCACCAAGGCCGTTACTCCTACTGACCCGCCCGTTTCCGGCGATATCCTGACCTACACCGTGGATATGGCAGCGGACGCCGGTGCCACCTTCTCGGATGCCCTGGATCTGGTGCTCACCGATACCCTGAGCCTGGGACTGGCCTATGTGCCAGGGTCGGCTACGGTAGGAGGGGCGCCGGTGGAGCCGGATACCGTCACCGGGGATGGCATCAATACCGCGCAGACACTCACCTGGACGACGATGGATATCCCGGAAGGGGCCACGCTTCAGGTGGTGTATGACGTGGAAGTCCAGAACAACGTCACCCCCGGGCAGGTTCTCGCCAACACGGCCACCGCCACCTGGACCAGCCTGAGTGGTGTCGATGCCAATGAGCGTGATGGCAGTGGTGGTGTCAACGACTACATCGCCTCTGACAGCACCAACCTGGGCGCACCGGACAATACTACCCTGGCCAAGGCTCGCCTGGCTGACACTTTCAATACGGCTGTTGACGATGTGCGTGTGGGGGACCGGGTGCAGTTCGAACTGCGTATCGGTCTGCAGGAAGGCAGCCATAATAATCTGGTGCTGACCGATATCCTGCCCACCGGGCTGGTCTATGAAGACATGGTCAGCGCGGATTTCTTTGGCTCTCCAGGCACTGCCACGCCGACGGTCAGTGGCCAGACCCTGAGCTGGGATCTGGGTACGGTCACCAATCCCGCCGATGGCAATCCCGATAATGATTTTCTGGTGCTGGTGTACGAAGCCCGGGTCGAAAACAACGATGTGCTGAATCAGAGCCCGACCAGTCAATCCCTGTTCAACAATGCGTCACTGGATTACACCGTGGGCGGAGTGGCGGCCCCGACCAAGACTGCCTCGTCCTCGGTAGAGGTCTTGCAGCCGGAACTCGCCGTGGCCAAGAGTGCCAGCGCGGCAGGAGGAGACACGGTGGTGGTCGCCGGTGAGACGGTGACCTATCGCGTGGACATCACCAACAATGGTCTGGCGCCAGCCTACGATACGGTCTTGATCGACACTCTGCCGGCTGGCATGCGCCAGGGAGGCGTAACGACGACCGCCATCACTCTGGTCAATGCCGGTACCACGCTGCCACTGCTGGCCCCCTCCTATGATGCGGGCACCGGCATCGCCACCTGGGATTTCGATAATGGCACGGCGGATGCCTATACCATTCCGGCGGGGGAAACCTTGCGGGTGGAATACACGGCGCAGGTGGATCCGGATGTGGGGGCGTCTGTCACGCTCACCAATGCGGCCCTGGTCTCTCTCTATTACTCCTTCGATAACGATGCGGTGCCAGCCAATGGGGTGGCCACCGAGCGGGAAGAATACGGCCCCACCAGCCCCGCGTCCACGTCGCTGACTACCCCGGGACCGGGCGCGCTGTCGAAAGTGGCGTCTGTCAGCACGGTCGCCGTGGGCGATCAGTTCACCTACCAGATTCTGGTGCCCGCGACACCGGTGGATACGGCGCTGTTTGATGTGCGTATCACCGATGACCTGGGAGCCTCAGCGGCGGTGCTGAATTTTGTCAGCGTTGACCGGGCGCCGGCTGCACCGGGTATCAACAGCGGTGCCTGGACGCCGGAAAATACCGGTACAGCCACCCAGCTGGTGATCGAAGACACCACCAATGGCATGGATATCCCCGCCGGGGAGCAGATTGCCGTGGATATCACGGTGGAAGTGGTGGATGACCCCGCCAACGTAGACGGTCTGGTATTCAATAATACCGCGAATTACACCTTCAACCGTGTGGATGATGATGTGGCCAGCGTGGGCGATGGTCTGCCCGGGACGTCCGGTGATACCACGATCGTCGAGCCGGGGCTGGTGATGACCAAGAACGGGCCTGACACCATGAGTGTGGGAACCCCGGATGCGTTCACGCTGGAGGTACAGAACACGGGTGCCGGTACCGCGTGGGATATTACCCTGACGGATCACTTGCCCAATCTGGCATCCGGTGGCATGTGCGACAATGCCCCGGTGATTACCGCCGCCCAGGTGTACGATGCGGATGGCAGCACCCTGCTGGCCGATCTTGCGGCGGGAACGGATTACGTCACCAGCTTTGCCCCCAGCAGTCCGACTGCCCCCTGTACCTTTACCTTTACCGGTCAGACCGCTGCCGCTGCCCTGGAAGCCGGTCAGTTCCTGCGGGTGACGTATCAGGCAGAGTTGGACCCGGCCACGCCTGCCAACAGTGAGCTGACCAACTTTGCCGGGGCCACCGAGTGGTTCAGTGCCGATAACGGGCTCAGCGAGCGCCGCACCTACACCCACGTTCTGGAAGACGTGGTTGAGGATATCCCGGACCCGCAGGACTACCACACCCTGACCAGCAATCCGCCGGAAATGACGGTGGAGAAGACCGTTGCCATTCAGAACGATCTGAACGGGGATGGTATCGCCAACCCGGGCGATAGCCTGCGCTATACCCTGACCGTCACCAACACCAGTCAGGTGCTACTGCCGGATTTCTCCCTGCTGGACGATGTGGGAGCACTGCATGCCGGGGTGATCTTTGAACCGGGCAGTCTGGTCATGGTCTCGGTGCCACCGGGTGCCACGGACAATTCCGATGCCAATGGCGGCACCAATGGTGCCGGGCTGGTGGACGTGCAGGACCTGAGTCTGGATGTGGCGGGGACCGCCGGTGACACCGTCACTGTGGTGTTCGATGTGACGCTGGCAAGCCCCATCGATAATGGCACTGTGGTGCTCAACCAGGGCAGCGTGGAAGCCTTTGGCAGCACGTTGCAGCTTACCGATGATCCCGGCCTGCCGGGGGATGACGACCCGACCCGGATCACCGTTGCCTCCGCTCCCGTCATGCAGGTGCAGAAGGTCTCCGACGATGTCACCGGTGATGCCACGGTGCTGGCCCCGGGTGACACTCTGCGGTACACCATCACCGTGGCCAATATCGGCAATGAAAATGCCGAGGGCGTGACGCTGCGTGATGCGATCCCTGAATACACCACCTATGTCACCGGCAGTACCACGCTGAATGGCAATCCGGTGTCCGATCCGGCGCCGGGAGTTTCCCCGCTGGAAACCGGCATGGAAATCCATGCGGCGGGCAATACCACGCCGGGCGTCATGGAGGCAGATGCGACCGCCGCGGCAGAGAACGTGGCGACGATCACCTTCAGCGTCACCATCAATGCGGACACCCTGTCCGGGACCCGCATCGTCAACCAGGGGTTCGTGAACGGGGCCGGTGCCGGCGGGACCGACTTTATGGAGCAGCCTTCTGACGATCCGGTCACACCGGTAGCCAATGATCCCACCGAGGATATCGTTGGTGCGTTGCCGCTGCTGGATGTGCAGAAAACCGTGATGCTGGCCAATGATGTGAACGGCAACAATGCCCCGGACCCGGACGATACGCTGTTGTACACCTTTGTGATCACCAACAGTTCCGGTAATCCGGCCACCGACGTGGTTCTCACCGACCAGATTCCCGCCAACACCACCTACGTGGCCGGGAGCACCACCCTGAATGGCGCCCCAGTGGCGGATGCCGGTGGCGCGTCGGCGCTCGCCAATGGCTTGCCCATCCATTCCAGTGGTGAACCGGCGGGCAGCATGGCCGGTAACAGCAGTGCCACCGTGACGCTGGCGGTGACCATCAATACCGGCGTGGCTGGCGGAACCGTAATTCGTAACCAGGGTGTGCTGGGCAGTACGGAGCTGCCTGACGAACCCTCCGACGCGGACGGGGTGGACTCCAACGGAGATCAGCCCACCGAAATCATCGTCGGTGCTGCCCAACAGGTTTCCATCGTCAAAGACGTGACCGTCGTGGGTGGCGGCATCGTGCAGGCGGGCTCGGTATTGGAATACACGGTACAGGTGATCAACAACGGTCTGGTGCCTGCCACCCAGGTGGTGCTGACCGATGACCTGACGCCGCTGGCCGGGCTGGCCACCTATGTGCCCGATTCGGCGCGCCTGAATGGTGGCACCGCCGGCGTGGATGACAGCACCGCGATTCTGGTGGGGGACTATGGCACAGCCTACGGCGACCTGCCCGTGGGCAGCACGGCCACCCTGCGTTTCCAGGTTCGAGTGGATGACACCGTGCCGCCGGGGACGTCCATCAGCAATACCGGTGAGGTCAGCTGGGATAATGATACCCGGTCGGCGAGCAGTACCGTGGTTGTGGAAGTGGGTGCCATTCCCGGTACCGCTACTCTCAGTGGGCAGGCCTGGCACGACAGTAATTTCGACAACGTGCTCGACACGACAGAAGCCCTGCTGCCTGACTGGACAGTGGAGATCTACCGTAATGGCGTCTTGCTGCGCACGACCCGTACTGACGACAACGGTCGTTTCGTGGCAGCGGGCCTGCCGGAAACCTGGGGCGGCGAAACCTATGAGGTGCGTTTCCTGTCGCCGGGGGCAACGGCTACGACGGCAGCGCTGGGCCTGACGGATTCAGCGTTTACAGACGGGCTGCAGCGTATCACCGATATCACCGCGGCGGCGGATGATCTGGTCGAGAACCTGAACCTGCCGATCGATCCGAACGGGGTGGTATACGATGCCATCTCCCGTCAGCCGGTGCCGGGTGCCCGGGTTACCCTGGTGGATGCTGGCGGTACCGCGGTGGCCACCAGTTGTTTTGATGATCCGACCCAGCAGGGGCAGGTCACCACGGCCAACGGCTTCTACAAGTTTGATCTGAACTTCAGTGCCGGTTCCTGTCCGCGCGGTAACGATTACCTGATTCAGGTGACGCCGCCTGCCAGTGGTTACGAGCCGGGGGAATCTCGCCTGATCGCCCCCACTACCAGTGACGCCACTGCCGCTTACGATGTGCCCACCTGTTCCGGTGATGCGGTGGCGACCACCCCTGCCTGTGAGGTACAGGCTTCGGCCAACCCGCCGGGTACGTCGGTGGCAGCAGGCACTCCCCTGACCGGTTACTACCTGCATCTGGCATTCGACAACACGGTACTGCCGGACGACAGCCAGATCTTCAATAACCACATTCCGTTGGACCCGCAGCTGGGTGGGGCCGTGTCCATCACCAAAACCTCATCGGTGGTGAATGTCAGCCGTGGTCAGTTTGTGCCCTATGTGATTCGCATCAGCAATACCTATGGTCTGGCGCTTCCGGATCTGGTGTTGGTGGACAGCTTCCCGGCGGGCTTCAAGTACGTGGAAGATTCTGCCCGTCTGGATGACGTGCCGGTGGAGCTGGTTCGCGAGGGCCGCCAATTGATCCTGCGTGATCTGGACCTGTCGGCGGACGGTCAGCACACCTTGAAAATGCTGTTCATTGTCGGTGCCGGGGTCAGCGAAGGGGAATACGTGAACCGTGCCCAGGTGTTCAACGCGGTGGCGCCGCGCAGTCATGCAGGCAGGACCCGGGCGGCATCCGGCGAAGCGTCGGCAACGGTGCGGGTGGTTCCGGATCCGGATTTCGATTGTACCGACGTGATCGGCAAGATTTTCGACGATGCCAACCAGAACGGCTATCAGGATGATGGCGAAGCCGGCTTGCCGGGCGTCCGCGCAGTGACGGCCCGCGGCTTGCTGGTGACCAGTGACGAGCACGGCCGGTTCCATATCACCTGTGCTGTGGTGCCGGACGAGAATCGCGGTTCCAACTTCATCCTGAAAGTGGATGACCGCACCCTGCCCACCGGCTACCGCCTGACCACGGAGAACCCCCTGGTTCGCCGGGCGACCCGGGGCAAGATGATCAAGTTCAATTTCGGTGCCGCCCTGCATCGGGTCGTACGTCTGGATCTGGCGGATGGTGTCTTCGAGCCGAAGACCACGCAAATGCGCTTGCAGTGGCAATCCCGCGTGCCGCTGCTGATGGAAGAGTTGGAAACCGACCCGTCCATCCTGCGTCTGGCCTACATGGCAGAAAATGAGAGCAAGGGCCTGGTGGAAAAACGGCTCAAGGCCATGAAGCGAATGATCGCCAAGCACTGGGCGGAGATGGGGAACCCCTACGAACTGATCATCGAAACGGAAGTGTTCTGGCGAACAGGCGCTCCCCCCGAGAGGAGCAGCAAATAATGATAAGGCGCATTTTCTCTGCGCCCCAGGGGGCGCGATTTTCGGCGGGGTTTCCCGCTACCGAACAGGAACGACGAGCGTTTTTGGCAATGAATCCAGCAATGCTTCTGATCGCAGCGTTGATGCTGCCTGCAACGGCCATGGCCGAGGAGGCGGACCTCGCTGAGGATGGAAAAACCGAGTCTCCCCAGGTCCGTGAAAGTGGGACCCTGGGAGCGCCAACCGAAAAACAGTGGCCATTGTACGTTGAGCCAACCCGATGGTTGCAGGACGACAGCCTCTACAAGGAAAACCTGGGTGACCGCATTGAGACTCAGCAGGTTGAAAAGCAGGTCCTGAAAACGGTCAAGCTTCCCAATGTGGTGCCACCAATTCGTTATGACTCTGGCGTGGCGGACATTCCGGATTCCTATGTCACGATGTTGCGTGATGTGCTGGACAGCATGCGCGGCAAGCGCAATGTGCGTCTTCATTTCGTGGGTCACTCGGATAACGTGCCGTTGTTTGGTGCCCTGAAAGCACGGTTGGGCGACAACGTGGGATTATCCCGGGAGCGGGCCGGTACGGCGGCGGAATTTTTCCAGTCTGCGCTGGATCTGCCGGCGGAATCCATTTCCTACGAAGGGAAGGGGGAGGTGGAACCGGTGGCCAGTAATGCGACCGCTGCCGGCAAGGCCAAGAACCGCCGTGTGGAAGTCCAGGTCTGGTACGACGAAGTCGAGCAGGAGACGGTGGAGAAAGAGGTTGTCGTTTCTGAAAAACTGAACCGTATCAAGGTTTGCCGGGTGGAGACGGTCTGCAAGCTGACCTACAAGGATGGCCATGCCAAACGCACCAAAGTCAGAAACCTGGTGCCGCCACTACATTTCAGTGGCGAGTCGCCGGAGATCCCGGCCTCCTTCCGTAATCACGTGTTGCAGGCGCTGGATAACCTGGAAGACAAGCAAAACGTGGTCATCAAGCTGATCGGTTACACCGATGATTCGCCGCTGCTGGGGCGGGACGCGCGTATTTACGGGGATCATATGGGATTGTCCAAGGCGCATGCCCGTCGTGCCCTACTGGCCCTTCAGGATGCCCTGGCCTTGCCTTCGTCCATGCTCGACAGTACCGGACGTGGTAATACCAACCCCATTGCTTCCAACGAATCCGAATCCGGCCGTGCGCTTAACCGGCGTATCGAAGTGGAGTTCTGGTACGACGACATGCTGCAGTCATTGCCGGACGAGCCACAGATGTGTCCGGAGGATGCCGGTGCCGAAACGGTCACCCGGGTTTACGATCCGCCCACCGGCCGCATCAAGCCCGTGCCCTACGAGAGCGGCCAGCCTAAAATCGCCGACGGTTATATCGCCCGTCTGGGGCGCATCCTTGATGACATCGACGACAAGAGCAATGTGCGCCTGCGTTTCATTGGTTATACCGATAATGAGCGGCTCGATCGTCGTACCGCTATGGTCTACGGCGATGATATCGGGCTATCCACTGCGCGGGCCCGCCGTGTCATGGAGGCGGTGAGCCAGGAACTTGGCCTGACTGACGCACAGACTGAATACGAAGGCCGTGGCTACGTTCAGAGTGATGACGTGGTCAATACCGGTTTTGTGGAATCGGATATTTCCCGGGTGGAAGTCCAGGTGGTCTATGACGAGTTGGCCTTGCTGGATGATCTGGATGGCGTGGATATTCAGCGACTGACTCGCGAAGTGGATGTGGCCAATCCTTATGACCTGAACCTGATGCGCATTACCGTGGACGGCAAGCCGCTGGATGACCCGGGAAAGAGCACGCCGGACGTACAGCGTTGTACGGATGTGGCCCTGGAAAAAGCTGATATACAGTTCAAGTTCGATAACCTGGAAATCAAGCCCCGTCTCAATGTCACTGCCTGGCCCAACACCATTCGTTACCGGGATGTGGCCGATACGGAGCTTCAGGAAAACCGGGTGCAATTCCGCCTTTACAGCAATTACCCGGCCTTTATCGATAAGGCAGAAATCCGTCTTTTCGAAAAAACCGGCTCCCTGCGAGATACCCCGCTGGCGGTGGTGCCAGTAGACAAGAATGGTACCGCCGAATGGCTGGCCGAGTTCGACAGCTATCAGGCGCCTGGTCGGGATCTACGCTATGTATTGCGTGTCTACGACAAGGAGGGCCGGTACGACGAAACCGCGGCACAAACCTTGTGGGTGGTGGATGAGCTGTCCGAAGCCGATCTGGCTGACAAGCGCGACCCCTACGAGTCACCCGATCAGGAAATGCGGGTGGGTTACGGGGAAAACCGCCTGGTTCGTTCCGATATTCCTTTGACGGGCGGCACCATCAAGGTCTACGGCAAGGATATTCCGGAGGATCGTCAGGTCTTTGTGGCCGGACGTGCGGTGCCCGTATCTCGCAGCGAGGAAACACCCGGCGAGTTTGTGGTGGAAGAAATCCTGCCGTCCGGCCTGCACACCATGGAAGTGGCGGTGATAGATCAGGAAGGCAATGGTGAGCTGTTCCTGCGGGATCTGGAACTGGAAAAGAGTGACTGGTTCTATGTGGGGATTGCCGATCTCACCGCATCCCTGTCGGATACCAACGGCCCCGCCAAGCTGGTCACCCAGGATGGCCATTATGATGATGACCTGAATGTGGACGGTCGCCTGGCGTATTACACCCATGGCAAATTCGGCGACGACTGGGAGTTGACCTCCAGTGCGGACACCCTGGAAGGCCCGGTGGAAGACCTGTTCACCGGTTTCATGGACAAGTCCCCGGATGCCATGTTCCGCCGTATCGACCCGGATTATCACTTCCCGACCTACGGGGATGACAGCACGGTGGAAGATGGCGCCCCGACCCTTGGCAAGTTCTATCTGAAACTGCAGAAACGGGACAACTACGGGTTGTGGGGTAACTTCCGTACCAGCTACACGGACAATTCACTGGCTCATATTGATCGCAGCCTTTACGGCGGCAATCTGCATTTCCAGTCCGATGCTGTCACCAGCTTTGGTGAAAAGCGCTTCCTGTTCGATGGCTTTGTGGCTGACCCCGGCACCATTCCGGGCCGGGATGAGTTCCGTGGTACCGGCGGCTCGCTCTACTACCTGCGTCATCTGGACGTGCTGGAAGGGTCGGACCGGGTGCGTATCGAGGTCCGTGACAAGGTGTCGGGCATGGTGCTGGCAGTGAAGAATCTGGTGCCGGCACTGGATTACGATATCGACTACCTGCAAGGCCGTATTCTGCTTTCCGAGCCCCTGTCTGCCAGTGCGGCGGATGAACTGCTGGTATCCACCGATACCAGTGGTGGCAACGAGGTCTACCTGGTGGCTCGCTACGAGTATGCCACCAGCTTCGAGGAGATCAGCAATCTTTCCCAGGGCGGGCGTCTGCATTACTGGGCGGGCGATCATGTGAAGATCGGGCTTACCGGCAGCAACAGCGAAGAAGAGGGTAACAGTGACCTGCAGGCGGTGGATCTGACCCTGCGCAAAAGTGCCCGTACCTGGTTCAAGGCCGAACTGGCCGGCAGCGAGGGGTCGGATAATTCCACCTTCCTGTCCAGCGATGGCGGCTTCAATTTTGCCGGGGTCAGCAACGGTGCAGCACCGGGCCAAGAAGATGATATTGAGGCGGATGCTACCCGTTTCGATGCCAGCGTGGGCTTCCGGGATGTATGGTCCGAATCCGTGGATGGTACTGCCACCGTGTACCAGCAGAAAGTGGAAGCGGGTTACTCCGCGCCGGGCGTGATAACCGCCAAGGAAACCGAGCAGATCGGCGGGACCTTGTCGGTGCCGGTGACCCGTTCCACGGATGTGACCGCCAAGGTAGACAGCAGCGAGCAGGAACAAGGCCTGAAAATCGAAGCGGCGGAGCTGAATGTGGGCCATCGCCTCAATGAGCAGTGGAAGGTCAGCGCAGGTGTGCGTCAGGAAAACCGTGAGGATAATTCTACCCTGGTGCCGCTCACCCAGGTGGAAGGTGAACGCACGGATGTGGTGGTCCGCGGTGATTATGACTCCGGTGCGCGTTGGTCCGCTTACGGGTTTGCCCAGAGCACGGCGGAAAGTAACGGTAACCAGGAAGACAATGGCCGCGTGGGAGCGGGGGGGGCCTGGCGCTTTACCGATCGCCTGCGCAGTGATGGTGAATTGTCGACCGGAGATATGGGGGTGGGTGCCCGTGTCGGAACGGAATATCTGGTGTCAGATCGCAGTAACGTTTACCTGAACTATGCACTGGAAAACGAGCGTAGCGATAACGGGGTCCGTTCCCGTCGGGGTAACCTGAGTTCCGGTTTCAAGACCCGCTATTCGGATACCACCAGCGTCTATCTGGAAGAACGCTACACCCATGGCGATGTGCCCACCGGTCTGACTCATGCCACCGGTATCGATATCGCACCCAATGACCGCTGGAATTATGGCGGCAGCCTGGATTTCGGCACCCTGAGTGATCGTGAGACCGGTGCCGAACTGGAACGGCGAGCGGCGGGAGTGAAAGTCGGTTACGCCTACGACGCGGTGAAATTCGCCAGCGTACTGGAGTATCGCATCGACAAGACGGAAGCGTTGAATCTGAGCACGTCGGAGCGCAAGACCTGGCTGACCAAGAACAGCCTGAAATACCAGTTCACGCCGGACTGGCGGCTGGTGGGGAAACTCAATTATTCCGACAGCCAGAGCTCACTGGGGGAACTGTACGATGGCAGCTTTATCGAGGCAGTCATGGGCTACGGGTACCGCCCGGTCTATCATGACCGCCTCAATGTGCTGGCCAAATACACCTATTTCTACAATATGCCCTCAGCCGGTCAGGTGACGTTGAATAACACGGCAGCGGAGTTTATCCAGAAGAGCCATATTCTCTCTGTGGATGCCATTTATGATCTGACCCGGCGCTGGAGTGTGGGCGGCAAGTATGCCTACCGGTTGGGTCAGGTCAGCCAGGACCGGGCGGATCCGGAGTTCTTCGACAGCCGGGCCAGTCTCTACATTCTGCGTGCCGACTGGCATGTGATTCGTCACTGGGATGCCACCGTTGAAGCCCGGTTGCTGGATCTGCCCGATGCGCAGGACCAGCGCAGCGGCGCTCTGGCTGCGCTTTACCGCCACATCAATGACAACGTGAAATTCGGGGTAGGGTATAACTTCAGTGATTTCTCGGATGATCTGACGGATCTGGATTATGACCACCAGGGGGCGTTCATTAATCTGGTGGGCAAGATATGAGGAACAAGTTAAAAGTATAAAGTTGAAACGCGGGAGATTTCAGATGCCAACCGGCAAACGCTTCATCCGCGTCGCACCGGTTAGGGTGTGGGTTTCGATTGCGTGCCCGATAGGGCATAAGACAAGATATGCGCGGGCTTGGCTTGCCTGGTAGTTAGCCCGCGCTTTTCCACTTTGAACTGCTTTACAACGAATCCGTTAGCAGAATCCCGAAGCTGAAGCGATTTTCGTAGTCATCATAATTAATCAATGAATCGCCATAACCGCTGAATATTTGTACCAACCCCTTGAACCGCTTGCTGAGCGGGAAGGAATAGTTGATCCGTCCTGCTCCCTTGTTATCCGAGCGCAGATTGTTACGCACCATGAGTTCCAGAACATGGTTACGGAACGGATAGGAGACCTCCAGCTCGAAATTACCCATATACTTTTCGATATCCGGGTTGTCATCCCCGGAGGTATCCAGTGGGTCGTCCTTCTCATCCTCGGGAATTCGATACCAGGGCTTGATGGACCAGTAGTAGTCACCGGTTTTGAAGATGTAATTCATGAAGACCCGGTTCCAGCTCCGTGATACCGGCACATCCCGGCCATTGGATTGGTGATTGAACCCGGCGACCAGCAATTCGGAATCCAGCGGACCAATCTGCCAGTCCACCGGCTTGGAAATGAAAATTTCCGGCTCGTAATTGGTTTCCCGGAACGGGGCCGAAATGTCGCTGTTGTAAGCCTGCCAGAAGAAGGTTCCAGTAAAGGCCATCCACAGGGTGACATCATCAACGATGTTTTCCTTGATCGGTGCTTTCAGGGATAGCTGGAACTTCACCTCGTTGGGCTGCAGATCACGATCATCCTTGTCCGGGTCATTCCACTGACGGTTGGACCAGTAGCTATAGGGCATCAGGTAATTGCGCCGGTGCGGGGTAATCACGAACGGGTTGCCGCGAGTGGTATTTTCCAGTGCCAGCCTTGCGCGCAGAGCATCCTCATTGGTGCTCTCCCCGGGTAGGGCTTCACCGTTCTGGCACCAGCCGCGCAATTCTTCCAGGGTCACCTGGTCGTGGGCGGTCTGGGCACTGCGGAGCAAACAGTCATTCTGTTTCTGGGTCGGGGTCAATTCGGTGGGCGGGGCATCGGGAACCGGCGCCGTGTCATCCTGCGCCGCCGGCGATTCCTGCTCTTGCTCCCGCTGGGGAGCGGGTTGCGTGTCTTCAGCAAGGAGGGGGGCACTGACGAGTGACAGGGTCAGCATCAGGGCTTTATACATGCAGCGATCCTTTTGTGTTGCCGGGGCTTGAGGTCAGAGGCTGCCAAGTTCCTCATCGCTTAAAGGGCGAGCCTGCTCCTCCAGCATGACAGGAATGCCATCGCGTACCGGGTAGGCCAGGCCGCTGGCCTTGCACTTCAGTTCACCCGCCTTGTCATCGTAGATCAGAGGCGCCTTGCTGACCGGACAAACGAGAATGTCGAGCAGGTTGGGATCAATCATTTTCACCATCCTTTACTGTGGTCTGGCGAGTATACCCAATGTCCACGGCAGGGGAGAGGTTGCCCCCGCAACTCTTGCCATTATTTGCAAAATGACTGTTAAAACAGGACTCTATGATGCCAAACGCAAGTTTCAAACGCTTGTTTGACTCGCGGGTCACAAATAGGGGTAGAGGGGGGCTGGAAGCCTGACCTAAGATTAGCGTCCCAAATGGAGCGATGCAGACGCTCCCACACGTGGCGAGCCGCGGCCCGCCTCATTTTCACCGATTGTTTTTAGGGAGATTTGAGATGCCGGATTACAAGGCTCCCCTGCGCGACATGCGCTTTGTCCTGAATGAAGTGCTGGACCTGGATGCTCATTACCAGAGCCTGGGTCTGGAAGACATCAACAGTGAACTGCTGAATGCGTTTCTGGAAGAAGGCGCCAAGTTTTCTGAAAACGAGCTGGCTCCCCTGAACCGCTCCGGTGACGAGGAAGGCTGTGGCTTTGATAACGGCGTGGTGACCACGCCGAAAGGTTTCAAGGAAGCCTACGCCAAGTATGTGGAAGGCGGCTGGCCGGCCATGGGCGGCGACCCGGAATTCGGTGGCCAGGGCCTCCCCGGCTCTGCCGGTATTGCCATCAGCGAAATGACCGGTACCGCCAACTGGTCCTGGAGCATGTACCCGGGCCTGTCCCACGGTGCAGTAGCGACCATCGAAGAGCACGGTACCGACGAGCAAAAGCAGTCCTACCTGCCCAAGCTGACCAGCGGCGAGTGGACCGGGACCATGTGTCTGACCGAGCCGCATTGTGGTTCCGACCTGGGTATCCTGAAAACCAAGGCCGAGCCCAACGCGGACGGTTCTTACAACATCACCGGCACCAAGATCTTCATCTCCGCCGGTGAGCACGACATGGCCGAGAACATTGTCCACATCGTGCTGGCCCGCCTGCCTGACGCGCCGAAAGGCACCAAGGGTATTTCCCTGTTCATCGTGCCCAAATTCCTCACCGACGGTAACGGCGGTGTGGGTGAGCGCAACACCGTGACCTGTGGTTCCATCGAACACAAGATGGGTATCAAAGCCTCCGCGACCTGTGTGATGAACTTCGACGGTGCCAAGGGCTTCCTGATCGGGCCGGAGAACAAGGGCCTGAACTGCATGTTCACCTTCATGAACTTTGCTCGCCTGGGGACTGCCATCCAGGGCGTTGCCCATGCAGAGCTGGGTTTCCAGGGTGGCCTGACCTACGCCAAAGAGCGCCTGGCCATGCGCAGCCTGTCCGGCCCGAAAAACCCGGAGGGTCCGGCGGATCCGATCATCGTGCATCCGGATGTGCGTCGCATGCTGCTCACCTCCAAGGCGTTCGCCGAGGGTGGCCGTGCGCTGGTCTACCTGTGTGCCCAGCTGGGTGACAAGGTGAAGCTGGAGAAGGACGAAGCGGCCCGCAAGGAAGCCGACGACCTGATGGCGCTGCTGACTCCCATCGCCAAGGCGTTCGTCACCGAAGCCGGTCTGGAAGCGGCCAACCATGGCGTACAGATCTACGGTGGCCACGGCTTTATCCGTGAGTGGGGCATGGAGCAGAACGTGCGTGACGCGCGTATCTCCACCCTGTACGAAGGCACCACCGGTATCCAGGCGCTGGACCTGCTGGGCCGCAAGGTGATGATGACCCAGGGTCAGGCCCTGCGTAACTTCACCAAGATCGTGCACAAGTTCTGCGAAGCCAACGCCGACAATGCCGACCTGAAAGAATTGCTGGAGCCGCTGGCCGGTTACAACAAGGAATGGGGTGAGTTGACCCAGGCGATCGGTATGCAGGCCATGCAGAACCCGGATTATGTCGGTGCCGCGTCCGTGGATTACCTGATGTACTCCGGTTATGTGACCCTGGCTTACCTGTGGGCCCGCATGGCGGCCGTGGCGCACGCTGCGCTGGAATCCGGTGCCGGTGACGAGGACTTCTACAAGGCCAAGATCAGCACCGCGAAGTTCTACTTCAAGCGTATCCTGCCCCGTGTAGCCGGTCACAAGGGTGCCATTGAAGGCGGTCTGGACTGCCTGATGGATCTGGATGCCGAGCACTTCGCATTCTGATCCGGCGCTCTCGCCTGAAAAAGCCCGCCCTGAAACGGCGGGCTTTTTTTATGTCCGGGCAACGGCCTGACAGGAAATGGCGCTGGCACCGTAACGGCACGGTTTTTTCCGTTATAGTGGTTCGCGCGAAAAACAATGAAACGGGTAACAGGGAAGAGGGGGATACCCATGAAGAAAGTAGTGGCACTGATTCTGGTGCTGGTTGTTGCGTGGCTGGGGGCCACGTTTTATGTGGGCATGCGCGCGGAAGCACGGGTTCGTGAGGGGATCGCGGATCTGGAGCTGATTCCGGGGCAACGCGATGTGATCTTCGACGTGCGTCGGTATGACCGCGGTCTGTTCCGTTCGCGCGCGGTAACGTGCCTGGTGATTCAGGGGGACCTGGCTGCGGATGAGAGGATCGGGCCGTTGTCCGGTCAGCTCTGCTCGGAGAGTACCATTCACCATGGTCCGTTGGCATGGACGCAACAGGGCCCCTTTGTCGGCATTGCGGCCACTGAGGAAGTGCTGGATCTGAGCGCGCTGCCGCCACAGACCATGGCCATGGTGCAAGAGATTTTTCAGGGACGCCCACCGATTACCGGCTACAGTCGCTATGGTTTTGATGGCAGTCTGGCCGTGAAGGTGGCGGTGTCGCCGGTGAACCTGGACTCGCCCATGGGCAAGGTTGTGCTGGAACAGCTGCAGCTGGATGTGGTGCGGCCGTCGGAGGATGCCTACCCGGTGAACAGTTACCTGTCCCTGAAAGGATTGGACGTGACCTCAGCGAAGATGGGCTTTGCGGTGGAGTCACTCACTGGCGCGGTGGACATCGTTGCCATGCTGGGTGGGGAATTGCCGCTGACAGACATCAACCTTACCGGTAGGGGGCTGCGCGGGTTCCAGAACGGGTTGCCCGTGCTGGCCTTTGATCTGATCCTGCAGGGTTCCAGCCAGGACCAGGGTGAGACCCTGAGCGGCAAGAGCGGTTTGTGGCTGGAGAATGTCAGCGGCCCCATGGTGCCGTTGCCCATGGACAGTGCCTATCTGGGTATCGACTACACCGGGCTCGACAAGCAGGCATTAGTGAAAGTGCACGCCCTGAACCGGGAGCTGGATGAGATCCAGGCGGGCATGCTGATGGGGGCCCTGGCGGGTGACAACACGGATCAGGCGCAACAGATTGCCCGTGTCCAGACCCTGGCGGCGGATATGATGACAGTGGTCGCCGAGCAACTGCTCCACCCTGGCGACAGTGAGTTGGCGCTACAGATGCTGATGGACTATCAGGGGGAGCGGCAGCTGACCCTGGACAGCAAGGCCCGTTACCTGGGACTGAAGGGCGAGAATCTGCCCGCGCAGGCGTTGTCGACCCTTAATGAAGAGACGCTTCAGCAGATGCTGGATCTTCAGGTTCGGGTCGACCTGCGAGACTCCCTGGTGCCGCCGCCCTTTGCCGGCAAACTGACCGCCCTGGCCAGTCAGGGCCTGGTGCGCCGTCAGGAGGGGCGTTGGCACAGTGCCATTCGCGCCAGTGGCGGGGAGCTGTACCTGAACGGCCAGCCGGTGACATCGCGGGAGCTGCAAGAGCGCCTGAAAGTCCTGTCTCCGACTGTGCCGACGGAGGATGGAGAGGCGGCAGAAGGCGCGCCCCTGGCCATGGGGCTCGACTGACCCGCAAAACCCGCCGTCTGGCGGGTTTCTTTATTCCCGTGAAATCGGGCATGCTGTAATGACTCTCTGAGCGGTGCCAAGGAGGGGGAGTGATGGAAACGGTCAGGATTCTTTGCTGGCGTTCACTGGCCATCCTCTGCGTTGTGCTGGGAATGGTCGGTGTGGTGGTCCCGGGGATGCCCACGGTGGTATTCCTGTTGCTGGCGGCCTGGGCCGGGGGCCACGGCTGGCCGCAGCTGGAGCATTGGCTGGTGCATCACCCCCGCCATGGCGGCCATATCCGGCAATGGCGAGAGCAGCGTGCCATTCCCCGCCGTGCCAAGTGTGCGGCCTCCACCATGATGTTGATCAGCATTGCCCTGATCTGTCTCTCGTCGGCCCCGAACGCTGTCAAGATCGGTGTGCCGGTGTGCCTCTGTGTGGTGCTGTTGTGGATGTGGCGACGGCCTGAGCCTGTGGAATAAGCCGCCCGGCGACTTTCACCCTGCCTGTCCATGAACGGCGGGTCACAAATAACCCTGTTACCTGAGGCCCTGCCTGCCTAAAATTTGCGCCCTGCCAATTTTCGGGAGATGTGCAAATGGCGACCTATAAAGCGCCCCTCGAGGACATGCGTTTTGTTCTCAACGATGTGTTCAAAGCGGACCAACTGTGGGCGTCCATGCCTGCCACCGCCGAGGTGACCCGCGACCTGTCTGACGCCATTCTGGAAGAAGCAGGCAAAATGACCGAAGGCCTGCTGTTTCCGTTGAACCGCAACGGTGACGAGCAGGGTTGTACCTGGAATGACGGCGACGTGACCACCCCGGACGGCTTCAAGGAAGCCTTCCAGACCTTTGCTGAGAACGGCTGGAGCGCGTTTTCCGGGAATCCGGAATTCGGGGGTCAGGGCATGCCCAAATCCCTGGCGGTGCTGTTCGAGGAAATGATGCACAGCGCCTGCTCTTCCTTTGCGCTGTACCCCGCACTGACCAGTGGGGCTTGCCTGGCCATCGACGCCCACGCCAGCCAGGAACTGAAAGAACAGTACCTGCCTAAGCTTTACAGCGGTGAATGGAGCGGCACCATGTGCCTGACCGAGCCCCATTCCGGCACCGACCTGGGTATTCTGCGTACCAAGGCCGAGCCCAACGATGACGGTTCCTTCAACATCACCGGCACCAAGATTTTCATCACCGGCGGTGAGCACGACATGACCGGCAACCATATCCATCTGGTGCTGGCCAAGCTGCCGGATGCGCCGGCCGGCTCCAAGGGGATTTCCCTGTTCCTGGTGCCCAAGTTCCTCCCCGATGCGGACAACAACCCGGGTGAGCGCAATGGCGCGACCTGTGGCTCCATCGAGCACAAGATGGGCATCAAGGGCTCCGCCACCTGTGTGATGAACTTCGACGGTGCCAAGGGCTGGATCATCGGTGAACCCAATCAGGGCCTGGCCTGCATGTTCACCATGATGAACTACGAGCGCCTGTCCATCGGCCTGCAGGGCCTGGGTCTGGGGGAAGTGAGCTACCAGAGTGCCGTGGATTATGCCCGCGAGCGTCTGCAGGGCCGTAGCGCCACCGGCGCGAAGAATCCCAATGGTCCGGCTGATCCGATTATCGTGCATGGCGATGTGCGTCGGATGCTGATGAACATGCGTGCCATCAACGAGGGGGGCCGTGCTCTGGCTGCCTACGTGGGCATGCAGCTGGATACCGCCAAGTTCAGTGAAGACGCGGCGGCCAAGAAGAAAGCAGAAGACCGGGTGGCGCTGCTGACCCCGGTGGCCAAAGCCTTCTTTACCGACCGTGGTCTGGAGACCACCATCACCGGTCAGCAGGTATTCGGCGGTCATGGTTACATCCGCGAGTGGGGCATGGAGCAATTCGTGCGCGACTGCCGGATCTCCCAGATCTATGAAGGCACCAACGGGATTCAGGCACTGGACCTGGCGGGCCGTAAAGTGGCCCGTAATGGCGGCAAGTCTGTGGCCGCGTTCCTCGCTGATGCTCAGGCATGGGTCGAGGAAAACAGCGGTAACGCGCAGCTGGACTCCATCAAGGGGGAGCTGCAGGCGGCGCTGGCGCTGCTGAAAGATGCCACCGATGAATTGCTGGCCCAGGCGGGTGACAACCCGGATGCCATCAGCGCCGGTGCCGTGGAGTATCTGGACCTGTTTGGTTACGTGCTGTACGCCTGGTTGTGGGCACAGATGCTGGCGGCCACTGAAGGGCGTGATGACGACTTTGCCAAGGCCAAGCGCGTCACCTGTCAGTACTACTTCCAGCGGGTTCTGCCCAAGGCGCAGGCTCTGTTCGTTCAGATCAAGAGTGGTGCCGACACCATGATGAGCCTGGATGGCGAGTTGTTCTAAATAGCTACGAGCTACGAGCTACGAGCTACGAGCTACGAGCTACGAGCTACGAGCTACGAGCTACGAGCTACGAGCTACGAGCTACGAGCTACGAAAAAACCGCTACCCTTTCGGGTGCGGTTTTTTTGTGTGAGACGTTCAGCGCGGGCCCCGGCATTGCAGTGCTCCAACCGCCTGCTTAAGTGTTGGAGCTTGTCGCTGTTTATGGAAACTGCATATTCAGTGGTGAACTGCCTTGCAGGGCGTTGGCGCGGTCGGGTTCGTCAATAAAGAGATTGCGGTTGCCCTGATATTGCTCGATGACATTGTTTCGCCGGCGCTCTTCATCGTCGACCGGGTCCTCCCGGTGCCAGCGTTGATACATTTCCAGGGTGCCGAGTAGCGGAACCTGGTAACGCTCGTGAAGGTACAGCATGGCGCGGGCCACATTCCCCTTGGCACTCTGCGGCGGCTCAAACACCTGGAAGGATTGTTTGTAGCCACACTCCTCATCGGTAGCCGTATTCGCCGGCAAATCGCCGAACAGGGTCCGGCGCCGATCCAGCTCGGCGCGACGGGTGACCGGAAAGAGGCTATGTCGGTCGCTGGATATCCGCACGAAAGCCTCATTGCTCATACACAGCCGGCTGGTGCGGCAGCCGAAGTGCTGGGCCAGCCTGCGTTCATCATAAATATGTTCCACAGAAACCCGGTCTCCCGGCTTGAAGGTGGCTTGGCAGTAAAGCGTCTGCCCGCCGTTGGCGTAAACCTGGCGCAGGAATGTCGCTTCAGGTGTATCACCATAGCTGGCGGCTATTGGCAGAAATATGGCCAATAGCACCAGTGAAAACTTATTCATATTGCGAGCCCCGTCACAGATCGTCACTTGCCATCTTAGCCCCCAAGGCCAGAGTGACTGCTATTTACAATGTATACCGGGGCGATGGGCGGTGCCAATGAAGGGATCAGCGGCTGTCTAACAAAAAAGTGACGCAATCTTGAATATGTGCGCTGATCGCTCTTTTGTCGGGGAGCTGCTCCGGGGCCAGCAGGGCGCAGAGCTGGAATTCCGCTTTTACCATGCCCAGAAACTGGCGGGCGGTATGAGGGCCAGGGAGTGAGCCGGGCAGCTGGCCTTGCCGCTGCAGGTGGGTCAAGTAGCGCTCCAGATCGCTCAGCAGTAGTTCCGGGCCGGCCTGGTAGACGGTCCGTCCCAGTTCGGGAAAGGCGGGGGACTGGCTGATCAGCAGCCGGTACAGCTCCAGGTTGACCGGTTCCAGCAAGGCAAAGACAAAGTTTTTCGCCAGCAGTGTCAGGCCCTCCCGAGCGGACATGGCAGTCACATCAATGGCGCGGATTTCCTCGACCAGTTTGTCGGCATGGTGCCTGATGACGGCGCTGAAGAGACCCTGTTTATCGCCAAAATAGTCATACAGGCTGCGACGGGAGCCTCCGGCCCGGGCAATGATCAAATCCAGAGTCGTGCCATCGTAGCCGTGCCGCAGAAAGGTGTCGGTGGTAGCAACGAGCAGTGCCTGGCGGCGTTTTTGTCCACGCTGGCTGAGAGGCTGATGCATAGGTGTGGGCCGATTGAATGTAAAAGAAATGGTACTGAACAGGACACTTTGGGGCAATTTATGGTTTTTTTGAGGTCGCTCCAGGGGGGCTTTTTGTCAAAAACACGGTGGCAGGACGAGGGCGTGTTGAATGGGAGGAAAAAAAGAAAACGTTTTCAGTCTGCTGCGCTATAAAAACGCGCCTTTTTAATGCAGGGAATGTTGTTCGAAATGAGTGCAAATTTCCGTAGTTACGATATCGCTTACAACCAAAGTATTAAATTAACAATACCGATTGCCAAATAAATTCAATGGGTTGCGCTATTTCTACAGCAATAACCCAAATAAGGTATGTGATATCAACTTGATAACACAGGGGAAAAAATTATTTATGAATGGTATTCGAAAATTTTAAGTCATCGCCGTTACAGAAACGTTAATTCTCTGAACAGAAAATAAATACCTTTGTCCGTTTTTCAAGCGCCAAATGATGTATGTCCGCATTGTTTATGTGACCAGCTTTGCAAAGCTGGAATATTTTACAGGCGGCTCTCAAAAGGAAAGCGTGATGTCTGGAGGACAAAGTCATGAAACAGCTGTTTATGCAATTCATCAAAGAAGAAGACGGAGCCACCATGGTGGAATATGCAATTCTGGTTGCTCTGATTTCCGTGGTCGCCATTGCGACGATCGTCCTGATCGGGCAGGAGGTGAATACCTCGTTCAGCACGGTCAACACTGAGCTGAATAAAGCCAATAATCCTGCAGGCTGATTTGGCCACGATCCTTCCTGCCCGCCGCGAGGCGGGCAGGGTGGAGCCCAGACCATGATATCCCTGGTGCTTATCTTATCCCTGGTGATGCCGGCGGTGTATTACGACATTACTGAGAGACGAATCCCCAATCGTCTGCTGGCCCTCTTTATTCTGGTTATTCCTATAACGCTTTTTCTTACACAAGGTGCGGCTGGCGTCCCGCTGCATCTGGTGGCGGCCCTCGTCACGCTGGTTGCCACCATTCTCTTCTGGTTTCTCGGTTGGTTGGGTGCGGGCGATGTGAAACTGCTGGCGTTGGTAGCCATGGTGGCGGGGTTGCCACTGGTGCCGGCGCTGCTGCTGAACACGGCGTTGTGTGGGCTGGTCCTGGCACTGATCGCCATTCTTCTGAAAGGGTCTTTGAAACAGACAGGCCAACGACTTTACGCCGCTGTAAGGGGGGCGTCTGCCGATGCAATGGCGGAAGCGCCTCAACAGGCGAAACTGCCGTATGCGGTAGCCATTGCTGCCGGAGCGGTACTGACAGTGACAGGTGTATCACCGCTGCCGTGATTGTGCCCTGGTGATACGGGAAGGGACGGAAAAGGAGATTCCTCATGCAGTTGCGACCGCTATTGATTCTGCTGGTGGCCATTATTCTGGGTGGATTGACAGTCTATCTGGTCAACCAGTTTCTCCAGCGCGAGGTAAGCAGCCGAACGGATATGCGCACCATTGCTACTGTGCCGGTGGTGGTGGCAGCCACCGATCTCAACAGCGGCACACGCCTGGATGAGGTGTTGCTCGAGGTTGTGGACTGGCCGGAGTCCAGCGTGCCCGAGGGCGCCTTCCGCACCAAGTCTGCGCTCCTGCAGGACAAACCGCCCCTCATCCTGACCGAAGCGCGCAAGGGGGAGCCGGTCCTGAAGTACAAGTTATCCCCCTATGGCGCCCGCGGAGGGTTGCCCGCCAAGATTCCGGAAGACAAGCGCGCGGTGACCCTGGCGGTCAATGAGATCAAGGGCGTCGGCGGTTTTGTGATGCCGGGTGACTATGTGGATGTATTGCACACCACCACGTTTGGTCGTTCTGACAAGAATCCCGTGAATCGAGTCATTTTGCAGAATGCCAAGGTACTGGGAATTGACCAGCGCTCCAGCGAAACCGATACCGAGCCGAAGGTGGTCAATGCCATCACGATTCTGGTGGCGCCCTTCGATGCACAACGCATTGTCCTGGCTGCCAAGACCGGCGACCTCAATCTGATACTCAGAAACGAGTTTGATGCCTCTATCGTCGAAACCGAACTGGTGACCTACAAGGATCTGCTCACCGAGGAGCCGGCTCGGGAAACCAAAGTGGTTCGCCGTGTTCGCCGTGCTCCGCCAAAACCCCAGGTGGAAGTGATTCGTGGTCTTGAGGTAGAGAGCCAGACCGTGAAGGAAGGTGAAGTGCGCCAGCAAACCCGCCCCGCCGGTGCGCAATAGGATTCCAGGGAGGAAGGAGAATGGAAATGCAGACAGAAACAGGGTTGTCAGTGTGGCGCCAGGGTTTGTTGCTCGCCTTGTTGGCAATGGTAGCGACGGGCTATGCCACCGAAGGCTATGAGCTTCAGTTCAGCGATGGTTTGCAGAAGGAGGAATTGTCGTTGTCACTGGGCAAGTCACAGATGATTTATTCCCCCTCACCGCTGGACCAGGTGGTGATCGGTAATCCGGATATTGCTGATATCAAACTGCTTTCGTCACGGCATGTGTTGATCCTGGGGATGAAACCAGGTCATACCAACTTGGCGTTCCGTGACAAGAATCGCAATCTGGTGGCATTGATGGACGTCATTGTCGGCTACGACATGTCGCAGATGAAGCGGCGTATCTATGAGTTGATGCCCGAAGAAGAAGGGCTGGAAATTCGTGGTTCCAATGACCAGGTCATACTGTCCGGCAAGGTGTCCAGTGTCATGGCCATGGAGCAGGCGTTGTCCGTTGCCCGAAGTTTTGCGCCACATGACAAGGTGGTGAATATGCTCGAGGTGGGTGGCGGTACCCAGGTGATGTTGGAAGTTCGGGTCGCCGAGATCAAGAGAACGTCACTACAGGAGTTGGGCGTCAGCCTGAATGCATTCAATGAAGATGGTGCAAAAATTCTGAGCACTATTACCGGTATAGCACCAAACAACTCACCTTTCTTGTCATCCATTTTCGTCGATCCTGCATCAACGATATTTGGTTATAACGGAATTGGCGTTCAGCTCGAAGCATTGGAGAGGGAGGGGTTGGCCAAGGTGCTAGCCAAGCCAAATCTCACCGCCCTGTCTGGTCAGGAAGCCAATTTTCTGGCCGGTGGGGAAGTGCCTATTCCTGTCGCCCAGGATGCCGATGAAGGCAATGTGACAATCACCGTCGAGTTCAAGGAATTTGGCGTGGGGCTGAAATTTGTACCCACCGTGCTTTCCGACAACAGCATCAATATCAAGCTGAATGCGGAAGTGTCGGCCATCGATCCGGCAAACGGCTTCCAGGCATCGGGCTTCAACATCCCGGGATTCGTGACCCGTCGTACTGGTACCACAGTGGAAATGGCGGACGGCCAGGCATTTGCCATCGCCGGTCTCATCCAGGACGACCTGAACAACGTGATTAATCAGGTCCCGGGGCTGGGCAGTATTCCGGTGCTGGGAGCCTTGTTCCGCTCCTCGGAATTCAAGCGTAACGAGAGCGAGCTGGTAGTGATCGTCACTCCCCGGCTGGTCACGCCGAAGCGAGTGGATCAATACGCCATGCCCACGGATGTGTTCATTCCCCCCAGCGATATTGATCAATATCTGATGGGATTCCTCGAGCATAAACCAACGAAGAACCGTAATGCCGACAAGCCTGAAAAGAGCGGCGCGAAAGACACGTCAGGCCGTGGTGGTCTGCACGGTGAATTCGGACATCAGATCAGGGAGGTGGCCAGCCATGAATAAGTTTCTGTTGGTAATGCTGATGGTAATGCTGGGTGCTTGTGCCAGGGAATCTCTCCGACCGGATTATGGTTACAGCGTTAACCATAACGCGGAGGTGCAAGTGATTAATCCGGATGCCCGTTACAAGGATCACCCGGTGATAAGTACCCATGGCGGAAAATTGGATGCGGGCTATGAGCGCTTCCTGAAGGACGACGGCAAAGTGGAAGAAGGGCGGATTGTTGAAGATATCTCCGACTGACCGGGTAGGGTGATAGCGATGAAAAGGCAGCAGCGTGGCGCCTACATGGTGATGATGGCTTTACTGATCGTGATCCTGATCGGTATTGCGGCTCTTGCCATTGATGTCGGACGTGTCCTGATGATGCGAACGGATATGCAGAATGCGGCGGATGCCGCCGCGCTGGCTGCCGCCGCGGAGTTGAACTCGGATAACAATGCCCGGGATCGGGCCCGAGCCGCCGCAAGGGATTTGCTCGAGCATGATGCCCGTTTCGCCCGGGTGACGGAATTGTTGGGCGCGACGGGGCTTCCTGATGGGGCGTTTGAATTTTTCTGTGTTGTTGGCAGCGAGACGGATGTTTCCCCGTCAGATCCGGGGTTCAGCAGCTTCTGTAGTGGTGCTCTGGTGGAAGCCGGCAAATATGCGGCCACCTCGGATGTGGATGCGCATTACGTCAGAGTGACTCTGGATCCTGCTCTGGTGGGAGACGGTGACCGATTTACGTCTGATCTCATCTTCTTGCCTGTGCTCGGTGCGATAGGCATTGATACCGCAGACACCGCCACGGCGGTCACGGATGCCCTGGCGGGGAGAAACTTCTTCACCTGCAATTATCCTCCCATGGCCATGTGTGATCCCTGGGAATCCGAGGGCTCCCATTTCAGCGAAGAAATGGAAGTCGGGGCCCACCTCGAGATGCGTCAGCAAGGGTCTAATCAGTGGAGCAGCGGCAATTTCGGTTTCCTGCAGCCCCCCAATGCCGGTCCCGGTGCGACAGATGTCTCTCTCTTTATTGCCAATGAAGGGAATATCGGCTGTAACCCGGCCACCTTTACCACCCAGACGGGGTCCATGACCGCCAAGACCCGCGCGGCCTGGAATACCCGTTTCGGGATCTACGATGGCCCCAACCCTTTCCAGAGTTATGACAGCGACTGGCCGCCGGCACCCAATGTTGTGCCCTATCCGCTGGATGCGAGCAGTGATCCGGTGGATAGCAGGGTGGGTGCAGGAGACTGGGATTTTGATTCCTACTGGGCGACCAACCATGGCACGCCGGCCCCCAACGGCTGGAGCAATGTGAGCCGGCCGACGCGCTATGAGGTGTATCAGTATGAAATAGCCAACACGATCCCTCCTGCGGGCCAGCCGGCGGATACTGCTGGCCCGCAATCCCGGCGGGTGATGAATATGGCCGTGCTCAGCTGCGAAGCGCTGGGGATTACCGGCGGCAAGAAGAGCGGTGTGGTATTTCCCAGGGATGGTTTCGCGAGAATGTTTCTGGTGAAGCCGGCTGAAGGGCCGCCGGATGTGACCTTCTATGGTGAATTTATCGGGTGGGCTCAGGAAACGGACGATAACTACCATGTGCAGATTCAACTGTATGAATAAGCGTCCTGCGGATCAGAAGGGGGCTGCGATGGTGGAGTTCGCCATTCTGCTGCCTTTGATGATCGTATTGGTGTTCGGCATTACCGAAATGGGGCGAGCGGTTTACCAGCAGAATACGCTCAGCAAGGCGGTAGCGTCGGGTGCCAGGTACATGAGCCGTTCTTCCCAGAGTATCAATGCGGATTGTAGCCAGGGAGCGAACTGGGCAGCGTCCATTGCCAATGCAGCGAATCTCGTGGCCTTTGGTAATCAGGCGGGTAGCGGCCCGGCTTTGCTACCGGATCTGGACGCCAGTGATGTGAGTTTCACCATTGAGCAGCGTGCGGTGACAGGTGGAGGCAACGCCTGTGTCATTACTTCGGCCGCGTCGGTGGATTTCAACGCTATCTTTGGCGACACCATTGTGCCTTTCCTGGATCTGGGGCCAATTACCCTGAGTGCTGCCGTGGAGGAACGTTACCATGGTGAATAATCGCTTATCACGCAACCGGGAGAAGGGCGCTGCCATGGTGGAAATGGCCCTGACCCTGCCGCTTTTTCTGCTTCTTATTTTTGCCATTATCGAACTGGCTCTGGTGATTTTTACCTGGACCAGAGCGGTAGATGCCACACGTTCGGGTGCGCGTTATGCCATTGTCAACGATCCGGTAACAGACATCTCTTCACTGGATTGCTCGAGTGTCAATCAAGTGGTCGTGACGTGCGATAGCGCTAACTGCACTAACCTCATGGGCGAAATGAATGCGCTCTACGCTGACTTGGCGCCAGCCAATGTCACGGTTCGTTATGGCTGTTCCTCAACGGGGTTTTCCGGGAATCCTCGCCCGGTCAGGGAGGTGACGGTATCGATTGTCGGCCAACAGTATGCACTGGTCCTTCCCGGTCTGATCGGGATCGACCCGGTGCTGACGTTGCCCGATTTTGCCAGCACACGGGTGAGTGAAGATCTCAATACACCCTAGGGATGCAGAGGGGAAAAGGATGACTACAGGCTTGATTATCGGACTGATCTATCGGAACGAGACCACCAAGGCTCAGTTTGGCCAGATCGTGACTGGTCTCAAGGCCGGTTTTGTTGCTCTGCCGTTTTCGCTTAATGGCAGCCTGGTGGGAAAAGTTCAGGAATCTGGCTGTCATGCGCTCATCGTCGAAGGGGATGAGGAAGGACAGGATACCTCGTATATCGAGGCCTTGATCAGCGAATTGCAGGATATCCCGGTGTATGCAGCATTTCATGACCCCGGCGTGGATGTCATCCGCCGTCTTATGCGGGTAGGGGCGCGTGATGTGATACCGGTTCCCCCGGCCGAGGACGACCTGAAACGAGAACTGACAAGGCTCAAGGCCGGGCTGGCTCAAGACCCGGAAGCCAGAAAAGGAAAAATTGTCTCCATCATTAACAGCAAATCCGGCAGCGGCGCGACCACGGTGGCAGTCAACGTTGCCTGTGATATCGCGGCTATGGATGAAGAATTGAAAGTGGCGCTGATCGATCTGGATATCCAGTTTGGCTGTGTCTCTCTGTATCTGGATGTCAAATGGCAAGCCAATGTCATGGACGCGCTAGGACAGGCGGCCCGTCTCGACAAGACCATGCTTAGTGCCATGATGAGCCGGCATGACTCTGGTCTTTATGCCTTGCCGGCGCCCAGCAAGATAACCCGACTGGATAAGGTTTGCGCGGCCGATGTGAAAAAATTGATCGAAGTCGCCAGGCAGACATTCGACGTGGTGATTCTCGATCTTCCCAAGGCCATCAATGAATGGAATGAGGAAGTTCTCAAGGAAAGCGACAGCATATTTCTGGTGATTCAGCGCAGCCTGGCCATATTGCGTGATGCCAGATTGCTGGTGTCCTATTTCCATGGAGCAGGCATTGATGATGACAAGGTGACCCTGCTCGACAACCGTTATCGTTCCAAACATTCAGCCGTTACCGACAAGCAAATCAGTAACACGCTGAAAATAGAGACCATGCTTCGCATCGCTAATGATTACGATGCCGTCATGGGATCTCAGGATCACGGCATGCCACTGGTTGTGCATGCCAAACATGGCCGTATCACCAAGGATATTCATCAGATATCAGAAACAATTCTGGAGGATGTCAGCGGAGCCAAGAGGGAGCAGGCCGGCCTGCTGGGGCGTCTTATCGGCCGGCATTGAAAAAGGAGTTCACCATGTTCGCCAGTGAAAGAGAAGACAGTGCCATGGATTTCAGTGCGGTGCAGAAGAAAGTGCACTCACTGTTGATGGAGCGCCTGGACCTCAGGCTCATGGAAAAAATGGAAGACAAGCTGGTAAGAAATCAGATCCGGCTTGCCTTGCGCGATCTGATTGATGAGAACGGTTTCGTTCTCAACGAGCATGAACAAAGCGTCCTGATCGAGAATGTGGAGAATGAGGTGCTGGGCATGGGGCCACTGGAGCCTCTGCTTCGCGACCCTTCCATTTCCGACATTCTGGTCAATACCTCGGATACCTGCTACATCGAACGACACGGGGTGCTGGAAAAGGTCAACATCCGTTTCCAGAGCAACGATCATCTGATGCGCATCATTCAGAAAATTGCCGGGGCGGTGGGGCGCAGAGTGGATGAATCCAGCCCGATGGTCGATGCCCGTTTGATGGACGGCTCGCGGGTGAATGCGATCATTCCACCTCTTGCGGTGGATGGGCCCTTGTTGTCGATCCGGAAATTTGCGGTCGACCCGCTCACAGTGACTGACTTGATGAATTTTCGTTCCATCACCCAGCCGATCGCTGACTTTATCAAAGCGGCCGTCAAGGCCAGAACCAATATCCTGATATCCGGGGGCACCGGTTCAGGTAAAACCACATTACTGAATGTGGTATCTGGTTTCATACCTGCCAACGAACGGATTCTGACGATTGAGGATTCTGCAGAGCTACAGTTGCAGCAACCCCATGTGGGACGACTGGAAACGCGGCCACCGAATATTGAGGGCAAGGGTGCCGTAATCGCCAGAGACCTGGTCAGGAACGCCTTGCGGATGCGGCCAGACCGTATCGTGGTCGGGGAGGTTCGTGGTGAAGAGGCCTTGGATATGCTGCAGGCCATGAATACCGGCCACGATGGCTCCCTGTCCACCATCCACGCTAATTCCGCCCGTGACGGCATTTCCCGTCTGGAGCACATGATAGGCATGGCCGGGGTGGCCATCGCACCCAATGTGATTCGCCAGCAGATCGCGGCGGCGCTGGATCTCATTATCCAGACCGAGCGGCTGTCCGATGGGCGCCGGGCGGTGATTAGCGTTCAGGAGATTACCGGCATGGAGCAGAACGTGGTGAACATGCAGGAAATCTTCTATTTCAAGCGACTGGGGGTGGATGAAAACGGCAAGGTGCTTGGCGAGTTTCGGGCCAGCGGGATTCGGCCGATGATGGTTCAGCGTATCAAGGAGCGGGGTATTCCCCTGGATGAAGGCATCTTCGACCCGGATCGGGTTTATGAGTAGGGGGCGGCCATGATCATCAATGAAATTACCATCGTTATTTCACTGATTGCCTTTCTGGCAGTCGTCGGGCTGATCGAAGGGTTCTACCTGCTCTATCGATCCATGAATGTGGAGAGAACCCAGGCCGTCAGCAAGCGGCTGCGCAGCCTGTCCGCATCCGGTTTGAGTAACGAGGAAGCCTTATCGCTGCTGCGCCGTCGTACCCTGAGCGATATTCCATTGTTCAACCGCATTCTCGCGGCGTTTCCCCGGTCTCACTCCCTGGACAGAATGCTGGTGCAGTCAGGGGTGGATATCACTGTCTCCCGTTACTTGTTGATTCAGCTTTCTCTGTCCGTAATCACGTTCCTGGTTCTCTGGGTGTTGCTCAGCGTGTTCTGGTTCCTGGCGCTGCCTATTGCCTTGCTGGTGGGGTTCTATGTGCCCTTTTCCTACGTCAAATCCAAGAAACGAGAACGCGCCAAACATATTTCTGAACAGTTACCGGAAGCAATGGACTTTCTTGCCCGCAGCATGCGGGCGGGTAATCCGTTCTCGGCGGCTATCAAGCAGGCGAGCCAGGAAATGTCGGACCCGATTGCGCCGGAATTTGCTACCACCTTTGATGAGTTGAACTTCGGTATGGATCTGGAAGATTCTCTGCGTCATCTGGCACAACGAAGCAGTAGTGAGGAAATGCGTTATTTCATTACCGCGGTGCTGATACAGAAGTCCACGGGGGGAAATCTGGCAGAGGTACTAAACCGTCTCTCAGCGGTCATGCGCGCTCGTGCCCGTACTTTTCGCGAGATCCGCGTTCTTGCTGCCGAGATGAAGTTTTCCGCGAATATCCTTATCGCCCTGCCTTTTGTAGTTGCCGGGGCTCTGCTGCTCCTGAACCCCACCTATCTTTACACCCTGGTAGAAACGACCATGGGATATTTCGTTATCGGCGCCCAATTGGCATTAATGCTGATGGGCTACATCATCATTCATCGAATGATCAACTTTAGGGTCTGATCAAGGGAGTTCGTCATGCTAGAAGGAATTAGCCTGTCCACTCTGATTATGGGGTCCCTGTTTCTTTTCACGGTGATCATTGTGGCCTCCGTCGGTAATTGGCTGTTCAGTGGTAATGCCACCTTTGATCGACGCTTGAGAGAAATTCAGGGATTAGCGCCGGGTGAGAAGGGAAAGCGTCAGCCCGAGTCGGAAGGTGCCTTTACGGTCAAATGGTTGCAGCCGGTGGCCCGGCTAGTCGTGCCTGATGACAAGTGGAAACAGTCACGGATTCGTACTCGACTGGTGCGTGCCGGTTACCGGAGCTCTGAGGCGCTGGGTCTGTATTACATGGCCAAGTTTTTTCTGGCGGTGTTGATGCCTGTGCTGGTTATCACTCCCTTGCTGATGTATCCGACGCTGATTACCCAGCGGCATTGGGCGGTACTGGCGCTGGTTGCCTCGGCGTTGATCGGCTTTTTTATTCCCAACATGATACTGCGTCACAAGGAAGAGGCCCGGCGTCAGCATTTGGCAGAAGTGTTTCCAGATGTGCTGGATCTTCTGGTGGTGTGTGTGGAGGCGGGGCTGAGCCTGGATGCGGCCATCAAACGGGTGGGGGATGAATTCCATTTTGCCTCCCGGGATATGAGCGATGAGTTGTTGCTGGCGACTCTGGAGATCCGTGCCGGCAAACCTCGCAATGAGGCATTGAAGGCGCTGGCAGAGCGCACGGATTTATCAGAAATGCAGGCGCTGGTGTCGATTCTTATCCAGGCCGAGCATTTCGGTACCAGCATTGCCGATGCCTTGCGTGAACATGCCGACGAGATGCGTGATATCCGTATTCAGAATGCTCGGGAGAAAGCAGCGAAGCTGCCTGTGAAACTGGCTATGCCGATTTTGCTTTTCATTTTCCCTGCATTGTTTCTGGTGATTCTGGGGCCGGCAGCCATCCAGATCTACACCGGCTTCATTGACCGTATGTGAGGGGGTTGATCATGAACGTATTCAAATTGGTTTTACTGACCCTGTGGTTGAGCGGTTGTGCGGTCGCGCCATCCTCTCTGGATGAAGAGACATCGGAAATTCTCACTCCGGAAGAGCAATTCGAACAGGGCGAAGTGGCCCGTAACAAGGGGGATTTTCCCGAGGCTCTGGCCAATTATCTGCCACTGACTGAGCGCGAGGATGATTGGGCCGTGCGCGGCAAGATGGCGATTGCCAGACTGAGCCTGGACAGTGGGCGAAGTGAAGCGGCTCTCAAGGCCTATGATCTGGTGCTGCAGGAAACCCCGACCCTGGTGGCAGCTCAGGAAGGCCGAGGCCTGGCCTTGCTGGCGAGAGGGGAGTGGGAACAAGCCCGTCGTCAGTTGCAGATTGCCTATCGCAACGATCCATTGCGCTGGCGAACCTTGAATGGTCTCGGCGTGGCGGAGGACATGTTGGGCAATTATCAGTCCGCTGCGCGCTGGTACGGCATGGCACTGGATGCCGGGGGCGAGCGCCCCATGGTGATCAATAATGCGGGATATTCGCTGATCATGGCGGGCCAGTACCGGGAGGCGGAGCAGCTGCTGCGTCGGGCGGTGGCGCGCTATCCAGATCAACACAGGCTGAACCACAACCTGGCGATTGCCCAGGCCAGGATGGGCGATTACCCTCAGGCCGTGCTGACCTGGCAGCGTTCCCAGGACCGGGCTGTGGCACTCAGCAACGCCGGTTACATTGCCCTGCTCAATGGAGACAGGGAGCAGGCGCGCCGTATGTTCGAAGATGCCAACCGCAGCGCCACCAGCCACCGTCCCAAGATAGCCGCCAACCTGGCCAGTGTGACAGACACGTCACCGTAATACCCCGCATCGGCCTGCGGCGGTGTGTGCTGTCGCAGGCTTTCTTCGCCTTCTTCCTTTTCATGATCTCGGTCACGTCTGGCAGGACGGCCATCACTTTATGGTTGATATATAAATAAGAATCAATATCATTGCGATTCGTTTTTAAGTTTCGCAGGGGCCGTCTATCACCATGACCTTGCCGGGTTTGTTGTTTTCCGGTCGCAAAGGGACCTTTGTGGCCGTCGTGGTGCTCAGTGTTCTCAGTGCTGCCCTGAGCGTGGCAGTGCTGGCCTTTATCAGCCAGCGCCTGTTGGTGGGTGGCGACGATCTGGGGCTGGTGCTGATGCAATTTGCGCTGTTGTTGGTGGCGCTGTTGGCCACCGCCAGTGGGGCCCAGGTTACCCTGCATACGCTGGGCCATCGTATGGTCTATGGCTTGCGCCGGGACCTGGTGCGACGGGTGCTGGCCACGGACATTCAGCAGCTGGAAAAGGTCGGTGGGCCATCGTTGCTGGCTGCCCTGAGCACCGATACGCGGAATCTCACCATTGCCTTCGTGCATCTGCCCGAGCTGGTGTATGGCGGCGCCTTGAGTGTGGCAGCGTTGGGCTGGCTGGCCTGGCTTTCGCCGGCGTTGTTCGCCATCACGGTGGTATGGCTCTTGGCGACTGCCGGCATGGGCATCTGGCTGGTGGGGAAAATCAACTTTCATGTGGGCAAGGTCCGGGAGGGGGACGACCTCCTTTATCGGGATTACCAGGCCATGATCGATGGCCGCAAGGAGCTGGCCCTGAACCGGTCCCGGGCGGCCCGTTTTTATGACGAAGAATTTGACGATCATGCCCGTGCCTACCGGGATCATGTGACCCGGGCGGACACGTTTAACGGTCTGGCCGGTAATCTGGCCAATGTGCTGATGTTGGCCCTGATTGGTGTGCTGTTCTATCTGTCGGTGGGGCAGGGCTGGGCCAGTGCTAACACGGCCTCCATCTTTGCACTCACCATTCTGCTCTTGCGCACGCCCCTGATCGGCGCTGTGGCGGCATTGCCCACCTTGCTGGCCGCCAGGGTGTCCCTGAAAAAACTCGACGGCCTGCAGCTGGCAAAGGGCGATACCGGGTTTGCTCAGGGGGACGATTCCCTGTCGGGATTCCGGGAGTTGTCACTGTCGGGTGTGGAGTACCGTTATCCGGACCAGGATGGGGCTCCCGGCTTTGCGGTGGGGCCGCTGAACCTGACCGTGAAGCGCGGTGAGTTGATCTTTGTTCAGGGAGGCAATGGCAGCGGCAAGAGTACCTTTGCCCGTCTACTGACCGGGCTCTACCGTCCTTTGAATGGGACACTGAGCGTCGATGGCAGGATCATCGGGGAAGGCAATCTGATTGCCTATCGCCAGCTTTTCTCTTCGGTGTTCACCGATTTTTACCTGTTCAATCGGCTGCTCCGTGGCGATGGCGAAGAAGTGCCGGTGGATGAGGTGGATGACTGGTTGGTGGGCCTGGGCATGAAGCACAAGGTGAGTCATGCCGAGGGGCGACTCAGCGATATCCGGTTCTCTCAAGGGCAACGCAAGCGTCTGGCGCTGCTGATGGCGGCGGTGGAGCAGCGCGACTGCCTGCTGCTGGATGAATGGGCGGCGGATCAGGACCCGCAGTTCCGGCAGTTTTTCTATCACGAGCTGCTGCCGCGCCTGCAGGCCCAGGGTAAAACCATCATCGCCATTACCCATGACGACCATTATTTCGATCGGGCGGATCGCCTTCTGAAAATGGATGCCGGTCAGCTCACCGAGCTGGACGACCGATCCGCCAGACATAGCGTGCATGCCCTGCGTGAAGCCGGGGTCTGAATCTGCGTTAACCGATAAAGTTGAGAAGGCGAGGAAGCCATGAGTATTGATAATCCCGATACGGAATTTCATGTGGTCATCAACGACCAGGAGCAGTACAGCATCTGGCCAGCCTATCGCCCCCTCCCTGCAGGCTGGGACACAGTGGGTGTCAGCGGTAACAAGGCGCAATGCCTGGAGCATATCAGCCAGGTCTGGACTGACCAGCGCCCGAAGCGTCTCCGTGACGCTCTGTCCTGATTGCATTCTTCCTTCCTGCACCGCAAGGAGCTGACATGACCGGGTCTGCTTCCCTGTCTGCCCGTCCCGGGCCGCAATGGGTTCCCCTTTCCTCTTCCCAGCAACGTTTGTGGTTGTTCAGTCGACTCTCGCCGGAGAGCACGGCATATCATCTGGGTGGCATCCTGTGGCTGCACGGGGAGCTGGATACTGACATCTTGCAGGCGACCATGAACACCATTGTGGCCCGCCACGATATGCTGCGAGCCCGGTTTTGCGAGGTCGATGGCCGGGCCTGGCAGACGATTGAGCCTCCCCGGGAGCGCGATCTTGCTGTGGATGACATCCGTTTGGATGCGGATCCTGTGGCTGCGGCCTATGCGTTGGCGAAGCAGCACAATGCCAATCCCTTTGATCTGCAAGCGGGCGGTTTGCTTCGCTATCGCCTGGCCAGACTGAGCAAACAGGAAGGAGTTGAACGACACGCACTGCTGATTTCCCTGCATCACATTGCCGGAGATGCCTGGTCTCTGGGTGTCTTCATGCAGGACTTCTTCAGCGTTTACACGGCTCTGCGTGATGGCCATGAGGTCCCCCTGTCTCGTCCACATTTGCAATACACAGGACACGCGGAATCCCAACAGCAATGGCTGACCAGCAAGCATGCACAGCAGCAGCTGGAATACTGGGAGCGGACGCTGAAGCACGAGGGCGAGCCGCTGGCGTTGCCGTCTCTGCGCAGGAAAAACTCGGCATCACTCCCCGCCTGCTACCGCGATGTTTTGCTTTCT
The DNA here is from genome assembly GCA_036230225.1 of Pseudomonadota bacterium. Lineage (GTDB taxonomy): Bacteria > Pseudomonadota > Gammaproteobacteria > Pseudomonadales > Alcanivoracaceae > Alcanivorax. The sequence continues at coordinate 5,960 of JAZAJX010000078.1, read as the reverse complement.
GCAAAGCAGAACCAGGCACTGAAAGCGCTGGCCCTGGATCATGGAGTCAGTCGCTTTACGGTACTACTGGCCGTGCTGCAATATCTGTTGGCTCGCGTGACGGGGCAGGACACCATCCGCGTCGGGGTGCCCAGTGCCAATCGTGATGATGCAAACCGGTTGTTGATGGGATTCTTCGTCAACAACCTGGTGGTGCAGGGGAGTCCCCGCCCGGATTACTCCGTCAGTGAGTGGATTGCCCATGTCCACTTGTCACTGGTGGGCGCGAAGCAGAACCGGGATTTGCCCTTCGAGAAAGTGGTTGATGCGCTCTGCCACTCTCGCAGTCAGACGCACCATCCTCTTTTCCAGGTGGCGTTCAATTATCGTCAGCAGGGCGCGGGGATGAGCCTGGACATGGGTAACCTGACTGCCCGGGTGGAAGATCTGCCGGTGACGGAAACGCCCTTTGATCTGGTGCTGGATGCCTGGCCGGATCCGGCCGGGGGGTTATGCCTGCGATGGGTCCATGGCGAAGGCGCCATGGATGAGAAAGTCGCAGAGCGTCTTCAATCCGGCTTTACCCATTTGCTGGACCAGTGCCTTGCGACGCCATCTCGTCCATTGGCAGAGCTCAGTATCCTCTCGGGCGCGGACTCGCAATTGTTGGCAGCCTGGGGACAGGGAGAGGGTGACTGGACGACGGAAAGCGTTGCGGCGTTGTTCTCGCGCCAGGCCAAACAACGTGGTGATGCTATCGCTTTGGTCCATGGTGAAACGCGTCTGTCCTTTGCCGATCTGGATGCCCGTTCCAACCAGCTTGCCCACTATCTTCTGCAGCAGGGAGTGACAAACGATGACGTGGTGGGGGTCGCGTTCGAGCGTGGCGTCACCATGATTGTTGGCTTCCTGGCGGTGCTGAAAGCCGGTGGCGCCTTCTTGCCTCTGGACCCGGGCTATCCGAAGGAACGTCTGCACCACATGTTGGAAGACAGCGGGGCAGCCTTGTTGCTGACCTCCTCGGATTTGATTGACTCCCTGCCGTCCCCGGAAACGGTCTGCCCCATAGCGGTGGATCGGTTGGGGCTGTCCGGTTTCTCTACCAGGGACACCGGCATTACGCCGCACCCCGATCAACTGGCGTACGTGATCTACACCTCCGGCTCTACTGGCAAACCCAAAGGGGTGGCACTGACCCATGGCGGTCTGTCCATGCATGTGCAGACCATCGGGCAGCGCTACGGCATGACGCCTGAGGATGTGGAACTGCAATTTGCGTCCATCAGTTTTGATGGGGCCGTGGAGCGCTGGACGGTGCCATTGGCCTTCGGCTCCCGCGTGGTCATCCGTGACCAGGAACTATGGAGTGCGGAAACCTGTTGCGAAGTGCTGCAAAAAGAAGGCGTTACCATCGCCTGCTTCCCGCCCAGCTATGTGGGACCGCTGCTGGACTGGATCGAACAGGAAAAGCCGGATCTGAAGGTGCGGTCCTGGACCCTGGGGGGCGAAGCCTTTACCCGGGAAACCTTCGAGCGCATGCAGCAGGTGCTCAAGCCGCAAAGAATCATTAACGGTTACGGCCCCACGGAAACCGTGGTCACGCCCATGCTGTGGGCGGCCTATCCGGGGGATACGCTCACCAGTGCCTACGCGCCCATCGGTACCGCTGTCGGTCCACGAAAACTCTATGTGCTGGACCAGGACCTCAACCGGGTTCCTGTTGGTGTGGCCGGTGAGCTCTATATCGGTAACGAAGTCGGCCTGGCGCGCGGCTATCACGACCGCCCGGACCTGACCGCCGAACGTTTCCTGCCTGATCCTTTTGGTGAACCGGGCGAGCGCATGTATCGCACCGGGGACCTGGTGAAATTCCGCGACGACGGCGTCATGGAGTACCTGGGTCGGGTAGACCAGCAGGTGAAGATCCGCGGCTTCCGCATCGAGCTGGGCGAAATCGAAAGCCGGCTGCTGGCGGAGGAGAGCGTCCGTGATGCTGCCGTGGTGGCGCAGCTGTCACCGACGGGGGATCGGCTAATCGGTTACATCGTTCCCCGAGGGGAACTGGACAGCGAGGCGTTACGCCATCGTCTGATGGACGTTTTGCCAGACTACATGGTGCCCAGCCAGCTGATGACTCTGCAGGCCCTGCCATTGACTCCGGCGGGCAAGGTGGACCGCAAGGCGCTGCCGATCCCTCAGTGGCAAACCGCCAGCGCGGGAGAGCCCCCGCAAACGGAAAACGAAAACGTGCTTGCGGATATCTGGCAGCAATTGCTGGGTATCGATGCGGTCAGTCGTGACGACCATTTCTTCGCCCTGGGTGGCGACTCCATTTTTGCCCTGCAGGTGGTCAGCCGCGCCCGCCAGCAGGGGCTGGCGCTGACCCCGAAGACCTTGTTTGAACAGCCGACGCTGCGTGAACTGGCAGCGGAGGCTCAGGCCGTGACGGTGAATACGGCCAGTCAGGTTCCCCTGGAGGGCCCGGTCGCTTTGTTGCCCATCCAGCAGCGTTTTATCGAACAGCGTGGCTTGTCTGCCTGTAACCAGTACTGGCATTTTGCGGTGCAGGACGCTCTGGATGAGGAGGCTTTGGAAACGGCTCTGCAGAGGCTGGTAGCACAACACGATGCGCTGCGCCTGTGCTTTGATGCCGGTCATCCCGGGCAGGCAGTGTGTGTGGCAGACAATGGTCACACCTTGCTGCAGGTCCTTGACGAGAGTGACAAGGCCGCCATCGAAGCGGCCATGGTGGCCACGCAGCGAGGCTTGGACCCGGCCAGTGGCAAGCTGCTGCAGGCCTTGTATGTGAAAGGTGAGGCTCCCCGGTTGCTGCTGACCATTCACCATCTGGCGGTGGACGGGGTCTCCTGGCGCATCCTGCTGGAAGATTTGTTTCGTCTGCTTCAGCAGAGTCAGCAGGGCAACGTGCTTTCCTTGCCTCGCAAGACGCACCATCTCAATGACTGGCGCGAGGCGCTGGACGAGACCCTGCTGTCAGCGGTGGAAGACGAAGGGGAGTACTGGCAGTCCGCGACCCAAACACTGCCCGCCCTGTTCCCGCAGCAACACGCGGGTGCGTCGGCGCATTTTGAAAGGGACGTGGACGCCGGCACCCTGAGCCGCTGGGTCCACAGTGCCAGCCTCCATGCTGCCTTGAACCTGGAAGAATTCCTGCTTATCGCGCTGGCGGAAACCCTGGCGGATTACAGCGGCCGCGACACCGTGCGCCTGCACCGGGAAAGTCATGGCCGTTACGGTGACGAGGCAGGGCTGGATCTGAGTCGCACCGTGGGCTGGTTTACCAGCCTCTATCCCCAGCGACTGGATCGTGAGGAAGACCTGGCCGCCACGCTCAAGCGCCAAAAAGAACAGCTTCGCCAGCCGTCCCGTGGCGGTCTGGGGTACGGTCTGCTGTGCCAGCAGGGCAAGCTGGATGACGGTGATCACCGCCTGGATGTGCTGTTCAATTATCTTGGCCAGTTCAATCATGACAACCTGCCGGGGGTCATCGTGCAGGAGGCAGGGTTGTGGCAGGAGGCGAATGCGCCGGCGGAGGCTCCCCTGGTGATCAACGCCGACCAGCAGGGCGGCAAGTTGCGCGTGCGGTTCGACGTGGATGGCAGCGGCCTGACACGAGAGCAGGGCGAAACACTGGCCGCGCAGTGGCTGGAACAATGTGAGCGACTGGCTCGCCATTGTGAACAACAGGCCCCGATTCTCACGCCTTCAGACATGCCTTTGGCGTCGCTGACCCAGTCACAGCTGGATGCCCTGCCAGGCCGGCCGGAACAGATCTTGCCCCTGTCGCCGTTGCAGTCCGGCCTGTTGTTCCATTCCCGGCTGAGTGACACCAACAGTACCTATGTGAACCAACTGGTCTTGCCGCTCACCGGGCTGGATCCGCAACGGATGAAACAGGCCTGGCAGCAACTGTTGCAGCGCCATGGTGTGCTGCGCACGGCGCTGCTGCCGGACGCTGTTGCCGAAGCGAGACATCAGGCGGTGTGGTCTGCCAGCGAGATCGACTTGCCATGGCGGGAGAAAGATCTGCGCGACGGCGGTCGCCCCGACGATCACTGTCGCCAATGCCGGGAGCAGGGTTTTGATCTGGAGGTGGCGCCACTGTGGCGGGTGGATTTGCTGCGCACGGATAACCAGCGCTGGCAGTGCGTTTTCACGTTGCATCACATCCTCATGGATGGCTGGAGCACCGGGGTATTGCTCACCGAGTTGCTGGCCCTGTATCACGGTCAATCCCTGCCCGCGGCTCCCAAAGAGTACGGCGTTTACCTGCGTTGGCTGCAGCAGCAGGACCGGGCGGCAACACGGACCTTCTGGCAGAACTATCTGGCGCCCCTGCAGGCACCTACCCGTCTGGTGGATGCGGTGGGGGCCACAGAGAAAGGGGCCTTCCGCCGTCACCCCATTACCTTCGACGAGGCCACCAGCCACTCCCTGCGTCAGGCGGCTCGCGACAAGGGGCTGACCATCAATACCCTGGTACAGGCGGCCTGGGCGCGGGTGCTGGGACAATTTACCGGGCAACGGCGAGTGGTGTTCGGCAATACTGTGGCCGGCCGCCCGGCGGAACTGGCCGGCAGTGACAATATGCTCGGCCTGTTTATCAATACCGTGCCGATGACCGTACCGCTGGACGGCGACCAGCTCGTGGGGCAGTGGCTGGAGCGCTTGCAGGCGGACAATGCTGCTCTGCGCGAACACGGTCATGCGCCGCTGTTCGAGGTGCAACAGGATGCCGGCTGGGGAGGCGAAAGCCTGTTCGATACCTTGCTGGTCTTCGAAAACTATCCGCTGGATGAAACCCTGTTGGGTGGCGATCACAGTGGCCTGCAACTGGGCACGCCGATCAGTCACGAGTTTACCCACTATCCGCTGACTGTAGCGGTGTTGCCCGGTGAGCATCTGGAGATGCTGTTTGCCCATGACACGGGCGCCTTGCCGGTGGCATTGGTGGACCGTATGGCGACCATATTCAGGCAGACGCTGTTGTCACTGGCAGAAAGTCAGGATGGCCCACTTGCCGAACTGGATAGCCTCGGTGATGACCTGTCTCGTCTGCAAACCTGGGGAGAGGGCAGCGGCGAATGGGCGCCCGACAGTTTCGTGGCCCTGTTTGCCCAGCAGGCGGCAGCACGGGGGGATGCCATTGCCCTGGTGCATGGTGACACCCGTGTCTCCTTTGCCGAACTGGAGGCCCGCTCTAACCAGTTGGCCCGTTATCTCATCAAACAGGGTGTCAAAGCCGATCAGGTGGTGGGCGTGTCCTTCGAGCGCGGCGTCACCATGATCGAAGCCTTCCTGGCAGTGATGAAAGCTGGCGGGGCTTTCCTGCCGCTGGACCCGGGGTACCCGGCGGATCGCTTGCGTTACATGCTGGAGGACAGTGGTGCGAGTCTGTTGCTGACCGCGTCTGACCTGATGGATGTCTTGCCGTCGGTTGCGGCCGTGCAACCTGTGGCGGTGGACCGGTTGTTGCTGGACGGTTACGCCTATGGCCGAGTGAATAACGGTCCCCATCCGGATCAGCTTGCCTACGTGATCTACACCTCCGGCTCTACTGGCAAACCCAAAGGGGTGGCACTGACCCATGGTGGTCTGTCCATGCATGTGCAGACCATCGGGCAGCGCTACGGCATGACCCCGGAGGATGTGGAACTGCAATTTGCCTCCATCAGTTTCGATGGGGCCGTGGAGCGCTGGACGGTGCCATTGGCCTTCGGTTCCCGCGTGGTGATTCGTGACCAGGCACTGTGGAGCGCAGAGAAATGCTGTGAAGTGTTGCAGCAAGAAGGCGTCACCATCGCCAGCTTCCCGCCCAGCTATGTGGGGCCGTTGCTGGACTGGATCGAACAGGCAAAGCCGGACCTGAAGGTGCGCTCCTGGACCCTGGGGGGCGAAGCGTTTACCCGGGAAACCTTCGAGCGCATGCAGCAGGTGCTCAAGCCGCAAAGAATCATTAA
>JAZAJX010000077.1:0-12167 GCA_036230225.1 Pseudomonadota bacterium | reverse complement strand
CAATTTACTCCAAATGCTCAATCAACGAGGTATGCATGTCGCGGCGGAGTATAGCAGAGGATTAGCCTGAGGTCGGCCCGACAATAATGACAGCCCGACAAATGCATATTTTTTAATATTAGTAATGGGATGAGCCCTGATATCCGGCGAGAGAGCGTTCTCGCGAAAACAGGCAGTGGGAACCGCCAGCGGAGCACCAATGCCAGAAGGTCGGGCAAGCCCCGCCCCCAGAAGTGCAGGTTCAGCCCCCACCGCCCGAGTTCATCGCCGCCACAGCCTGCTCCAGCGGGCAAGCCTGCCAGCCATTGCCATTATCACGGCGGGCCAGTTCCAACCGCTCCAGCTTGGCCAGCGCATCACTGATTTCAAAGTCCAGACGATATTGCCAGCGCTCGGCAAACCACTGCTCGATACGCTCGTCCAGTTCTCCGGCGGACAGCGGCTCACCAGCAGCCAAAAGAAAGTAGTAGGCCAGCAGGGTCTCCTTGCTCTCTTCTTCCTCAGCCTCATCCACCAGCTGATAGATCACGCTGGCATTGTTGGCCACATTCTTGAAGTAGAGATTCCGGGTCAGGGCCTGCACAAACTGCAGTTTGCGGGTGCGGAAGTTTTTCACCTGTTTCCAGATAAAACCCGCCAGGGTACCCAGCCCGGCCAGCAGCGCCAGCAGTGCCGCCTTGTCCAGGGTCACCGGCTCCGCATGCACCCCAAGCCAGAAGCCCAGCAACGAGCCAATGAGCAGTAATGTGGCTCCCAGTTTGGTGGTCAGCATGACACCGCCCCCGACCAGGGCCGGCACACCGATCAGCAACTTGTCGATGGTCCGCATGCGCACCTGGGTTTCCGGGAAGAGCATCTCGATATCCGCCTTGGGCACATTCTCGAACAGCTTCAGATAAACCCGTTCGCCCTCCCCCTCTTCCTCCGAAGGCGGCACTTTGAGATACAGGGCCACATTGTCGTAATGGGTAAAAGTGACGTCTTTGCGATACAGCCCCCACAGCATCCGCAGGGTTTCCGTACGCTGGCTCTGCCCGCGGCTGAAGAGCAGCACCTCCTCGAACCGTGAAAAATCCACCTGCAGCCGCACCTTGAAGAGTGAGGCTTCCTGCATCGCCGCCGCCAGGTCCGCTTCGGTCACCGGCTCATAATTGGCCTGCTCCAGCAATTCTCCCAGCAGGCTTTTCAAATCCTCCGGGCTCGCGTTCAGCAAGCCACTGTCCATCAATCGAGCCTGGGGGTTGACGGACAGATAAGCGTCCTTGATCGCTTCCTGGCGGGAGTGGAAATGCTGATGCAATGCCGCCTGTAACCGTGACGCAAGCTCGGCAAACTGCTCCGCCTCTCCCTCGGACAACCGCCCCTCCGCCAGGCACATGGCCACGATATCCTTGCGACGGAACGGGATGTAACGCAATGGGGTGGCAACGGTTCTCACGATAAAGTCCCTTTTCGAGGCATTCCCGCGATTGTGCCATGGTCAACGCACAAGTCGAGCAACCTGCATTGCCCCTATTATGTATATACATTGACTATCTAAAAGATAGCCAATAGTCTGTTTGCAAGTCGCCGATATTCCAGCGACGATGCAGCCTGTTTTCCTGTGGTGTGTCTCCAATGGCAAAGAAAGGCAAGGCCAAGAAGAACAGTCAGCTCATCGTTCGCATCAACGACGAAGAACGTCTGCGCTTTATCGAACTCTGCGAAGAGCTGGATACCAGCGCCGCACGTGAAGTCCGCCGGTTTATCCGTGACTTCATCAAGGCCCAGGAGTCGACGTCCGGCGAGTAGCCGAGCGCCAGGCCATCACTTGCGAAAATGGAGAGACATCATGTCCAAGAAGAAAAAGCTGAAAAAAGCCATCAAGCAGAGCAAGGCCAAGATCAGCAAGCAGGAAACGGTGCTGAAGAAACTGAAGAAAAAGCTCAAGAAGGCGTAAGCCAAGCCACACCAAAACGGGCCACCAGGGCCCGTTTTTTTGTGAAGTCATATTTTTCTGACGGATCAGACGATCGGCGGCTCACCAGCCAGGGTCGGGCCTTTCTCGATATCCGAGGTAAACACTTCCAGAGACTGGGCCACTTCGCTGACTTCCTCGAAGCGGGCAATGTGGTAAAGCGCCTCGCCCTCATTCACCAGAGGCAGGTTGTTACGGCCCACCAGGATGCCGGCAGCGGGCGCGAAGATATTCACATCCTCGCCGCCAAAAGGACTGGAAATGCGGCCGATCAAATCCCCCTTCTTGATCCATGCCCCTAATGCCACCAGCGACAAAAAGACCCCGTCACGTTCCGCCCTCACCCAACTGGAGGAACGCGCGATGTAGGGCTCGGTGGGAGCCTTGGTACGGCGACTACCGGTCATGCCCAGGTGCTGCATGATATTCAACACCCCTTTGACGCCGGCACGGATACAGGATTCTTCGAAACGCAATGCCTCACCGGCTTCATAGGTGATCACCGGGATGCCCTGAGCCTCGGCCACTTCTCGCAACGTGCCCTCGCCCAGCACCGAATTGATCACTACCGGCACGCCGAAAGCATTGGCCATGGCAGCGGTATCGTCATTGGACAGGTCGGCACGGATCTGCGGCAGGTTGGCCCGGTGAATCGCCCCGGTGTGCAGATCCACCGCATGGGTCGCCCGGTCCAGCACCTGACTCTTGAACTGCCAGGCCATCCGCGCACCCAGGCTGCCGGTTTCCGAGCCGGGGAAACAGCGGTTCAGATCACGGCGGTCCGGCAGGTAGCGGGTCTTGTGAATGAAACCGAAGACATTCACCACCGGCACCGCCAGCAAGGTGCCACTGAGGCTTTTCAGGGCAGAGTGCCGCAGCAGACGGCGAATGATTTCCACGCCATTGAGCTCATCCCCGTGAATGGCGGCACTGACCATCAGCACCGGCCCGGGCTTGCGTCCATTGATCACATGGATAGGGACATTCAACGGCGTCTGGGTATAAAGCTGCGCCAGCGGCAGCTCTACCTTGGCCCGGGTTCCGGGCTGCACTGTCACGCCATCCAGTTCAAACGGGGTATTTTTCGGCTCTTTCGTGTTTTTCATTGTTTTTGCTCACCTTGGCGTCCCAGGATCAACCGGACCCCTTGGTCTGGGTCCGGTAGGGACGCGCATCCTTCTCGATGAACTTCATGATCATCCCCGCCACATCCTTGCCCGTGGCGGTTTCAATCCCCTCCAGGCCCGGCGAGGAATTCACTTCCATGACCACGGGGCCATGATTGGAGCGCAGAATATCCACCCCGGCCACATTCAGTCCCATGATACGTGCGGCACGAACGGCAGTGGCCCGCTCTTCCGGGGTGATACGGATCAAGCTGGCACTGCCACCCCGATGCAGGTTGGAACGGAACTCACCGGGCGCGGCCTGGCGCTTCATGGCCGCGATCACCTTGCCACCCACCACGAAACAGCGGATATCAGCACCGCCGGCTTCCTTGATATATTCCTGCACCATCACCGACACGTTCAGGCCCATGAAGGCCTCAATCACGGATTCCGCCGCCTTTCGGGTTTCCGCCAGCACCACGCCAATGCCCTGGGTGCCTTCCAGCATTTTGATCACCAGCGGCGCGCCACGCACCATGTTGATCAGATCGGGGATGTCATCCGGAGAGTGGGCAAAACCGGTAATCGGCAACCCGACCCCCTTGCGGGACAACAGCTGCAGAGAACGCAGCTTGTCACGGGAGCGGGAAATGGCCACGGATTCATTCACCGGAAAGACACCCATCATTTCAAACTGACGCAGCACCGCCGTGCCGTACTGGGTGATGGAAGCCCCAATCCGCGGAATCACCGCATCAAACCCTTCCAGCACTTCGCCCTTGAAGTGAATTTCCGGCTTGTGGGCCACCATGCTCATGTAGCAACGCAGGGTGTCGATCACATGCATTTCATGACCCGCGGCCTCACCCGCTTCCACCAGTCGGCGGGTGGAATACAGGCGCTTGTTTCTCGAAAGAATGGCAATTTTCATGGCTGCTCTTTGGTTCCACCTAACAGAAAGGATGCCGTGGGATCGACAACAATCTCGCTCATGGCGGTGCGTCCCAGCAGCATACGGAATTTCATGGTTTCGCGATCAGTGAGGGTAATTTCGATGGGCCAGCGGCGACCACCCAGCTCGATATCGGTGCGGATTACCGGACGCTCTTCCTTGTGCCCACCGGAATCGGTGACCACTCGACGGTCCAGCACCGGCGCCTCGCAGTGACGCACCAGGTCCTGGTCCTGGATCGGGTGAATGGAAAACCGCACCCACTCCCGCCCGTCGCGCTCAAACGACGCCACCTGAAAGGCATGCAGGGCAGACGTTCTCGCCCCGGTATCCACCTTGACCTTGATCGCCTCGATGCCCAGTTCCGGCAAGGTCGCCCATTCCCGCCAGCCGACGGTGACGTTGGTTTCCAGTCCAGTACCCATCAGTCCCTTTCCAGCAGTTCGATCTTGTAGCCATCCGGGTCTTCCACGAAGGCCAGGATGGTACTGCCGTGTTTCATGGGGCCGGGTTCGCGGCTGATGCGCCCGCCCCGTTCGCGAATACGTTCACAAGCAGCGTACACGTCGTCCACCGCCAGGGCCACATGGCCATACCCATCTCCCAGATCATAGCGGGACTGATCCCAATTGCAGGTCAGCTCCAGTACCGCCCCGTCGGCCTCCGGCTGATAGCCCACAAACACATTGGTAAAACGGCCTTCCGGGTACTCCTTGCGGCGCAGCTCTTTCATACCCAGTACCTCGGTATAGAACGCCACGGACCGTTCCAGATCTCCGACACGCAGCATGGTATGCAGGATTCGCATGGTTGGTTCGCTCCTGTTGTCAGCAAGCGGGAGCCCCCACTCGTTACAGGGCGAATAGTGGTTGCAGGAGACAGGATTGACAATAAAAAAGTGGCAAAAAAAAGCGGGAGCAGCCACAGCGCCACTCCCGCCTGATAATCGATCGATCACCCTGTCAGGGCAGGAACAGACTCCCCTGGGCCTCTACCCAGGCTTCCGGCACACTGCCCTCACGGATGCGCTGCGGATGATCCCCCACATCCACGCGAGCCACTTCCTGGCCGGTGTGGTAATTGAACACCGACATCTGGTCGGTGCCGCTCCAGGACACGTAGCAATGATCACCATCGGCACTGGTGGTCACCCAGTAGGGTTTCTCGCCAATCCCGGTCTTGAGCTGATACGCCGAGGTCTGGCGATCCACCAGAGCCACATAGTCACTCATGGTACCGGCGACACAGAGAGTGGTGTCATCGTCGCTCATGGCAATACCATGGTGGGCAGAATCGTTGACGTAGAGTTCCCGGGGCAAGCCATCGGTCAGATCCGGCAGCTCCACCAGACGCAGCACTTTTTCTTCCTGCATATCGTATTCGATGAAGCCATGCAGGAATGACAACTGGAAGTAGAAGTAACGCTCATCGGCGGTATGCGCCATGGGCCGTACTGCGGTACTCAGGTTGCCATAACCCGCTTCCTCGAGATCCGCTTCCAGATCCAGTGTCTTGATAATCTCCAGGCTGTTGGCATCCACCACCTGGAACACCCGCTCCCCTTTGGTGGCATCCAGCAGGTTCTGGCCCAGTAAACCGTCAGTCAGGTCGCCGACCAGTTCATTGTCCAGCGGGGTGTACACGGTCCCGATACTGGCGTGGTAAATCCGCTCACCATCATCGGAATATATATTTTCGTGGGGGGAATCGCCGGACGGGAAACGTCCCAGCTCCTCGCCGGTTTCCACATCCAGAATGTGCACCACATTCCCGGTAGAGGCAGAAACGGCGACCTGGGTACCGTCCGGGGAGAGGGCCATGTGGTCGGAGCGGTAACCATCCACCTCGAAGCGCCAGGCGATCTCGCCACTGACCACATCGATGGCCACCACATCCGCATAACTGGGACGGGATACGATCAACAGGCGACCATCCAGGGAACTGTACATGTCATCCACGTACTGGTGATTGCCCTCACCGATCAATACCCGGATACCCTGAAAGAAAAGCAGGTCCAGCGGATTGAGGGCAATCGCCTTCTCCCGTTCCTGTTGGTCCGGAATCCCGCTGATGCGACCCAGGCGCTGGTACGTGGTGGCGTCAATCACGTCAATCACCCCCTCCCAGTTATTACCCACGAAAATCACGTCACGGGCGGAGGTCGCCTCCGGCATGGCCGGGGTCTCGGGGGCGGGCGTATCCGGCGTTTCCGGGACCGTACTGTTGGCAGTCGCCGTCGTATTCGCCGGCTCACTGCCGGAACCACCACCGCCACACCCTGTCAGCGACAACGCCAGCGACGCCGCCAGCAGCATTAAACGTGGATAAGGAATACGGGACATGATGGCCTCCGGGTCTGTCAGTGTTGTTATTCTCAGACCATCAGACTATTTGAGACCATAGTACAAGTTAAATGGCGTTTCGTTTGCGTTATGTAAACCGCCAGACCACAGCAAGCGCCCTGCCGGGGAGTCGTGACAGAACAAAAAAAACCGCCGCGACCTTCTGGCCAGCGGCGGTTTCCGGTGTGGCGCGTTGCCTGGTGGCCTGTTTCAGCCCAGCTTGCGACCGTTCTTGGCCGCAATGCGCAGACGCAGGGCATTGAGCTTGATGAAGCCCTCTGCATCCTTCTGGTCGTAAGCGCCGGCATCGTCCTCGAAGGTAGCGATGGAAGCGTCGAACAGGCTGTCATTGTCGGAACGGCGCCCCACCACAGTGGCATTGCCCTTGTAGAGCTTCATGCGTACCTCACCGTTCACGTGCTCCTGGGTGGCATCGATGAGCTTCTGCAGGGCCAGACGCTCCGGACTCCACCAGTAGCCGTTGTAAAGCAACTCGGCATACTTGGGCATCACGGAATCCTTGAGATGCGCGGATTCACGGTCCAGGGTCAGCGATTCGATGGCGCGATGGGCCGGCATCATGATGGTGCCGCCGGGGGTTTCGTAACAGCCACGGGACTTCATGCCCACATAGCGATTTTCCACGATATCCAGACGACCAATGCCATTGTCGCCGCCCAGCTTGTTCAGCTTGGTGAGCACCTCGGCAGGACTCAGACGCTCCCCGTCGATGGCCACGATATCGCCCTTCTCGTAGGTCAGGGTGATATAGGTGGGCTGATCCGGGGCCGCTTCCGGGCTCACGCTCCAGCGCCACATGTCTTCCTCGGCTTCCCACCAGGGATCTTCCAGATTGCCACCCTCGTAGGAGATGTGCAGCAGGTTGGCATCCATGGAGTACGGGGACTTTTTCTTTTTGCTGGAGAAATCCACCGGGATATTGCGCTCTTCACAGTACGCCATCAGCTTTTCGCGGGAGTTGAGGTCCCACTCACGCCAGGGCGCGATCACCTGGATGCCCGGGGCCAGGGCGTAGGCGCCCAACTCGAAGCGCACCTGGTCGTTACCCTTGCCGGTGGCGCCGTGGGAGATGGCATCCGCGCCGGTTTCCTCGGCAATTTCCACCAGCCGCTTGGCGATCAGCGGACGAGCGATGGAGGTACCCAGCAGGTACTCACCTTCGTAGATGGTATTGGCGCGGAACATGGGGAAGACATAATCGCGCACGAACTCTTCGCGCAGGTCTTCAATGTAGATTTCCTTCACGCCCATGGCCTGGGCCTTGGCACGGGCCGGCTCCACTTCTTCACCCTGGCCGATATCAGCGGTGAAGGTCACCACTTCACAGTCATAGGTATCCTGCAGCCATTTGACGATAACCGAGGTATCCAGGCCGCCGGAATAGGCCAGCACGACCTTGTTGATCTTGGACATTGAAAGACTCCGCAAATGGAAGGCCCCGCTATCAGGCGCCCCCCGGTGAATCGAGGCCGCGTATTGTACCCGCCCGGCACTGGTGACGTCATCTCCCGCCTGTTGCCTCTGCGGGCTTTCCGGTAGCATAGCCCCCTCTCGCGGCCGTCACCGACGGCAAGACGGGATTTGTGTGTTTGATGGAGTGATCATGAATGATCAGCACCCCAGCCTGGCGCTGCGGTTTCGGGGCTTTTTGCCGGTAGTCATTGATGTGGAAACCGGGGGCTTCAACGCCCAGACCGATGCCTTGCTGGAAATTGCCGCCGTCCTGATTGATATGGACGCCCAGGGCTATCTGCGCCCGTCCACCCGTATCCAGTTTCATGTGGACCCGTTTCCCGGGGCCAATATCGAGCAGGCGGCCCTGGATTTTACCGGTATTGATCCGGATAACCCCCTGCGGGGAGCCGTACCGGAGGAGACCGCACTGAAAGGTGTGTTCGAACCGGTCCGAAAGGCCGTGAAACAGCACGGCTGCAACCGTGCCGTCCTGGTGGGCCACAACAGTTTCTTCGATCAGGGCTTCCTGAACGCCGCCGCAGAGCGCGCCGATATCAAGCGCAACCCCTTCCACCCGTTCTCAAGCTTCGACACTGCCGCCCTGGCCGGGCTGGTGTATGGGCAGACCGTACTGGCCAAGGCCTGTGAAGCCGCCGGCATCCGCTTCAGCCAGCGCGAGGCCCACTCGGCACTCTACGATGCCACCCGCACTGCCGAGCTGTTCTGTTCCATGGTCAACCGTTTCAAGGATCTTGGCGGCTGGCCCGCTCCGCCGCCCAAGGACATGCCGCCGACGCTGGCGAAGCAGCTGGATTAATAAGACGCATACCCGCAACACGCTTGCGCGCAGCACCCTAAAACCCGCTAACCCGAGGCGTGCAAGCGTGAAGCACAAAAAAAGGGCGGCCATTTGGCCGCCCTTTTTTTGTGCTGCTTTCTTTTTACAGCTTGTCTGCGTTACCAGACAGGTACTCGGCCACGCCGTCCGGGGAGGCGTTCATGCCGGAATCACCTTTCTGCCAGCCCGCCGGGCACACTTCGCCGTGCTCTTCGTGGAACTGCAGGGCATCAACCAGACGAATCAGCTCGTCCATGTTACGGCCCAGAGGCAGATCGTTAACGATCTGGCTGCGCACCACGCCATTCTGGTCGATCAGGAATACACCGCGGAACGCCATGCCGCCCTCGGACTCCACATCGTAGGACTGGGCAATACCGTGGTTCATGTCGGCGGCCAGGGTATATTTCACCGGACCGATACCGCCTTCGTTCACCGGGGTGTTACGCCAGGCGTTGTGGGTGAAGTGGCTGTCGATGGACACACCGATCACTTCCACGCCACGCTCTTTGAACGCATCCATACGGTGATCCAGAGCGATCAGCTCGGAGGGGCACACAAAGGTGAAGTCCAGCGGGTAGAAGAACACCAGACCATACTTGCCCTTGATGGCTTCGGACAGGGTGAATTCATCAACGATGCTGCCATCGCCCAGTACGGCGGGAACGGTAAAATCGGGTGCGGGTTTACCTACCAGAACGCCCATTGTTTCTCTCCATTGTCTCTTGATGGGTTGTCCGGCGAGCCAGTCGCCGGGACAGGAAATTGCGCAGCGATAATACAACGGCTGCCGCCGCGCTGCATGGCACTATCATGGGGATTACGGCAAGGCTTTCAATAGCCGGATGCGGTTTGCGGGCGGAATCTGCTCAACCTGGTCAAATTATCGCCGGGTGCGAGCCCAGATTACCGTGCCGGTCACCGCCAGAATACTCAACAACAGCGCCGCCAGATCCATGATCAACTGCCCCGTCAGGCCCAGAATGCGACCCGCATGGAGATCCAGCAGGAATCGTTGCCAATTCAGGGAAGGGGGCACGCTCTGACTGCGGATGTGCGCCGCCAGGGGATCCGGCAACGCCTCCAACCGGGAGGGTTCCCAGTCAGTGTCTGCCGGCAGGGGGTCACCGGTAAGATGATCCACATCAAATCGAATCCGACCTTCCGGCGTTTCCAGGCCCAGCCCCTGTGCCCCCGCTGTTCCCAAAGCCAGGTACGTCGGCACGCCGTAGGCCGGGCCGACCCGCTCGACCTCCTGCCCTTGCTGGTTGAGCAGCAGCAGCTCGTCGCCGCATCCCACCACCATCAGCCCGTTTTCGCGGACCGCGCCGCGAAACGGCGATTGACAGTAAAACGCATCCTGCTCATCGATAAAAAGACGCTCATTGGCCTGGGTATACCAGCGGCCATTCACGTTGGCACCTTGCAGATGCTCTGGCACCGGGGCCCCATACCAGCGCGCCAACCAGGGCGGCAGCGGTGAACTGGACCAGCCAAAGGCATCAATATGATTGAGCAGTACGCCGGTGACAGACAGAATCAGCACAGGCACGACCACCACCAGACCCAGCCAGCGATGCCAGCGTCGCCATTGGCGGGTGGGTTTGCGTTGGTTCACAAAATACCCTCAGTTGCTTGGTCGGCCACGTTGATTGTAGGCACCGGGCTGATACGGCCAACACCAAAACAACCACTTTACAGAGCCAAACTGTCAACGACAGGCAGGCTACAGACATAAAAAAACCCGGCCGATGCCGGGTTTAGCGAACGATACCAACGACAGCACAATCAGGCGTCGTTGTCAGCATCCACTGCCGCCCCTTCCACCAGCTCTTTCAGCTGGCCGGAACGGTACATATCCATGATGATGTCGCAGCCGCCGACCAGCTCACCGCTGACCCACAGTTGCGGGTAAGTCGGCCAGTTGGCGTATTCCTTCAGGCTCTGGCGAATTTCCGGGGCCTCGAGGATGTTCACGTAGGCAAACGGCTTGCCGACAGCGGTCATGGCTTCCACAACCTGGGCGGAGAAACCGCACTGGGGAAACTGCGGGGTGCCCTTCATGTAGAGGATCACCGGGTTCTTTTCGATCTGGTCTTTGATGACCTGGATAACATCCATACTGACTACCTGGCGGTTTGGGGTGTATTGATTGACCATTATTCTACCACTGTTGGCCCTGCCCCTCCCAGATGGGGTCATGGCATGCTCGCTTCAAGGGGCTCCATCAACAGAAAAGGGGGCCGAAGCCCCCTTTTACTTGCTACAGGCACATTGCTCAGAAGCGCACTTTCATACCCAGATAGCCGGTACGCGGCTGATTGGGACGAGCGCCAGCGGGAGAACGGGAGACGATTTCCTGATCGTCAAACACGTTGTTCACCTTGGCATACACTTCCATGTCGCTGTTCACCTGGTAAGTCGCCACCACATCCGCGATCACATAATCGCTGGTGCGCTTGAAGGTGGTCACTTCACCCGGGCGATCACAGGAGTTGTCGATGCACATGTTCCCGGTGTGGCTGACGGACATCAGTGCCGACCAGGCAGCCGGCTTTTCCAGGCCGAAGGTCAGGCTCGCCAGATGCTCCGGCAGGTAGGCCAGCACATCGCCGTCCAGTACAGACAGGTCATCCGCATCCTCGGTGATTTCGCCATCGGTGTAGGTATAGGTCAGACGCACTGGAGCACGCAGGCCACTGTCGCCTTCCCAGATCACACTGTTCAGGCCCACTTCCAGCCCCTGCACTTTGGATTCACCGAAGCTTTGGGTACCGGAATCATTGCCATTAGGACACGGATTCGCGATAGAGCAGTTCTGGATGGTGTTTTCATAGTCGCTGTAGAAGGCGATCACGTCCGCACTGAAATTTTCCTGCCAGTAGCGGAACCCGGCCTCATAGTTAACACTGGTCTCAGCATCGGTACCACGCTGGGAAGACGCCCCGGCCGGTGCAAAACCTTGATGTACACCAGCCAGCAATGACCAGTTTTCATCAAGCAACCAGGTTGCCCCCAGCCCTGCCATCAGCTCCTCGTTGCGGTTGCTTTTTCTCCAGTTCACGTCTTCCACATTACGACCGGTATCAGACCAACGCTTGGCATCGGTCTCTACATTTTCGTAACGCAGGGAACCGGTGACGATCACATCCCCCAGGTAGGCATGGTCCACAACCCAGGCAGAGACGGCATCGGCATTTTCTACCCGATTATTGCTGCCCGTCGCTGCCGTGGTGCTTTGATACACCAGACTACCGTTGGTCTGGTTATAGACATCCACCGGCTGAAAGCGATCAACTTCGTCTTCGTGGTAGCGGGCACCCACCACCAATTCATGCTTGATATCGCCGGTTGAGAAATCGTAACCCAGCTCGGACTGAATCCCCTGGGAGGTGTACTCGCGATTGTTGTTCTTGAATTCCAGGCCCGTAGCATCTGTATCACCGCGCAGCACGGACTGATTGACCCCGCCTGATGTGTTAGCGGTATTCAC
>JAZAJX010000076.1:0-13532 GCA_036230225.1 Pseudomonadota bacterium | reverse complement strand
TTCGAGGAAGCGGTGGACGCTGCCATCAAGAAGATGGGCAAGAAACAGGCGAAGGTATACCTGAACCACCGTCGTCAGTATCAGGAAAAGGGCGATGAAGCCTCGCTGGAAACCGCCCGGGCACTGGTGGAAAACCAGCAGAACATCACGTTGGGCGACAAGGAGCGCCTGCTGGGCGATCTGGAAGGCGGTGGCAAGGTCATTCTGCCCGAGCCACAGGCATTGTTGACCCCCGCTTCCAAGATGCCGGGGCTGGATGGTCAGAAAATGTCCAAGTCCTACGGCAATTTCATCACCATGCGTGAGGAAGAAGCCGATATCGACAGCAAGATTCGTCGCATGCCCACCGACCCGGCACGGGTTCGTCGTACCGACCCGGGTAACCCGGATAACTGCCCGGTCTGGCAGTTCCACATGGTTTACTCGGATGACGATACCCGTCAATGGGTGAAAGAGGGCTGTACCAGTGCCGGCATTGGTTGCCTGGACTGTAAGAAACCGGTCATCGATGCCGTGCAGGAAGAGCTCGAACCTATTCGCAAACGCGCTGAAGAGCATCTGCGCAACCCGGATCTGGTACGCACCCTGGTGGCAGAAGGTTGCGAGGAAGCCCGCGAGGCTGCCCGCGCCACCCTGGAAGAAGTCCGTGCCGCCATGGGGCTCCATTACCGCTGAGGTGCATGCGCCTTACGAGAGTGAATCATGACAGAACCGGCAGAACCGACAGCTCCCTCCGCCCTGCAGCCGCTGCATCCCAGCCAGGCGGAGATGCCCTTTGGGCTGGTGTATGGCAAGGCCATCACCAAGCTGCCGGATGACCTCTACATCCCGCCGGATGCGCTGGAAGTCTTTCTGGAAGCGTTTGAGGGGCCGCTGGACCTGCTGCTGTACCTGATCAAGCGCCAGAATCTGGATATTCTCGACATCCCCGTGGCCACCATCACCACCCAGTACATGGAATACGTGGAGCTGATGAAGGCCATGAACTTCGAGCTGGCCGCGGAGTATCTGGTCATGGCCGCCATGCTCGGCGAGATCAAGTCGCGCATGCTCTTGCCCCGCCAGAAGGACGACGAAGAAGAGGACGAGGAAGATCCGCGGGCGGAGCTGATCCGCCGCCTGCAAGAATACGAACGCTTCAAGAAAGCGGCAGAAGATATCGACGAGCTGCCGCGTCTGGAACGGGATGTGTTTCCTGCTGAGGCCAAGCGCCCGGAATTTACCCGAGCGAAAGCCCAGCCCGACGTGGATATGCGTGAGCTGTTGCTTGCCCTGAAAGAAGTGATGCACCGGGCCGATATGTTCGAGAGTCACCAGGTTTCCCGGGAAAAGCTTTCCACCCGTGAGCGGATGGCCAACGTGCTCGATAAACTCAAGGGGCGGGAATTCGTGCCTTTTATCGAGCTGTTCAATGCCGAGGAAGGCAAGCTTGGGGTTGTGGTGACGTTCCTGGCGACCCTGGAGCTGGTCAAGGGGGCGCTGATTGAGCTGGTGCAGAATGGCCCCTTTGCGCCCATTCACGTCAAGGCGAAGACCCTGGTGCTGGAAGAGGCAGATGTGCTCGCTCAGCTTGAACTGGACGATGAGCCTGACGACGACAGCGACGACCAACCCGATACCCACGACGGAACCAAGGGGTAAGTGTGGAAGCGGAACAGATAAAAAGAATCATTGAAGCGGCAATTCTGGTGGCCGAGGGGCCACTGGATCGGGATGGCATGCTCACCCTGTTCGATGAGGAAGACCGGCCCAGCAAGCAGGACCTGGGCAAGTATCTGGAAGAGATCAGCGAGGCCTACGAGGATCGTGGCGTCTTCCTGAAGGAAGTGGCATCCGGCTTTCGCTTTCAGGCCCGTCCGGAATTGGGCCAGTGGGTCAGTCGCCTGTGGCAGGAAAAGCCACCCCGTTACAGTCGGGCCATCCTCGAGACACTGGCATTGATTGCGTATCGCCAACCGATTACTCGCGGCGAAATCGAGGAAATTCGTGGCGTTTCGGTAAGCTCGCATATCGTCAAAAGCCTGCTGGAGCGAAACTGGGTGCGGGTAGTCGGACACCGCGATGTGCCGGGCCGCCCGGCCATGTTTGCCACCACCAAGCAGTTTCTGGATTACTTTGACCTGAAGAGCCTGGAAGATCTGCCGCCATTGTCCGAGATTCGTGACCTGGACAAGATCAACGAAGAACTGGCACTCAGTGACGTACCGCCAGCCAATGCGTCCCCCGGGGATGCGGATGAGGCCCCGGAAGGGGAGGATGGGCAGGCCCTGCTGGACGAGGAACGCGAGTCACGGTTACCGGGAGACCAGGAGAGTTTTCCGGGGCTGGAGCAAGAACCGGAAATCGACGACGCCACCCTGATGAGCATGGACAAGGTGGATTCCGTGCTGGCCAGCTTCGAAAGTGAATTCCGGCGCAAGCCTGCTGCCGACGAGAGTGTGGCCAGGGAGGCGGAGACAGAAAGCAGCAATGACCCCGCCGGGCCCGCTGAAGACATCTCCGATGACGCTGCCGGCGCGGACGCCGCTGCGAATGACAGTGCCGAGGATAGCCAGACACGTCATGACTGAAACCGAAAAATTGCAGAAAGTCCTGGCTCGCGCCGGGCTTGGCTCCCGCCGGGAGCTGGAAAAATGGATTGCCGATGGCCGGGTATCGGTCAACGGCAATGTAGCAACCCTGGGCGACCGGGTCAGTAACGACGACACCCTCAGGGTGGATGGCAGGATTATCAAAGTGAAGCCGGAAGAAGATATCGTTCAACGCGTGATCATGTACCACAAGCCACCCGGCGAAGTGTGCTCGCGCAACGATCCGGAAGGACGCCCCACGGTGTTTGACAACCTGCCACGTCTGCAGGGCATGCGCTGGGTGCAGGTGGGCCGTCTGGACATCAACACCACCGGCTTGCTGTTGTTTACCACCGATGGGGAGCTGGCACACCGCCTGATGCACCCCTCCAACGGCTTCGTGCGGGAATACGCCGTCCGTGTCCGGGGCGATATGACAGCGGAAAAGCGTCAGGCCATGCTGGATGGGGTGTTGCTGGAAGATGGGGTGTCCCGCTTCGACAGCATCGACGATGCGGGTGGTGCGGAAGAGGGCGCCAATCACTGGTACAAGGTGACCCTGACCGGCGGCAAATACCGGGAAGTTCGCCGCCTGTTCCAGTCCCAGGACCTGGAAGTGGCCAGATTGATGCGGATCCGTTTCGGTGATCTGAACCTGCCCCCGCAATTGCGTCAGGGCCGCTGGATGGAGCTGGAGCCCGAGCAGATTCAGGCCCTGATCAGCAAGGTGGAGCTCAAAGGCAAGAAATACACCGGGCTTTATGGGCGGGCGCGTCTGCGTCATCAGCGCACCGGCAGCAAACCGCCGCGCAAATCCCGTCGCGGGCCGTATAGACGATAAAGTAACGATTGCGACTGGGGCTCGCCCCTGCGTCGGGTGGCCGCGCCCCTGCAAAGGTCGCGGCCTCCCGCGTTTCAGGCACGTCGTGACATTCGACGATGCCGTCATCCCGGAGCCGCTGACTCACGGCAGTCGCATCAAACGTCCAACCAGCGCGGGCAGGGCAGTCTCCACCCGGAGTATACGACTGCCAAAGCTGTAACACGCGAAGTCGCGTTGCTGCAGCATGGCCACCTCGTAGTCGGTCCAGCCGCCCTCCGGGCCGATGGCAAGGGTCACCGGCTCGTGGAGATCACAGGGCATGGGTGGGTGGTCGCCGGGATGCGCCAGTATTCGCTGGCCAGGGCCGGCCCAGGCGTCCAGATCATCCTCCACGAATGGCTTGAACCGTGGCGCCAGCACGAGCTCGGGCAGCCGCGTGTCACGGGCCTGCTCCAGCCCCAGCAGCATCTTCTCTCGCAGCAGGTCAGTCTTGAGGTTGGGGGTCTGCCAGTAGCTTTTGTCCACTTTCCAGCTGTTGATAAGAACAATGCGTTTAATGCCAAGACTGGTGGCATCAATCAGGATGCGCTTGAGCATCTTTGGGCGGGGCAAGGCCAGCAACAGCGATAAGGGTAGTGGATTCACAGGGTGAGAATCTGCTTCAAAAAAGATATCTATATTGTTGTTTTTTATTGATTCTATTTGTGCCGTACCGGTGCCTGCATTCAGCAGCCCCGCACGACAATGATCCCCTTCCTCCAGCCCAAGCACATGGCGTACATGGCGCGCCTGACGGGCATCCAGGCGCCAGCGATGGTTGCCAAGGTGTTGATGAGGATGTAGTAGCAACAGATTCATGGCGCGGATTATCGCACAGCCTTGACGTAAATCGCTGTTTACTTGGCTTTTCTCGCCCTTTGCCGGCCAAGGTGGCCTTGCTACATTGCCCATCAACGTATAACCGGCGGTGGCCAACCATCCTGCTCGGCGGCTTGCTGGCGCTGGCCTGGGTCAACCGGCTCACTGGCGGCATCTGCGGGCCACTGGTAGAGTGTGCCGCCCGTTCACCCGTTCGATTAACTGTTTAAGTGTGGAGAGTTTCATGCAGTTTCAGGGTACCGACCAATATGTGGCCACCGACGACCTGAAAATGGCCGTTAACGCAGCGATCGCCCTCAAGCGTCCGCTGTTGATCAAGGGTGAGCCGGGCACCGGCAAGACCCTGCTGGCGGAACAGGTGGCTGAATCCCTGGGCCTGCCGCTGCTGTCCTGGAATATCAAATCCACCACCAAGGCCCAGCAGGGCCTCTATGAGTACGATGCGGTATCGCGTCTGCGTGATTCCCAGCTGGGCGCGGAAGGGGTCGAGGACGTCTCCAACTACCTGAAGAAAGGGAAACTCTGGGAAGCCTTTACCCATGAAGGGCAGGTCGTGTTGCTGATCGACGAAATCGACAAGGCCGATATCGAATTCCCCAACGACCTGCTCCAGGAACTGGATCGCATGGAGTTCTTCGTCTATGAGACTGGAGAACTGATCAAGGCAAAACAGCGACCCATCGTGATCATCACGTCGAATAACGAGAAGGAGCTCCCTGACGCCTTCCTCCGTCGCTGCTTCTTCCACTACATCAACTTCCCCGATGCCGAGACCATGCAGGCCATCGTGGATGTGCATTTCCCCGAGATCAAAAAGACCCTGGTGAGCGAAGCGCTGGAGATCTTCTTTGATCTGCGCAAGGTGCCCGGCCTGAAGAAAAAGCCGTCTACCAGCGAACTGATCGACTGGCTCAAGCTGCTGATGGCGGACGATATCCCCGCAGATATCCTGCGTAGCCGCGATACCAAGAGCGCGGTGCCACCGCTCTACGGCGCGCTGCTGAAGAACGAGTCAGACGTACAACTGCTTGAGCGCCTGGCGTTCATGAACCGTCGCGAAAGCTAACTGCAACGCTGGCTGATTATGCTGATTGGTTTCTTCGAAAATCTGCGCCGTTACCGGGTCCCGGTCACCCTGCGGGAGCTTCTCGACCTCTTCGACGCCCTGCAGGCCCATGTGGCTTTCGGGTCTGTGGAAGACTTTTACCTGCTCAGCCGGGCGGTGATGGTCAAGGATGAGAAGTTCTATGATCGTTTTGATCAGGCTTTTGCCAACTACTTCGAGGGGCTGGAAAACCTGGAGCCGGACTGGCTCAGCAAGGTGATCCCGGACGAGTGGCTGCGCAAGGAGCTGGAGAAGAACCTGAGTCCGGAAGAGTTCGAAAAGCTCAAGGGCCTGGGCAGTCTGGAAAAGATCATGGACGAGCTGCGTAAGCGGCTCGAAGAGCAGGAAAAGCGCCACCAGGGCGGTAACAAATGGGTCGGCACCGGTGGCACCAGCCCGTTCGGTGGCTATGGCGCCAATCCGGAAGGTGTGCGAATGGTAGGGCCCTCCCGCAATAAGCGGGCGGTAAAAGTCTGGGAGAAGCGGGAGTTCCGCAACCTGGACGACTCCGTGGAGCTGGGTACACGCAACATCAAGCTGGCCTTGCGCCGTCTGCGCAAGTTCACCCGTACCGGGCGGGATGAAGAGCTGGATATGGATGACACCATTCGTTCCACCGCCCGCAATGCCGGTCTGCTCGACATCAAAATGCGCCCGGAGAAGGAAAACCGGGTCAAAGTGCTGATATTCTTTGATGTGGGGGGCTCCATGGACCCCTATATCAAACTCTGCGAAGAGCTGTTCTCCGCCGCCCGGCTGGAGTTCAAGCATATGGAGTATTTCTACTTCCATAACTTCATCTATGAATATGTGTGGAAGGACAACCGCCGTCGCTGGGACGAGAAGATTTCCACTTGGGACGTGCTGCACAAGTACGGCAGCGACTACAAGGTGATCTTTGTAGGCGATGCGGCCATGAGCCCCTACGAAGTGAACTCCGTGGGCGGCAGCGTGGAGCACTGGAACGAGGAGGCCGGTGCTGTCTGGTTCCAGCGCGTCATGGAAACCTACGAAAAAGTGGCCTGGCTCAACCCGGAACCGGAACGGGCCTGGCAGATGACCACCTCCACCCAGTGGATCAAGCAACTCAGCGAACACAAGATGTACCCGCTGACCATTGAAGGTCTCGAAAAGGCCATGCGCTACCTGAGCAAATAGCGACTATGTATCGGGACTGCTCCCTGGCGGGGTGGTCCCCAGACTATAACTACTCAATTTTTGCACACCATTCGTCCGCCATTCCTCTTTTTTACGATAATAAACATACCGTCTAGTAGCGAACCGGCACCCCCATCCGTATCCTCCGCGCCTTTCGTGTTTCACGCCCCGGACTGCCCACAAGGCATACCTCCGGCGGCGCAGAGGCAAAACCCCAAAAGGTTGAAGGCTCGCCGTGATCCGGCCGCCTTCGGGAGAGCAATCATGTCCAGGGTGCGAACCACCATCTGGGCGGCCGTTTTCAGCATCACCGCACTGGCCGTGTCTGGCCTGTCTGCGGATACGACCCAGTCTGAAATCCGTCGTCTTCAACGGGAGCTGGATCAGCTCAAGGCCAACCTGACTCAGGATGCGCCATTCCATTCTCCATCCCCTGATTCCCAGTGGCCTGCCTTCGCCGTGTTTGGCAAGGTCAGTGTCGATGCCATCTATGACCATAAAAATGCCGGATTGAGCGATCTTCTCATTCCGAGCACCATCCCCACTGGCGACACCGACCAGCAGAATGTCGAGCTACACGGCAAAAACAGCCAGCTCGGGCTGCGGATCGGGGAGGGGAGCGGCCCCCATGCTGTCTTTGCGATGGATCTTTTCGGCAGCATTGATGGGTACGATTTGCGCGTACGTGATTTCTACTTCGAGTACGGTGCGGTGCGTGCCGGTTATGGCTACACCGCGTTACTGGATGGTGACGCCTGGCCGTTGACCCTGGATTCCCAGGGGCCCAACAGTGCCATCTTCGCCCGCCAGACCGGTATTCGCTGGCAGGGACAGCACCTGACTCTGGCGCTGGAAGACCCCAACCCGGAGGTCTATGACCCAGACAACACCAGCAGCGCTTCAGGACGTCGTCCGGATGTGATTGCCGTCTGGACCCAGCCCCATGCACGTGGTCATGTGAGAGCCGGGGTAGTCAACCGGGAAATCGGCGTGGAAGTTGCCGCGGGAGACCAGCAATACGCGACCGCCTCCGGCGGGGTGCTCAGTACGGCAGTGGCGGTCAACCGATCACTGACCCTGCTCGCCAGCGCCAGTTATGGCCATGCCATGGCGCATTACTACAATGATCTATCCGGTTTTGGTGATGCGGGTATGGACGGCTATGTCTTTCCGTCACAGGGCCTGGAGCCTCTGTTGGCGCAAGGGGGCTATCTGGGCGGGCACTGGCAGTTCCAACCGGACTGGACGCTGGCCATGGTCGGTGGAGAAATCACCCTGGAGAAGAATAGGGCATTGCCCGGTGATGCCATGCGCCGAACCCGCTACGGGACAGTGAGCCTGATCCGGCAGCACGATGACAGCCTGAGTTACGGGGCAGAACTGAGCTACGGCATGCGTGACACCCAGGGCGGCGATCGCAGCGAAGCGCCCCGGCTTCAGTTCAATCTTACATACCGGTTTGAACACATTCATCGCCACGACCATTAAACAAGGCGCCACCGCAGGGTGGCGCAACACCAGTGACCGTTGCCGGTTACCAGAGCTCGATACCAAAGGGCCGCACCATCAGGGCAAGCAATCCGAAAGAGATAACGGTGAGAACAATGCTGCCGCCCATGGCAGGCAGGAAACCCCAGCGGTCCAGCATGACAGGAAACAGAGCGAACATAGGAAGGGTCGGGATGACATACCAAAAGGTGTACCAGGCATGGTTACCGATTTTTTCCGCCGGCTGATCTCCCGCATATAGCCAGAACATGGCCAGGAGCGTGACCAGTGGCAAGGCACCAATGAAGGCTCCCAGCCGATCACTGTGCCGGGCGACCTCCGAGATCAGGACCACCAGGGCCGCAGTGATCAGATACTTGAGGTTGGCCGACCAACTAAACATCTAAAACACCCTAACCGAAAATCAATAGGTTAGGGGTAGCTAAACAACTAAAACCATTAACAAATGAGGTTGGTCGGACATTCGAAATGTGAATGAGATAGAGCCAACTAAAGTACTGAAATTGATAACGAGATTTTAACGAAATTGTATGTCGAGTCTCGTTTAGCTGTCATTTTGGACAGCATAGCAGATATTACGAATTATGTAGGGTCTTAGGAAGCAAATCACTCGATTGGACGCTCCGTGAGCAGTTTCAGCAGCCGCTTGTAGATATCCTCTCGGCGGTTGTTGAACCTGAATTCTGTCTCTTTCAAATGTAGATAAAACGTGTGTTTTGGCAAGCCCTTAAAGCGGCTCAGTCGCAGTTTCGCGTAGGCCCAGAAAGACTCAATGCCATTGATGTGGTTGCTGCCAAAAACCAATGCCAAACCCTCTTCAGGCCAGATGTAACCAGCGATACCGGAGAGTTGCTTGTTAGTAGTATTGGTGGATCTAAGCAATGGTGCATAGCAAACAAGGCAGCAGGCAACTATCGGGCGGTGCCAATGGCTTGGGGGGGGCAGTCAACCAGTGGGCTCGAGAATGGCGATTCTGTGCCATTAGTTCCTGTTTTCAATAGCTTACCGAGCGTGGGTGCTGGAAATTACCCAGGACAATTCCGGCATGGCGGAATGGTTCAGAGGGGCTCTGTTACCTGTCTTCCATGATCGAGCCCTCCTTCAGATTACACATATGCAACTTTACGTTTTCGAGGGGCGCGAGCCTGTTTGTTGACATTTGGTTGTTCAACCAAATAATATCAGGGCATGTCATCCTATAGACAGGCTGTTTCATTGGAGGAGTTATGAGTTCTGTGCCAATCCAACCGCGGAAAGTCGCTTTTGATGTCTCGTCAGTGCCACGGCACTGGAATGGCGGTGACCCCGTGCTGACCCGCTTCTTTGATGCCCTCTCAGTGCATTTCCCGGAGGGGGAGCGCTTCTTTATCCAGTCAGTGCGTAACTTCAAGGATCAAGTGACAGATGATCAGCTGAGCGAGGATATTCGTCACTTTATTCGCCAGGAAGGTCAGCACGGGATTGTCCATGATCGTTTCAACGATGTGATGGCCAGCCAGGGCGTGGATGTGGATAAGGTCACTGCGAATCTAAGGACCTTTATTCGCACCACACAAAAGTACCTGCCGAAGAAGTATCAGCTCGCCATGACGGCGGCGTTTGAGCACTTTACGGCAACCCTGGGCGAAACCATGGTCAGCGAGAAGAGCGAGATGTTTAGCGAGGCTGACCCCGTCATGAGAGCGCTATTTCTGTGGCACGGGGTCGAAGAAGTAGAGCACAAGGCCGTGGCCTATGATCTTTATCAGGGCGCAGCAGGTGGAGGCTACTTGACGCGCGCGTCTGCGTTGGTGGTTGCGACCCTGATGGTTCACCTTGTCGTGGCTCCAGTATTTTGGAATATGCTCAAGCTTGATGGCGTAACGCGCCAGCCTGGTGTGATTCTACGAGGCCTGAACAAGCTTTATGGGCGAAAAGGTATTCTCACAGGCATGCTGCCTGATTTCCTCGCTTGGTTCCGCCCTGGATTTCACCCTTGGGATACCGGTATGCCTGAGAAGGTTGCCGCGTGGTTGGCGGAGTATGAGACTCATGGAGATCCGATGCGGGCATCGGAAACCATTTACGGTCCGGCTCCAGTGAGTGAGGCAGCCTGATGCATGGAGACAAGCAGGATGTCCCCAGTACCGTCGATGTTCCTCATACACATCGGCCTGGGCGTCACTGTGGCAGTTCAGCTATCAGAGACCTGCTGGAGTTTCATGGGCTTAATTTGACGGAAGCTTTCTGCTTCGGGCTGGGTGCCGGGCTTGGTATTACTTATGTGGAAATACCAGGCACGGACACCCCGTTTATTGTCCATGTCCGTTCAATGGGATTTGAGGAAACGGTGTTCTCTACACTGGGCGTGCCGTTTCGCTGGGAAACTTGGCAAGATAAATGTGCTGCCGCCGATGCGCTGGATGCCCATCTTGATGCGGGGCGGCCTGCGCTTCTCTTAACTGATATTTTTTACCTTCCTTATTTCAAGAGCAGTACACATTTCCCCGGTCACGCCATCGTCGCCTGGCAGCGAGCCGAGAAGGGCGAGACGATGCTCGTTAGCGATACCGAGCGCCCAGGGCTTTTAGAGGTGCCTCGTGACAAGTTGGTTGAAGCCAGATTCTCCTTGTCGCCACCCTTTATCCATCATGGTTCATTGTTCGCACCCGAAAGTGTTTCGGTTCAGGTGTCTGCCGAGAACGTGCGCAGTGCGATTGTGAAGAATGCAGATAATCTACTGCAAGGAAGCAGGAATCACGGTATTCAAGCGCTAACAACTTGGATCCAGGAACTTCCTCGCTGGAAGGCAGTGGATAAATGGCAATGGTTGCTCCGTTTCGCCTATCAAGTGATCGAGAAGCGTGGAACGGGGGGCAGCGGCTTTAGAGCGATGTATTCAGAATTTCTCGATGAAGCGAGTGAAATTGTTCCTGAAATACATGAGGCAGGCTTGGTCGAGTTGATGCGCACGAGTGCTGCGGCATGGTCCGCTCTGGCTGATTGTCTGCGAAAGGGGTCTGAAAGTGAAACATTCCCTGAAGAGGCAATAACGGACGCCATTGAATCTGTGCGTGTTGCAGAGACCCGGTATGCGGATGCCGCTTCAACATTCTGATAAAAAGTTGCTAACTATGACAGCTGAGACATCACTCCAGAGAGAACTGCTTGCCGCAAAGGCTTTTTTTGGTTCAGGGCATCCGTTGTTCAGGGTTTTTGGTATCGCAATGGATGACATTACCAAAGATGGCGCGGTAATGAGCATGCCTTGTGTGGAAGAGGTTTGTGATCAACAGGGAAAGCTTCATCGGGGAGCCATCGCTACCTTGCTTGATACGGCATGTGGTTTGGCGATTTTTGTGCGCCTCGGCGACATGCGCCCAATTGCGACAATTGACTTGCGCGTTGATTTCATCGCTAAACCCGAGGCTGGCGAAGGGGTGGCATGTAATGTCACCTGTTTTGCAGTTGAAGAAAATATTGCCTATGTCCGTGGAGAGGCATTTGGGCGTGATGGCGGCAATTTGCTGGCGTCGGTATCAGGCAGTTTTGCGATAGGAACGGCAGGCCCGTCCTTTGATCAATCTGTGAATCCTAGCAATAAGATAGCCCCCTCCAAGAAAAAAACAATCGATGATGAAGGAATCATCAGCTTCGAAACAGAAAGGGTAACCGCTCTCTCTACTGTGGTCGGCGATGTATCACCATACGAAAAATTTCTTGGTATGACGGCTTCGGACGATAACGGCGAAGCAACCTATAAAATGCCGTTTCGCGAGCAGCACATTGGCAACCCTCTGATCAAGACTTTTCATGGCGGTATTATCGCAAGCTTCGCGGAGCTTGTTGCTGGCGCGCACTTAACAGCGAATCAGACTGAACAAAATAAGCCAGTATGTTCAAGTATGACTCTGGATTATTTGCGCCCGGCCTTTGCGGGTACGTTGGTGGCCAAGCCGAACATTATTCGTGAAGGAAAGCGCTTCATTGTGGTTGTTGTGGATGTGTTTCTTGATGGCGCCCAGGTTTCCCGAGGTCGCTTCATTTATAAGAGAGCCTTCGCTTCCAGCTAATCCAATCTATAAACAACCCTCCCCCCTTCCTTTTCTGCCTCAATAGAGGAGTTCTGTTATGTATATTTCACAGACTTTGCGCCGTGCGGTTCAATTAAACGGCCAAGGTACGGCTACCGTTTTTGCTGGCCGGCGGCAAACCTGGCGAGAGTTTGAAGACCGTATCGCATGCCTTGCTAACGGGTTGCTAAGTCTGGGCGTCAATGCGGGTGACAGGGTTGCCATACTGGCATTAAACAGCGATCGCTACCTGGAGTATTTCTATGCAGTGCCGTGGGCCGGTGCGGCAGTGAATCCCGTCAATATTCGGCTCGCACCACCTGAAATCGCCTATACCTTGAATGACTCAGGTTCTAAAGTGCTTTTCGTTGATGACACCTTTGCAGCATTGCTGCCATCCCTACAGCCACAGCTTGAGTCTATCAAGCATGTTGTCTTCATGGGTGAGGGTGAGTGTCCACAAGGGTGTATTGATTATGAATCCCTTGTCGCCAACGCCGATCGAATCCGTGACGCCAATGCTGGCGGTGACGATCTGGCGGGGCTGTTTTATACCGGTGGTACCACTGGGCGGTCAAAAGGCGTGATGCTGAGTCATGACAACCTGGTATTCAATGCCCTGAACGTGGTTGCCGAGATGGGCTATGACAGTGACACCATATATATGCATGCCGGGCCCATGTTCCACTTGGCTGATATGGCCAGCACGTTCGCCGTGACACTGGCTGCGGGAACTCATGGCATTGTTCCTCGCTTTGATGTTGATGAAGTGCTGGCTTTCATTGAGCAGGAGAAAGTCACGAACACCCTGCTGGTGCCGACCATGGTCAATCTTCTAGCCTCATCTGGTCGCATCGCGAATTACGATGTCAGCAGCATAAAACGCATGCTGTATGGCGCCTCGCCAATGCCAGAGGCGGTATTGATTAGTGCTATGGAACAAATGCCGACAGTGTCATTTGCTCAGGGCTATGGCCAGACCGAAGCCTCCCCAATCATTACCTCACTCGGGCCAGAACATCACATTCCCGGCGGAGAAAAATTACGTAGCGCCGGTCGCGCAGCACTGGGTGTGGAGGTGTTGGTGCTTGATGAAAATGATCAGGTGGTATCTCAAGGTACGGTTGGCGAAATATGTGCGCGGGGACCAAACGTCATGTTGGGTTACTGGGGAATGGAATCAACAACCGCTGATACCTTGCGCAATGGTTGGCTACATACCGGCGACCTTGGCTACATGGACGAGGATGGATTTGTCTTCATCGTTGATCGAGCCAAGGACATGGTAATTAGCGGTGGAGAAAATATTTTCTCTGTTGAAGTTGAAGGTGCCATTTATAGCCATCCTGCGGTACAGGAGTGCGCGGTAATTGGTATTCCCGATGAACGCTGGGGTGAAGCTGTGCATGCAATCGTGGTGCTGCGTGAAGGAGAGC
>JAZAJX010000075.1:0-63408 GCA_036230225.1 Pseudomonadota bacterium | reverse complement strand
GAACTGAAATAGTCCGCTCGCCATACTGACAGCCGCGCCTTCTGGCGCGGCTTTTTTATTCGCACACTTCCCTCGCGCTCGTTCTACCCTGAGACGCCCACCACCATTCCCCTAGGGGACCTCTCTGATTCGCCCGAAATACCTAGTGCATAAAGAGACATAACGATGATGTTGCCATGCCATTAGCTGTGCCAACATCTCAGGGTCCATGGAATGTAAAAAAACGCTACACCCCGGTTACAGCTTTACTGCCATCCCACTACAGGCGGCATCGCGAACCCACAGTAAGGTGTGGATGTAACAATAAAAAGGAAGGGATCACCATGTCAGCACGTAAACTGCCTCTTCTCGGGGCCGCTCTGCTGAGCTGTATGCTGCTCGGTCAGACTGCCCAGGCCAACCAACAACAGGCGACGGTCATCCTCAGTCAGAGTTGCGAATACATGCTGCTCAATTCCAGCGGCGGCATGGTATTGGTGAAACAGCTCGATGGGACCACCCCTCAGGCAGGCGACACCCTGAAAGGCAACATCGTCGCCGGCGATTTCACCAACCTGCACAATACCCGCGACCAAGCCTCCATGCAGGTGTGGGTGGATCTGATTGATCCCCATAGCAGCAAGGCATTGAGCCAGTACGGTCGTTATTGCACCTGATTTCCGGTCATTGCCGCCAGCCATCAACGAAAAGGCCGCCCCCTCTGGGAAGCGGCCTTTCTTGTGCCTTCACCAGGGTCACACTGATGACCCCGGATCAATTTCTGACAGCGTATTTCCCCGCCCCCAGGAAAAAGATTGCCACGGCAGTGAGCATGAAAAAGCCCTGCAGCTCCAAAGCCCAGCCTCCGGTCTTGCTCAGCGCGAAAAGCTCACCCATGTGCACCAGTACAATGGCCACCAGCATATTACCGGCAATCAGTACTGCCCCCACCCGGGTATGAAAGCCCAACAACACCATCAACGGGGCAATGATTTCACCCACAAAAACGCCATAAGCCAGAAATCCCGGCAGATTGTGGGACGCCAGCTCCGACGAAATCCAGCCCACCCCGTTTTGCAACTTGCTGATGCCGTGCAACAGCATTAGCAGGCCAAGCGTGACACGTAATACCAGTTTGCCTATATCCGGATTGTTAACCATCTCTTCTCCCTGTGGCGCCAGAATGAGTCGCCATTCAACCCCTCTCCTACCAAAAAGAAAAGCCGCAGGAGAGGAGCACTATCGTCTTGCTGGATCCTGTAGCCCGAGGACGCTGAAGAAAGATCGAAAAAATGAATATGAACAAGTCAAATTTCTCGCTTCTTTGCGATTAATGTAAACGGTTAAATGATTGCCAACCACAGACATCATTATTCGCAACCTGGAGACAACCATGAAAAACATGCTCACCGCCCTGACCCGCACCGACAACACCCTCGCTCCCGTCGCACTGCGACTGCCGGTAGCCATCATCTTCATGGCCCATGGCGCCCAGAAATTGTTTGGCTGGTTTGGCGGTTACGGCCTGGAAGGCACCGGTCAGTGGATGGCCTCCATCGGCCTCGAACCCGGCTACCTGATGGCACTCGGCGCCGGTAGCGCCGAATTCTTTGGCGGCCTGGCCCTGCTGATCGGTCTGCTTACCCGCCCTGCGGCCCTGGCTCTGGCCTTTACCATGGTCGTGGCCATTGTCACGGTCCATATCGACAACGGCCTGTTCATGAGCAACAACGGCTACGAATTCGGCCTTGCCCTGCTCGCCGCCAGCGTCTCCCTGGTGTTTTCCGGTGGTGGTCGCTTCAGTGCCGATCAGCCGCTCAACAAGGCGCTGCAATAAACGTACTGCCAGTCGCCACAGACAGGTGTGCAAGACTCAACCGTTTCATCATGCACGCCTCACTCCCCCACAACTCCGTAATCAGGGGGTTGTGGGAAGCGCTGTTCACATCGCGAAGGGTTCTGTGTTGGCACAGAATTCTGACGTGAAAGGCATGACCTGCAAGCAGCGCATTGAGCTTGATCCCTCCCCGTCCCATACTCCCGCTTTTACGCCGGAGTCTGGGATGCCCACTTTTGATTACTGGCAGACACCCCGTGCCGGCAACATGGCGCGGCTGACGCTGCACACCGACAGCCTGCCACTCCTGGCAGAGAATCGTGCGCGAATCAGGGTGTATGCCGTCGGCCTGAACTTCGCCGATATCTTTGCCCTCACCGGGCTCTACTCCGCCACCCCGTCAGGCGCCTTTACCCCCGGCCTGGAGTTTGCCGGTGAAGTCGTTGACGTCGGCCCACAGTGCGGCGGGGTTGCGGTTGGCGACCGCGTCATGGGCGTCACCCGCTTCGGCGGCTACACCACCGTGATCGATAGCGAGCCGGATTACCTGATCCCGCTGCCCGACAGCTGGGACTTCGCCCAGGGCGCCGCCTGGCCGGCGCAGACCTTGACCGCCTGGTACGCCCTCACCCATCTCGGCGCCCTGCAAGCGGAGCAACAGGTATTGATTCACAGCGCCGCTGGCGGTGTGGGTCTGCAGGCCATGAAACTGGTGCAGGCACTGGGCGCTCACCCCACCGGCACGGTGGGCAGCGACGGGAAAGCCTCCTGGCTACGGCAACAAGGCTTCGAGGATGTGCTGGTCCGCGAGGCAGACTTTGCCGAACAGTTACAACGGGATAATCGGCACTTCGATCTGGTTCTCGATGCTATTGGCGGACGGGTTCAGACCGCCAGCTTTGACGCCCTGAACCCCATGGGGCGACTGGTGGTCTTCGGCGCCGCCGAGTTCACCCCCAGCCACAACCGTCCCAACTACCTGAAAGCCGCCTGGCGCTACCTGCGCCGCCCCCGCTACGACGTGATGGACATGATTAGCAGCAATCGCTCCGTGTTGGCCTTCAACCTGATCTGGCTATGGGAGCAGAAGGACAGAATGCAGGCATTGCTGGCAGAGCTGAAAGCGGTGCCGTTGCCTCCTCCCCACGTGGGCCACCGCTTTGGTTTTCACCAGGCCCATGAGGCGTTGGCGCTGCTACGCTCGGGACAGTCGATGGGCAAGGTGGTGCTGGAAGCGGCGCCTGACCCAGCGTAGGAGCGTCGCTGGCGGCAAGATAAAAAAGACCAGAATCAAAAAATTTCCACCACAGAGGACACAGAGAAAAACCTGTCTCTTCCTCTGTATCCTCTGTGGTAAATGCCGCTTTTCAGATTTCGGCTTATCGCACCGCCAGCGACATTACTCACTGCGCTCACCCGCGTTTCAGGCGCTGCTCCGCTACGCGCCTACGGGAAAAGCTGGCGGATCTGTTCAGCACTGGTGGGACGCACCACGCGGTCTATTTCCTGACCGTCACGAATCAGGATCAACGTGGGCCACAGCTTGACCCGGTAACTGCGCCCCAGGGGGCGACCGGGACCATCGGCGATCTTTTCGTGGCCGACCTCGGTCAGCGGAGCCAGCACGGTTTCAATATCCTTCTGGGCGGCAATGCAGTAACCGCACCAGTTGGCGCCGAACTCCAGCACCCAGGCCCCCTTCCTCTGCGCTACCGCCTCGCGGCTGAGCGCTTCATCCTCGTAGGTCTTCACGTAACTCATTTATAAACGCTCGCGCAGAAAGTCCACAAAAACCCGCACCTTGGCCGGGGTATGGCGTCCCGGCGGATAGACCGCATAGATACCACCACCGGGCAGCTCCCAACCCGGCAGCACCCGTTCCAGCTCACCCCGCGCCAATGCCCCCGCGGCAATGGAATCCGCCAGCACTGACAACCCTGCCTCCTGCAGCAACAACTGCACGGTCACCGCCGTCGTGTTGGCTTTCAGGGAACCCTGCATGCGCACCGTGCAACGCTCCTGTCCTTTCGTAAAGGTCCAGGTGCGGGGGGATGGCAACGGGGTGAAGGTGACCCAGGGCAAGGCACTCAGATCGTGCGGATGTGTTATCGGCCCATGGTCAGCCAGAAACGCGGGCGACGCCACCAGAAACTGTTCGAACTCACCGAGGCGGGTGGCGCGCAAGGAAGAATCCTTCAACCAGCCAAGGCGAATGGCCAGGTCGATGCCCTCTTTCACCATGTCCGCCACACTGTCACCGGTTCGCAACTCGATTTCCAGTTGCGGGTGGCGCTCGCTGAAGGCCACCACCGCAGGGGCGACCACCTGGGCCGCGAAGTCCTCCGGGGCGGTAATGCGCAGTTCCCCCTGCAGGGTCTGCTGGTCGGTCTCCACCTGATCGAGCAGGCCTTCCAACTCGACAAACAGGGGTGTCAGCCCCGCCAGCAACCTTTCCCCGGCTTCGGTGAGCTGTACCTGTCGAGTGGTGCGGGTAACCAGCGCCACCCCCAGACGTTGCTCCAGCCGCTTGATCGACAGACTGATCTTGCTCTTGTTGCAACCCAGCTGCTCCGCGGCGCCGGTAAAGCTACCCGCCCGGGCCAGGGCCAGAAACAGGGGCAAGGCATTGAGATCGAATTCCGCTTCCACGTCAGACTCACTGTTTAGAAATCAGCAACACTGATTTACTTATTAGGCTATTTTTCCGATCAGTGCAAACACCGATACTGAGGCCATCACAACGAACTCAGGAGATACCCCATGAAGATTGCATTGATTGGTGCCAGCGGTTTTATCGGTTCCGCCCTGCGTGAAGAAGCCCTGCGTCGCGGCCATCAGGTAACGGCCCTGGTCAGTCAGCCGGGCAAGTTGAATGCCACCGCCACCAACCTGAGCGTCAAACAGGTGGATGTACAGAACACCGCGCAACTGACTGAGGCGCTCAACGACGCGGATGTGGTTATCAGCGCCTTCAGCGGCCACGCCCAGGACGATATCCGTGGCTATTATGTGCAGGGCGTGAAATCCATTATCGCGGCGGTGAAAGCGGCTGACGTGGCCCGCCTGGTGATCGTGGGGGGGGCCGGCTCCTTGCGGGTGGCGGCGGACACGTTATTGATCGACACTCCGGCCTTCCCGGAGGAGTACAAGCCCACCGCCCTGGGCGCCCAGGATGCTCTGGCCCTGCTGGAGGCGGAGCCGGCGGTGAACTGGACCATGCTGTCGCCAGCGGCGGAAATTTTCCCCGGTGAGCGCACCGGTCAGTTCCGCCTGGGCAAGGACGACCTGCTGGTAGACGAGCAGGGCAACAGCCGGATTTCCGTGCAGGATTATGCGGTGGCACTGCTGGATGAAGTGGATCACCCGCAACACCCCGGTCAGCGTTTCACTCTGGCCTACTGAAACCGGAGCGGTGCCGCCACCGCTCCCCTTTCGGCTTCCTTTTGTGGTTAGATGCGGGAAACGACAGACAACGGATAGCCCTGTGACTGATCAACCGGTAATCACCGAAACCCGCGACGCCCTTTTTCTCATCACACTGAATCGCCCGGACAAGCGTAATGCGGTGGATCGCCCCACTGCGGATGCCTTACGTACCGCTTTCGATACGTTTGAGCAAGACCCGACTCTCAAGGTGGCCGTCCTCACCGGTGCCGGCGGCAACTTCTGTGCCGGCGCGGATCTGTCCGCCCTGTCCGACCCACAACGGCGCAACGAGATCGACGAGGCCGGTGCCGGCCCGGGCCCCATGGGCCCCACCCGCATGCTGTTGAGCAAGCCGGTCATCGCTGCGGTGTGCGGCTATGCGGTAGCCGGAGGTCTGGAACTGGCGCTGTGGTGCGATTTACGTGTGGCTGAAGAATCTGCCACCTTCGGCGTCTTCTGCCGACGCTGGGGGGTACCCCTGATCGATGGCGGCACCGTGCGTCTGCCGCGGCTGATCGGGCAAAGCCGGGCCATGGATCTGATTCTGACTGGCAGGCCGGTGGCCGCCGATGAAGCCTTGCAGATCGGACTGGCCAACCGGGTGGTTGCCGACGGCACGGCACTGGATGAAGCCATCACCCTGGCCCGTCAAATCGCCGCCTTCCCGCAACGATGCCTGCAGGCCGACCGACTTTCTGCCTACCAACAATGTGATATGCCCCAGGAGCAAGCCCTGCGCCAGGAGGGCGCCAACGGCTACCCGGTGGTGTTTGAAGAAGCGATTGGAGGCGCCGAACGTTTCCGGCAAGGGGCCGGACGGCATGGAAAATTTGAAGAGTGAGACGCAAGTTACAAGTTGCAAGTTTCAACGCGCGAGCGATTCTACCGATGTAACAAAAAGACCGTGCCCGCGCTAATACGCGGGCACGGACTCAGAGCGGCTATATCCTGATCCGCGTTGTTACTTTCAACTTCACACTTGCAACGCAACCGAATCAGCGGATCACCACAAAGAACACGCCACCGTTACGGTTCACCCGCAACAGCAAGGTGCCCTCCTTGTCACTGATGGCACTGCGTAATTGCGCCATGGTTTCCACATCCTGACGGTTGGCATTGATGATCACATCGCCACGACGCAACCCCGCCCGCCAGGCCGGAGAGCCTTGCTCCACGGTATCCACCAGCACGCCGCTGTCTGCGTGTTTCAGCTCGCCTTTGCGCAGATCCCGCAGGCTGGCCCCCTCCAGAAATTTGGAAATGGCTTCGCCTCCGGCGGTCTGCTGGGTGGATTCACTGATCACCGCCGTCATCTTGCGTTGCTTGCCATCACGCAGCACGGTCAGGGTCACTTTTTCACCCACAGGCGACATGCCAACGATATTGCGCAAATCCGCCGCTCGCTTCACCGGACGACCGTCCACCGCAATCACCACGTCACCACTCTTGATGCCCGCTTTTGCCGCGGCACTGTCTTCCATCACCTGGGTAATCACCACACCGTTCTTGCGTTCCACCCCGAAT
Source organism: Pseudomonadota bacterium (assembly GCA_036230225.1). Lineage (GTDB taxonomy): Bacteria > Pseudomonadota > Gammaproteobacteria > Pseudomonadales > Alcanivoracaceae > Alcanivorax. Next base: position 56,642 of record JAZAJX010000075.1, on the reverse strand, counting down.
GCCTCGGCCAGCTCCGCGCTGAGATCCTGGATGGTGACGCCCAGCACGCCACGGCGGACCTCGCCATGCTCGATCAGCTGGTGCATGACGTTTTCCGCCATCTCCGTGGGAATGGCAAACCCGATACCCACGTTGCCACCCGCCGGGGCGATGATGGCCGTATTGATACCCACCAGCTCCCCGCGCAGATTGACCAGCGCCCCACCGGAGTTACCCGGGTTGATGGACGCGTCGGTCTGGATAAAGCTCTCATAACCCTCGATACCCAGGCCGGTACGCCCCAGGGCCGAGACGATGCCGCTGGTGACGGTCTGCCCGAGGCCAAAGGGGTTACCGATGGCGACCACAAAATCCCCGACCCGCAAGCCGGTGGAATCGGCAATGGAAATCTGCGTGAGGTCGTCGGCAGATTCCAGCTTGAGCACTGCCAGATCCACCTCATCATCCGTGCCCACCAACTCGGCAGACAATTCACGTCCATCGGTAAGCGTCACCTCAATGGTGTCAGCGTTTTTCACCACATGGGCATTGGTCAGCACATAGCCTGCCTTGGCATCCACGATCACACCGGAGCCGGCACTGGCGGCACGGCGCTCACGCTGCTGTTCGGGAATATTGAAAAACCGGCGAAAGAAAGGGTCTTCCATCAGCGGGTTGCGGGCGGTGCGGATGCGCGTCTCGATCGCAATGTTGACCACTGCCGGTGAGGTTTTTTCCAGCATGGGCGCCAACGAAGGCAGACGATCCCCGTCACCGGTCGCCGATGGCAACGCGGCCTGGGCAGGCGAAAACACAATCACACATAATGCCAGCAGCCAGACAAACGGTTGCAGCGGGTTCTTTGCGTTAGACAACGTCGTTCCTCCTGTATTCCAAGAAAATCCTATCGGTGGAGGCGTTCCCTCCCCCCAGCACGTCGCAATGCAGTGGCCGCCATCAAAGCGGATAGCATGCGCCGCACCGATATTCTGACATTGCGTCAGGGCGTCGGTTCCGAGGCAAACAACCGTACCCCGTTGTATTCACTGGACTCCCCCAGATCCGGCCAGGTACAGGATTGCCATTCTCCCAACAGCCGATACCCCGGTGGATCCAGATCCGGCACCCGGGAATCGGCAAGCAACACCGGCGCGGCCTGTTGGAAGCGTGCCAGCAAAGGCAGGTTTTCCCGGTCATAGAGGATATCCGCCGCGGTAACCAGATCCGCTGCTGCCAACGCCTGGTCCAGGTCCTGGCTCAACTCAACCTGGACACCGTTTTCTGCCGCGTTCACCGCTGTCGCCGTCAGCGCATCCCGGTCCAGATCACAGGCGATGACCCGTCCGGCCCCGGCCAGAGCCGCGGCAATGGCCACAACCCCGGACCCCGGCCCCACATCCACCACACAGCGGCCCTTCACCCAGTCTGGATGGCTGAGCAGAAACGCCGCCAGCACTTGCCCCGACGCCCAGCAGAATGACCAGTACGGGGGCTCTTCCATGATCGCGTTGACGATTTCCGGGTCCAACGCCCGCTCCGGAAACAGCTCGTCCAGCAGCCACAGGCGAATCGGCGTCGCCCCCGGCAGCGCCTGGCAGGACAGGGACACTGCCGGTAATACGCGATGGAGCCGCTCATGCAAGGCGTCAAGGCCTACTCTTTCGTGATTGCTTGTCATACCCTAGGGCCTTGTTTCGCCTATCCAAAATTGTCCAAGAGAATAACAAAATGATCGCCAGACAGGCATGGATCGGTTTCACCGCCCTCTTTCTGACGCTGGTGAGCCCGTTACAGGCAAGAGAAATCTGGACCGAGGGCGTCCCCGATGCCTATTTCGAGCATTTTCTGGATTTCTACCAGGCAGACCCCAGCGCCATGTCCCGCTGGGCATCCGGCCTGCGCAACATTTCCACCGATCAGCTTGATCGCACCCTCGAGGCACTGGATACCACCCAGTTCACCTATCTGTACCCCATGGAGATGAAAGGCTTCGAGCTGGCGGAGCACAAGGGGATTCCCGTCGGCGAACTGTCACTGATGGCGGTTCGCGCTGGCAAACTGATCCCCATCCCCTTTCAGATTGATGAATTCGACAAGACCGGCCTGATCTGGATTGACGGCCATAATGATCACAAGCCCGAAGGCGAGCCGGGCATTTTCGATGATTTTGATGAGTTATCCTTCATGTTCCGGGACGGCGGTCGGGAGCGTTTTGATGCCCGCCAGCACACCCTCAAAGAAGGGAGCATGCTGGAAGAAATTCGCCTGGACTCTCCCCGCAATCAGCCCCGCTATATCTACCTGGTACGCAACAATAGTGAGCGCTCCCGGGCGGATTATGTACAAACCGATCTGGATAACGGGCGCATTGAAACCACCCTGATGCAGATGGACTATGAGCCCAAGGATTTCACCCAGATAAAGGGGATGTCTCCCCGGCTCGGCCCCCACAAAGACAAGAACGTCATCGACAATATCTACGTCAATATCAGCACCGGCATTCTCAATCAGAATCTTCGCGTCGATCTGGACACCCGCAAGAACATCAAGGCCACTCCCATCGCCGTCAAGGACGGTCCGGTCAGGGCCTCCATTCTGGTGAAAGCACGTATCTGGTATGCCTTCATGCCCACGTTTTTCAGTCAGAAATTCCAGGTGGATTTCTATGAACAATCCGTCACCATTCCCTCGCGGTTTGCCATCGGCAGCGTCAAGGTACTGAAATTTTTCCTGATGTTCCTGCGTGAACCTCGCATTCACTTCGCTATCGATTTTCATAATCTGGAGGGTGCCCGGGTGACCTACGATTCGGTCTATGGCCAGGGCCGGTATGGCACCGTAGACGGAGAAATGAACGACTTCGAACATACCCTCAGCGCGACCCGTCTTCCCGGCGACTGGCTGCACATGGATTCCAACCAGGGTTGGGAAATGTTCTTCAGCAACCACATGCCGGTCGTACCCGATGGTCTGTTTGACGCCTTCCTCAATGGCGTGACCATGAACATGTTTTACGAGGATGACACCGCCAGCACCACCAAATATGAACGCTACCCTGGCGCCACTCCCCGTCTCGGGTTCCAGAGTGAGGGAATGCCGCGCACCGTCATCGATCTGCTGGGAGCGATCCCCAAACTCGATTATCTGGAAATGGAAAGCCTGGGCGAAGCCATTGTCGCACTGGCCAAGGCAGAAGAGGATGGGGCTTTCGACAAGTATGACGAGGTGGTCAATGAGCGTCTCAAGGCGCTGAATCAGGAAGGCCGTTTCACCACGGTGGCGTCACTCATTGACGCCTTTGTCGCAGATCTGGACCGGATGAATTTTTCCGGCATTGCCCGTAGTGAGTTCAATAGCCTGCTCCGTCAGGCCATGAAAGACACCATTACGGACGTAACCCGGGTTCGTCACGGCAAAGTGCTGCAGCGCATGATCGAACTGGCCGATGCCCGAGACATCGACATCACCCGACTGCGCTACGCCACCATGGACAATACCCTCTGGTTCCCCGCCTGGGTTGGCGAAGGAGGGGCCAGCGATTTCCACTGGCAGGTCAGCCACGCCCCCCAGGCTACACGCCTTGGGAGTGCCTCTCTCGCAACAGCGCCGTAAGCGCGGCGCTGTCCTTTACCTGCCCTTCGTCATCCAGTTCCGGGTAGGGAATTCCTTCGGCGTCACAAAGACGGGCAATTTTCTGGTGGCCCCAGCGGAACAGCAGTTCATGGTAGCGGGCCGGCTCAATCCGCGGCTGATCGTAGAATCCCTTGGCGCGGCGTTGCTCGCAGGCTTCCGCCAGAATAATGGCCGCCGCCACACTGACATTGAAGGACTCCACCATTCCCATCATGGGAATGATGACATGCTGGTCGACCGCCGCCGCCGCCTCATCACTGACACCGAACTTTTCCGTACCCAACAACAACGCCGTGGGACGTGTGTAATCCACCTCCCGGTAGGGAATGGCTGTCTCTGAAAGATGCGCTGCCAAAACCTGCACCCCCTGCCCCTGCAGTTCGCGGATCACGCTACCGCTTTCGTCACGCTTGTGTACCTGCACCCAGCGCTGGGACCCCATGGCGGTACCGGCGGCCATGCGCGCCCGGTTGTTGGGCAGAATGGCATGCACATCGAGAATGCCCACGGCATCACAGGTACGCACAATGGCGGCGATATTATGAGGCTTGTGGACACCATCCATGATCACGGTGAGATCGGGCTGGCGACGGTCAAGGGTGTCGCAGATACGACGGTAGCGTTCCGGGGTCATGGGCTTTCCTTAGAGCCTGTTCAGAGTCACGACGCAGTCTCGCTGGCGTGAATAATGCCACCAGCATGAAATGTCGATTGCGTGGTGGCGCCATTCTACATGAACACGCGCTATCGCGGGCTGTCGGGCAGCCGACACTGCCACTCCGGCACGCAATCCGCTAGGCTTGTGCCCCCACCGAAACACGCATGGAGTTCTCATGTCCGAACCACTTTCCCGCCGCCTGCCCCTGGAAGGGGTCCGAGTCATCGAGCTGGGGCAGCTGCTCGCCGGCCCCTTTACCGGCACCCTGCTGGCGTATTTCGGTGCCGATGTGGTGAAAGTGGAGCCCCCGGGCGGCGATCCCATTCGCGGCTGGCGCAAGCTGGATGAGGGCGGCACCTCGTACTGGTGGCGTAGCCTGGGCCGTAACAAGAAATCCGTGACCCTGGATCTCAAATCTGACCAGGGCAAGGCTCTGGTTCGCAAGCTGATGGTTAAATCAGATGTGGTGATCGAAAACTTCCGCCCGGGCACCATGGAAAACTGGGGACTGGGGCCAGACAGCTTTGCCGACGACAATCCGGGCCTGATCTACACTCGCATCTCAGGCTATGGGCAGACCGGCCCCTACGCCAGCAAACCCGGCTACGCGTCGGTCTGCGAAGGCATCGGCGGCTTGCGTTATGTCAACGGATTCCCCGGTGAACGGCCAGTGCGCCCGAACCTGTCCCTCGGCGATACCATTGCCGGTCTGCACGCGGCACTGGGCATCTTGCTGGCCCTGTTCGAGCGTCAGAAAAGTGACAAGGGGCAGGTGGTGGACGTGGCGCTCTACGAGTCGGTCTTCAATTTGCTCGAAGGCGTCATCCCGGAATTCGACGGCGCCGGCGTAGTCCGCGAGCCAGCCGGCTCCACAGTCACCGGCATTGTACCCACCAATACCTATCGTTGTGCCGACGGCAAATTCGTGGTCATCGGCGGCAATGGTGATTCCATTTTCAAGCGCCTGATGACCACGGCCGGGCGACCGGACATGGCCGACAACCCGGCCATGGCCAGCAACGCCGGTCGGGTGGAGCACGAAACCGACATCGACGCTGCCCTGGACAGCTGGTGTCGCAGCCTGCCCAGCGAAGAGATCCTCAGCTTGTTGGAAGAGGCCCGGGTTCCCGCCGGCCCGATCTATTCCGTGGCGGACATGTTCAATGACCCGCATTTCCAGGCCCGCGGCCTGTTCCAGCAGGTAGAAATCAACGGTAAACCCCTCAAGGTCCCCGCGATGACTCCCAGACTCGCCGACACCCCCGGTGCAACCCGCTGGCCTGGCGGCGAGATCGGTAGCCACAACGATGCGGTATTACGCGAGGAGCTGGGATTGAGTGACGAGGAATTTGCCGCGCTGAAGGCGCAAGGGGTCATCGGGTAACCGGGTAACCGGGTAACCGGGCAGCAACGGGCAAGTCTACACGGACGGCCCTCGTCGCTCACTGAGCTGAGCATAAAGGTTATCCATCACCCGGAACGCAATGTGCCGGGCACGATCGGTACCGGGCCCCGCGAAACGCCCCTCCAGATTGGCCATGAAATGCTGCAACCAGCGCTCATGATGCTCCCCCGTCAGTGACTGCTTGTCGTCCAGCGCGCGATGTTTTTGCATCATGTGGCGCTGATAGTCACGCTCACCAAGCAGCATCTTGTACCAGTACTGACAGATCGTCGGCAAATGCTGCTGCAGGTCGATGGCGGCCACCTCCAGAAACACGGGGGCCATGACCGGATCCTCCAGCAGGCGACGATAAAAGCCGTGCACCATGGCATCGATGTTTTCCCGGCAATCCAGATCAGGAAGGCGGGTCTTGCCATCAGACGAACGGCCGGGCTGGAAGTACTGCACTACGGTCATGTCAACGTTTCATGCGGGTACGCCCCGGCACAATGCCGGGGCGTGGACAGGCAAGGCGTCACCAGTCGATACGGCGGGTCAGGATGTCCTTGTACATGACAAAGTCACCCATGAGGCTATACCAGGGATGTTTGAAGGTAGCCGGGCGGTTTTTCTCGAAAAAGAAGTGGCCCACCCAGGCAAACCCGTACCCCACTACCGGCAGGGCGAACAGCCACCAGGCACTCAATGCTCCCAGCAGGATGCCCGCCAGCAATACCAGCAACAGAGTGGTACCGACAAAGTGCAGTCGGCGGCAGGTGGGATCGCCATGCTCCTGCAGGTAATACGGATAAAATTCGGCGAAACTCTGGAAATCAGACTGCTTGATGGTATTCACATAACCTCCTGCCGTTGTTGTTCTGGTCACTCCCCGCAATCCTCCAAGGATCGAGGGGAAAAATCTTGTAGCCTGCGGCTATGGCCTTCCATTGTAACGCAGAGCATCGATCCGGTACGGCCAAAATATTGTGATTTTCCGCCATCATGATGGCACGGGTAACCATTGCGGCCACCGTAACGGCATGGACAATGTCGTCATTTCACAATAAACATACCGTTGACCCGCACCGGGCGCCACACCACCTGTTATCGAGAGACTTATGGCTTTACGTCCCCGCATGAACCGCCTGCTCAGCAAGCAGGGCACTCCCATTCCGCGCAGCCTGGACGGCCTGGTCCGCCAGGGATCGGAAGCCTCGCCGGAACAAGCCGGCATGGGCTCCGCACAGGTAGAAGCCATCTGGCGGGCGACCCGCAAACTGTATCGGGGCGGCATGAGCCCGGCCATCAGCCTGTGCCTGCGACGCCATGGGGAGATCATGCTGGACCGCAGCATCGGCTATGCAGACCCGGACAGCCAGCGAATCATGACCCCGGATACCCCCGTCTGCCTGTTTTCCGCCTCCAAGGTGGTGGCGGCCATGCTGGTACACCATCTGGTGGAAAGTGGTGAGCTGGATCTGGATGACCCGGTCACCCGCTACCTGCCCAAGTACGGCCAGAACGGCAAGGGCCGCACCACTATCCGCCATCTGCTGACGCACCAGGCCGGCATCCCCCGCCCTCCTGCACAGGTGGAACCAGAGATCCTCTATCGTCCCCAGGAGATCATTGATCTGCTGTGCGAAGCCAAACCCAGTGGCCTCAACACCCAGGCCTACCACGCCATTACCGCTGGTTTTATCCTCGGTGCCATCGTGGAGGCGGTGACCGGGGAAAACCTCAATGCCACCCTGGACCGGGTGATCCGTCAGCCCATGGGCATGAAATACTTCACTTTTGGGCAGACCGGTCCCGAACGTGCCCGGGACGTATCCACCGGCGTGCCCATGAAACTGGTGGATCTGTTCCTCACCTATGCGGTGGGTGGCAGCATTGATGAAGTGGTGGAAGTGACCAACGATGATCGTTTCCAGGACATCATCGTGCCGGCCGGCAACCTTTACGCCACCGCAGAGGAAGCCAGCCGCTTTTTCCAGATGCTGCTCGACCAGGGTCGCTATGAGGGCAAGCAGATCTTCAAGCCCGAGACCATTGCCCGGGCGCTGGAACCCGCCTATCACCGTCCGCGCTTCGACCGCAGCCTGTTCCTCCCGCTGAATTTCTCCAGCGGCTTCATGCTTGGCAACCGGGGCATGGGAATGTTTGGTCCAGGGGCCCCGCAGGCCTTTGGCCATCTCGGCTTTATCAGTATTTACTGCTGGGCAGATCCGCAGCGGGCGCTGAGTGGCGCTCTGCTGACCACCGGCAAGGGCGTGATTGGGCCTCATTTGCCCGCCCTGCTGGGTCTGCAACACACGATCAACCGCCACACCCGCCTGGGCCGGGGGAGCTCACCGGTCATTGTCTGAAGGAAAGGGCATACCGCGCTGACACTGGGTACAGGTGACAACCATCCCCAGGTGGTGATTGCGGCCAGCCTCGGTGACCACCCAGGGACGGTTGATAAAAGGAGGCTGGTGACGCACATGCTGGCGATGGCCACAGGACAACAGCATGACCCAGTCCTCATGCTCGTCTTGCACAAACCCCGTAACCGTCACCTGCCAGGTCATGCTGCCACCCCAAAAAAAATGCCCGCTCATGCGGGCATTTTTTCGGTCTTTGGCGTCTTGATCAAGCCGCCCTGAGACGTTTCTGCTCGGCGTGCAGCCCCATGTAGAGGCTGACACACATCAGCAAAAGCACCAGCGTAAACGGGAACCCGGTGGCAACCGCCCCTGACTGCAAGGCCTTGAGCGCTTCCTTACCGCCCCCGTAGAGCAGGGCACCAGCAATCACACCTTCCATGACCGCCCAGAACACCCGCTGCGGCACCGGTGCATCCAGCTTGCCGCCCGCAGTGATGGAGTCAATCACCAGGGAACCGGAATCCGAAGAGGTCACAAAGAACACCAGCACCAGCACAATGCCCAGGAACGACATGATGCCGGTCAAAGGCATGTTCTCAAGCATCTGGAACAGAGCCAGGGAGGCATCATTGATACCACCGGCCAGTTCACCCACGCCATTGATGGCCTGGTCAAGACCGGAACCACCGAACGCTGACATCCAGATGATGGTGATGATGGTGGGAACCAGCAGCACGGCGGTAATGAATTCCCGGACGGTTCGGCCCTTGGAGATACGGGCAATAAACATGCCGACAAAGGGTGACCAGGAAATCCACCAGGCCCAGTAGAACACGGTCCAGCCATGGAACCAGGCATCATCCTCACGACCGATCCAGTTACTCAACGGAATAATGTTGGAAAGGTAATCCACCGCCGTGGTCCCGAAGCCAGTAATGATCAACAGGGTGGGACCCGCGATGATCACGAAGAACAACAGGAACAATGCCAGGGTCATATTGATGTTACTGAGCACTTTGACTCCGCCATCAAGACCACGCATCACCGAAATGACCGCCACCGAGGTCACCCCGAAGATAATGGCCAGCTGCATGTTGATGGCGTTAGGCGTGTCAAACAGGAAGTGCAGACCGCCGGATGCCTGTTGCGCTCCCAGCCCAAGGGAAGTGGCAAGGCCGAAGATCGTGGCCACCACCGCCAGGGTATCAATGATATGACCCGGCCACCCCCAGCAACGCTCACCGAGAATCGGGTAGAACGCCGAGCGGATGGTCAACGGCATGCCCTTGTTGTAGGAAAAAAAGGCCAGAGACAAGGCTACCACCGCATAAATCGCCCATGGGTGGAGCCCCCAGTGATACATGGTGGCGCCCATGGCAGTATGGCGTGCCTGTTCCGTCCCGGCCTCAACCCCGAGCGGCGTGCCGTACCACTGGCCATTCAGATAAGCCACCGGCTCCGCCACACTCCAGAACATCAAACCGATGCCCATGCCGGCAGCAAACAGCATGGCGAACCAGGACAGGGTGGAAAATTCCGGTTTGGCTTTCTGGCCACCCAGACGAATCTTGCCGGTGGGCAGCAAGGCCAGTGCCACACAGAACAATACAAAGAGGTTGCCGCTGACCATGAATAGCCAGTCGAAATGCTCAATGGCCCAACCCTTGGCACCGTTGAGCATGCTGTTGGCGTCTTCTGGAAACGCCAGGGTGCCGACGACAAAGGCAATAATCAGTACGGCACTGATAAAGAAAACAGGATTGTGCAGGTCCATCCCCAGGATCTGCACATTATCCTGGCCGACATCATAGTCGGTATCGTAATCAATACTCATCTTAGCTCCGTATTCCGTCTTGCTTTGGGGTGCGCAATGGATGCCGCAACTTACAGCCAGTCGGTCCGGACGATGCCGGGGTCGCTCCCCCGAAACATGCACTCCTCAAAACGCATTTCATCATCTGAACCCGAGTAGGCGGCCCGACAGGGCCGCTACCGGCAATCAGAAATAAAAATCAAACGAGGCGTAGACAGCACGGAAATCCGCTTCGTAAATGTCACCATTACGATCTACATCCCCATCAGACCACAGATACTCCAGATACAGCCAACCCGGGCCATACTTGTAGCTCACACCGGGTGCGTAGAATTCAACGTCATCCGCGTCGTTGCCGCGGGTATCCGTGCTCGCCACACCCGCGTCCAGGTAATAACTCCAGCGATTCTGGTTATAAATCAACTGCGCCATGTGAACCTGGGTTTCCACCTCTTCATCGGCAGGTGCAGCTCCCCCAAGGAGAAACGCATCCATGCCCCCGAAATCACGCATGGTATCGATGAACTGATAGCGGGCAGTGAAATCGTTCATGGTGAAGGTGTAGTGCAGATTCAGGGCTTCGTGATCCCCTTCATCATCTCGTGCCTTTGCTACGGCGGCAGTCAGATCCTGCAACCGCCCTTTCTGATAGGAAACACCGACGGTATGGCCATCCATGAAGTTCCAGTCACCGTTGACTACCCCGGTCTTGATCTTGCGATAGGAAGTGGAACTGCCCCAATGACCGTTATCATCCACGGTATCCGTGCTGGTTTCCCCCCAATCATCCTGGTGGTAATAGGCCACATCATAGCTAAAGGCGTTCATGGCTGAGCTCAGCTTGAAGCCCACATCCATCTGGTCACCGTAGCCCCCCAGCACCCCTTCACCGGGCCAGAAGTTGACGGTTTTCCATCCGAAAGGAACCTGGCTTTTCCCCACCGTCAGCAGCGTATCGTCATCAAATTCATAACCGATCCACGCCTTGTGCATGGTAAAAGTATCGCCGGAATTATTGTTCGCCGGATCGGTAAAGCCCCCGGTGCCAATACGACCTTCCGCGCTGAAACGCCAGGGTCCATGGGAGCCGTCATCATTGGCATACACAATCAGGGCAGGGTCGGCAAAGTTACCGCCGGTGGTGTTGTCCAGGTCTTCATCGAAAGCGGAGGAAGCACCGGAAAAATCGGAGTCAGTCACATATTGATATACCCACCAGACACCGGCGCTCAGTTCAGCACCCGCATGGGCATTGAGAGGAATGGACGCAGCAAGCAGACAGCCTAAATAGCCAGTGCGCCTTGCAAAAGCACGCTTATTCATTCGAGTCTCCCTTCTTGGATCTATTAAACAGACTAAATATTGACCAAGCAAAGTCAAATAGCCGGTCACATGGAACCGCGACTTCACGCAGCCATGACACCGTTGATAATGGCGATACAAAATGAGGTACGGCCACTCAGGGCCAGAGACAGGGCCAGAAATCAGCCCGGAAAAAGACGATCGGTAGGGGGTTTCAGTAATCTCGACACAGAGTCGTCGTTCCTGTTCTTCCCGAAAAGAAACGTGATACTAACATATTCCCGGCACCGTTGTTTCCAGTGGCCAGGCGCAATTGAAAAATCTCCCGGTCTCTCTGGTTTTTAGATTTTTTTCTTCAGAAATGACCTTGAGCCCACAAAAAAACGGAGTGCCAAGGCACTCCGTTTTTTCGGGTCCGCGTTGAAACGGATCAGGGCATATTGGACAGGATCGCGTCCTTGACAGCACCAAGCTCCGCATCAATGGTCACCATTCTGCTGTCCTGGCACTGGGCAATGGCAGTATCGGGATCTTTGAGACCATTGCCGGTGAGGGTACACACGATGGTGGAACCTTCCGGAATCTTTCCAGCCTTGATATCGCGCATGGCTCCCCCCAGCGATGCGGCGGAAGCCGGCTCACAGAACACCCCTTCCTTTTCTGCCAGTAATTTCTGTGCCGCCAGAATTTCCTTGTCGCTGAGTTCATCGAACCAGCCACCGGACTCCTTCTGCAATGCCCAGGCCTTGTCCCAGGACTGCGGGTTACCGATGCGGATCGCCGTGGCAACTGTCTCCGGATCTTTCACCGGTTCACCACGCATGAAGGGGGCGGCGCCCTCTGCCTGATAACCCACCATCTTCGGCGCGCTATTCACTACACCCGCTTTCTGATATTCGCTGTAGCCCATCCAGTGTGCAGAGATGTTGCCAGCATTGCCCACTGGCAGGCAGTGGTAGTCCGGCGCACGTCCCAGCTCTTCGACAATTTCGAAAGCCGCAGACTTCTGCCCCTGCAAGCGATAGGGATTCACGGAATTCACGATGGTCACCGGCGCTTTCTCTGCCACCTGCTTGACCAGCTCCATGCCCTGATCGAAGTTACCCCGAATCTGCATGATGACCGCACCATACATCATCGCCTGGGCCAGTTTGCCCATGGCGATCTTGCCTTCGGGAATGATCACGAAAGCAGTGATGCCAGCCCGGGCCGCATAGGCTGCCGCGGCGGCGGAGGTATTACCGGTGGAGGCACAGATAATGGCCGTGCTGCCCTCTTCCACCGCCTTGGTGACCGCCATGGTCATGCCCCGATCCTTGAAGGACCCCGTGGGGTTGAGGCCTTCGTATTTGACGTAGATGTCCACGTCCTTGCCCAGCATTTTGGGGATATTCTTCAGCCGAATCAGGGGGGTGTTCCCCTCACCCAGACTGATGATAGGCGTGTCATCATTCACCGGCAGGTGGTCGCGGTAACGGTTGATCAGGCCGGTGTAACGGTCACGAAAAGGCATGGTTTGGTCTCTCTTGATTAAACTTGCGCGCAACACCTCTCGTATTGCGCTTTTGCATGCAGGCCAGCAAGCACTGGCCTGTACGCGGTACTGGCTCAGGCGTCCAGGGTTTCTACCCGGATACGCATTATATCGCTATCCACGGTATCCAGGGCAGCGATCTTCTCCAGCGCCTGGTTCATGTCGCCCTCACGAACTTCGTGGGTCATCATGACAATGGGCACCAGCCCCTGGTCCACTTCCCGCTGTACCATGGCGTCAATGCTGACGTTGTTGTCACTGAGAATCCGGGTCACGTCGGCCAGCACCCCTTTCTTGTCCTGCACATGCAAACGCAGGTAGAAGCAACAAGTGACATCATCAATGGTCAGGATAGGCTCATCGGACATGTGATCCGTGTGGAAGCCCAGATACGGGACTCGCTCGTCGTGGTCCACGGTCAAAGCACGGCCCAGCTCGATAATATCGGCCACCACTGCCGAGGCGGTGGGTTCCGCGCCAGCGCCGGCACCGTAGAACATGGTCGGCCCCACCGCATCGCCATGAATCATTACCGCGTTCATGACGCCATTCACGGCGGACAGCATGGTTTCCTTGGGCACCAGTGTCGGATGCACGCGCAACTCGATACCGTTGCCGGTATCCTTGGCAATCCCCAGGTGCTTGATGCGGTACCCGAAGTGGGCGGCACTGGCCACATCCTCGGTGGTGATCTTGCTGATCCCTTCGGTGTAGACCCGGGAGAACTGCAGGGGAATCCCGAAAGCGATGGAAGCGAGAATGGTCAGCTTGTGGGCGGCGTCGATACCTTCCACATCAAAAGTGGGGTCGGCTTCCGCATAACCCAGCTGTTGCGCTTCTGCCAGCACATCGTTGAAATTACGGCCGCCCTCTTCCATCTCGGTGAGGATGAAGTTGCCGGTACCATTAATGATGCCTGCCAGCCAGTTGATGTGGTTGGCGGCCAGGCCTTCGCCCAGGGACTTGAGGATCGGGATCCCGCCGGCCACTGACGCCTCAAACGCCACATCCACCCCATTGTCCTGGGCGGCCTGGAAGATTTCGTTGCCGTGCTCAGCAATCAGTGCCTTGTTGGCGGTGACGATATGCTTGCCGTTCTTGATGGCGGTAAGCACCAGCTCACGGGCAGTATCAATACCACCGATCAGCTCCACCAGGATATCGATATCCGGGTCTGTCGCCACGGCAAAAATATCCCGGGACAGGCGAATTCCCTGGGTATCGCAGGCAGGATTGTCCCGGCGCGCCCCAATGTGGGTAATCTCGATCGGGCGACCCACGCGACGGGCAATATCCCGCGCGTTGCGCTTGAGCACGTTGACAGTGCCTGAGCCTACCGTGCCCAGGCCAGCAATACCCACCTTCACCGAATCCACAGCTTATCCTCGTTTCATTTCCAGGTGTTGAAGGCCACTTGCGACCTTCTCACGCTGCCCTCGCGGCTTGGCGCAAGGGCTCCAATCAGCCCAGCAGTCCGTCCTGGCGGAACATCTTCTTGATGCCGCGAATCGCCTGCCGGGTCCGTTGTTCATTCTCGATCAGCCCGAAACGGACATGATCATCACCGTAATCCCCAAAACCGATGCCCGGGGAAACCGCCACACCCGCCTCGGTGAGCAGTTTCTTGGAAAACTCCAGGGAACCCATATCCCGGTAAGGTTCAGGGATTTCCGCCCAGACGAACATGGTGGCACGGGGTCTTTCCACCTGCCAACCGATCTCCGCCAGGCCATCCACCAGCACATCCCGGCGCTTGCGGTACATCTCGCAGATTTCCGCCACGCAACGCTGATCGCCTTCCAGGGCCGCAATGGCCGCCACCTGGATCGGGGTAAAGGTGCCATAGTCCAGGTAGGACTTGATTCGCGCCAGAGCGTGAATCAACTCTTTGTTACCGCAGCAGAAACCCACTCGCCAGCCGGGCATGTTATAGCTTTTGGACAGGGAGAAGAATTCCACTGCCACGTCCTTCGCCCCTTCCACTTCCAGGATGGAAGGTGCCTTGTAGCCATCGAAGACGATGTCCGCATAAGCCAGGTCATGCACGACCCAGATCTGATGTTCCCGGGCAATCGCCACCACTTTCTCGAAAAACGCCAGGTCCACACACTGACCCGTGGGGTTCCCGGGGAAATTCAGCACCAGCATCTTCGGCTTCGGCCAGGACTCCTTGATGGCCCGCTCCAGCTCCACGAAGAAATCCACCCCTTTCACCATGGGTACATGACGAATGTCCGCGTTGGAAATCACGAAGCCGTAAGGGTGGATCGGATAGCTGGGGTTGGGCACCAGCACCGTGTCACCGGGCCCCATGGTCGCCAGCGCCAGATGCGCCAGGCCTTCCTTGGAACCGATGGTGACAATAGCCTCGGATTCCGGGTCCAGGTCCACATCGTACCGACGCTGGTACCAATCGCTGATGGCCTTGCGAAGACGTGGGATGCCCCGGGACTGGGAATAGCGGTGGGTATCGCCCCGCTGCACCGTCTCTGTGAGCTTGTCGATGATGTGTTTCGGGGTGGGCTGATCCGGGTTGCCCATGCCGAAATCAATGATGTCCTCGCCCCGTGCCCGCGCTGCCTTCTTCATGTCTCCGACAATATTGAAGACATAGGGCGGCAAACGACGGATTCGCTGGAAATCAGTTTCCACGACAGCACCTTGGGTGAGGAAAAAAGAAGGCGGACACATTAACGGCGCATCAAGGCGCCGTCAATGTATTCACGCTGTGTATCCGGCGCGAAAGCGCCGGATTACGCGGGGTTCAGCCCGTCAGTCGAGACGTTCGAGGAGCTGTTCCGGGGTCACATACCCGCCCAGCTGCTTACCCTCAACGGAATAGATGGCCGGGGTGCCCCGTACGCCGAAGGTATTGCCCAGCTGGTATTGCTCATCCACCGGCTTGGCACAGTCTGCCAGCTCAGCTTCCACCACCTCATTGTTGATTTTGGCATCCGTCAGGGCCTGGGCACGGTCCTCCGCGCACCAGATATTGCGCATGGCGGCAGCGGACTCCGTGGTCGGCCCACCCCGCGGGAATGCCAGATAGTGCACGGTTACGCCGGCCGCGTTGTATTCATCAATGTGGCGGTGAAGTTTGCGGCAGAAACCACAGGTAATATCGGTAAAGACGTAAACCTCGGCCTCCTGGTCTTCAGCGGCATAGGTAATCATGTCCGCCGGATCCAGCGTCTTGATGCCAGCCTTGCGCACCTTCTCCAAGCGCTGTTCCGCCGGATTTACCACTTCGCCGTCTTTCAGTTCCAGCAACTTGCCGATAAAGATATGCCGACCATCCTCGGTCATGTAGACACTCTCACGGCCATTCACATCCAGCTCCACCAGCCCGTCGACCGGCGCCTCACGGACCTCGGTGACCTTCATGCCGTCAAAGGCCTCCTCAAAGGCGGCTTTCGCCGTGTCACCGTTGACTGCCCCATTGTTATCGGAGGACTCGGAATCTGCGGCCCCACATGCCGACATCAGTCCCGCCAGTACCACTATTAACCCTTTATTCATTGTGTCGTTACTCCTTTGCCTGATGCTTGGAACCCGATCCGACAGTCAGGTTCCCGAGCGGGGATGATGTTTCTGGTACAAATCCTGTAACCGCTGCTGGGCCACATGGGTATAAATCTGGGTGGTGGAGAGATCACTATGTCCCAGTAATAGCTGCACAACCCGCAAATCCGCCCCGTGGTTCAGCAAGTGGGTCGCAAATGCATGACGCAGTGTATGGGGTGAGAGCTTTTTTTCCACCCCTGCCACCATTGCCATCTGCTTGATACGGTACCAGAAGGTCTGACGGGTCATGCAGGTGCCCCGCTGGCTGGGAAACAGTAGCTCCTGGTTATTGCCCAGCAATAGCGGCCGGGCTTCCCGTAAATAGCGCGCCAGCCAGTGCAGCGCCTCTTCACCCAGAGGCACCAGCCTCTCCTTGTCCCCCTTGCCGATCACCCGCACCAGCCCCTGGCGAGGGTTGATCTGGCTCTGGGTCAATGTGACCAGCTCGGTCACCCGCAGCCCGGTGGCGTAAATCAACTCCAGCATCGCCCGGTCACGCAGCCCCAGCGGCGTCGACACATCGGGCGCGGCCAACAGCGCCTCCACATCGGCTTCCGTCAGGGTTTTCGGCAACGGCCGACCGGTTTTGGGGCGTTCGATCAACAGTGCTGGATCATCCGCAATACGCCCTTCCCGCTTCAACCAGCGAAAGAAGCTCTTTACCGCGGACAGTTGCCGAGCCACAGAACGGGCCCCAATGCCCTGCTGGTGACGGTCCGCCAGAAACTCGAGCAGCTCGTAACGCTGGCATTGCAACAAGCCGGCATTGCGCGCCTGTAGCCACAGGGCCAGCTGGCGAATATCACGACGGTAATTGTCCAGGCTGTGCTCGCTGAGGCCCTTCTCCAGCCACTGCTGGTCCAGCCAGCCGTCAATCAAGCGCCCATGTTCATCATTTAATCCTGTCATCCAAGAAGCCTGTTCAACGTCAATTCGCGACTGCGCCGGGTTCGAGGTATCGCCAGATCGTGCCAGGGAGTCTGCGGTAAAGTCATTCTACATAAACCGCCACAAGCCCGATCCGGCGATTAACGGGTCCCAACGCCTCTCTCTGCATGCAAACGCCAACAGGCACCAGCAAAAAGCGGAAAATAACAATACAAAACAAAGGGTTAACTTGTCTTCTTGCAAGAATCGCAAAGCGCTTTTTACTAAAAATTACGCTCCGGGGTAGGCAGCTGCTCCCCTTTTGGGGCAACAATGGGCTGCCTGCAACCCAAAACGCTACCAAGGAGAGGAAATATGGGCATTTTATCGTGGATCGTGTTTGGTCTGATCGCTGGCATCATTGCCAAATGGATCATGCCGGGCAAGGACCCGGGCGGTTTCATCATCACTATCCTGCTGGGCATTGCCGGCGCCTTTGTCGGTGGTTGGCTGGGGTCACTGGTCGGCATGGGCTCCATGGGCAGCTTCAGCCTGGGCAGTTTTGTCACCGCCATTGTCGGCGCTCTGGTACTGTTGGCACTCTACCGAATGGTCAAGAAAGCCTGAACCTGCTGGCCCCGCCCCGGCGGGGCCAGCCCGAAATAACAACAATAATGCTTAAACACGTCGAAACGCTCTATCAACGCATCGGTCAGCAGATCAATGGCACCCCCAGGCAGAAAGGCGTTTTCATCTGCTTTCTGGGACAACCGATCTATTGGTTGATTTTCCTCGGATGCGCGGGAGGGCTGGTCATTTCCCGTTTTATCGACGGCGTTTACAACCCTCTTCTCTGGGCAGGACTCACATGGGGCCTGTTGTCCAGCCTGCTCTGGCTCGCTCTCGCCTGGTATGGCATCCGTATTCGCATGTCCGAGCGTCAGGAAACCCGGTTCGCGAATCTGACCATTCTGCTTTTCGGGGCCAGCGGAATTATCTCTCTGCTCCTGGTGGGCCCTTTCAATCTGGTTACCGGCATTGTGCTGACCGGTTGTGTACTGATTGGCCTGCTATTATTCCCGGCGCCGCAGATCAGCCTGGTGTTTGGCCTTTCCATGGCGGCAATTCTTGCCTACGCCATCATGGTCAGCCTGGAGAGCACCGTCTATCGCCCTCTCCTTTCCCCGGTTGAAAACCCCCAGGCCCAGGTCTGGTATGACGTGATGACCATTTTCGCGGCAACCCTGATTATCATCAAAGATGCCTTTACCGTTGCCGCCCTGACCTCCACCTGGCGGCATCGTGAAGCCTCCACGCTGGATCGCTCGATTCGCGATCCTCTCACCGGCATCGTCAACCGGGGGCATTTGTTGCAGGCCCTGGGGCAACAGCTCAACCGTCTTCATCCCGGTCGCCAGACCCTTTCCGTGATACTGATGGACGTGGACTTTTTCAAACAGATCAATGACCGCTATGGCCATGCCATCGGCGATCAGGCCCTGGTTCATGTGGCTACGACTCTGCAGGGAAATCTTCGCGACAATGATCTTCTCGGGCGCTATGGCGGCGAGGAGTTTTTAATGATGTTGCCAGGTGCCACCCTGGCCCAGGCCAGCAGCATTGCCGAACGCTGTGCCGACGCCCTGCGCCGACACGCCATGACAATGCCCGGTCACCCTGCACTCAGGATTACCGCCAGTTTTGGCGTCAGCAGTACGTCCCTGAAAGACAACAAGGATGTCCACACCCTCATCGAGGAAGCCGACCGGGCCATGTACCATGCCAAGCACCTGGGGCGCGACCGGGTCGAAGTCTATTCCGGCACCCGCTAATACCAACAAAAAAGCCGCTTCCTTTCGGAAGCGGCTTTTTTGTTTGGAGCATTCTGTCTGGCCAGAGGTCGATTTCGCATGCCCTACAGCAAAGGCTAAACCGACATTCGCTCGCGACAGAGTATCGGCGCCGAATCCTAGCGGATTTTTTCCTTGATCCGGGCGGACTTGCCTGAGCGGTCGCGCAGGTAGTACAGCTTGGCGCGGCTGACATCACCACGACGATTCACTTCGATGGAATCAATCAGCGGGCTGTGCAGCTGGAAAACACGCTCGACACCCACACCGTGGGAGATTTTACGGACGGTAAAGGCAGAGTTCAGGCCGCGGTTGCGACGGGCAATGACAACGCCCTGGAACGCCTGCAGACGCTCACGGTTACCTTCTTTCACTTTTACCTGCACGGTAACAGTGTCACCGGCGCCGAATTCCGGCAGATCGGACTTCAGCTGGGCGTCTTCGATGCCCTGGATAATCAGGTTCTTGCCACTCATGGCAGTGCTCCTAGTCTCTTGGTTTTGCTGTATGCGACGACTGCTCGGCGATGTATTCGTCCAGCAGTTGTTGCTCTTCTTTGCTCAAACCCCGCGCCCGGCGGCGTTCCAGCAGGTCAGGACGCTGTTGCCAGGTCCGTCCCAGCGCCTGTTTGAGGCGCCAGCGGCGAATCAATTCGTGATTGCCGCTCAGCAGTACCGGCGGTACTGCCTGCCCGTTATACACCTCCGGGCGGGTGTAGTGCGGGCAATCCAGCAGGTCTTCGAATTCACCGGAAAACGAGTCCTGCTCGGCGGAATCCTGGTGTCCCAGCACTCCGGGTAATAGTCGGCTGACCGCATCCGTCAGCACCAGCGCCGGCAGTTCACCGCCACTGAGAACGTAATCGCCGATGGAAATCTGTTCATCCACCTCGGCATCAAGCAAACGCTCGTCGACACCTTCATAGCGCCCGGCCAGCAGTACCAGGCCCGGCTTTTCCGCCAACTCCACCGCCTTGGCCTGAGTCAGCGGCTGCCCCTGAGGGGACAGATAAATCACGGTGGCTGCCGGATTGGCAGCACGGGCAGACTGCAGGGCTTTCGCCAGCGGGTCCACCTTCATCACCATGCCTGGGCCACCACCAAAGGGGCGATCATCCACGGTACGGTGACGATCTTCGGTGAAATCCCGCGGATTGACGGTTTCCACCTGCAGCTGGCCGTTTTCTACCGCCCGCCGGGTGACGCCGAAGTCGGTGACCGCCTTGGCCATCTCCGGAAACAGGGTTACCAGAGTGACGGTGTACGGCGTCGCGTCCGTCGTCATGTCAAAATTCCGGATCCCAGTCTACCGTCAGACGGCCTTCGGCCAGATCCACGTCGGTAACCACATCGTCCGGAAGCCAGGGAATCAACCGCTCACGGCGATCCAGGCTATGGCTGTCGCCACGTACCACGAGCACGTCGTTGGCACCGGTTTCCAGCATGTTCGCCACCTTGCCCAGATCTGCACCGCCTTGCTCGAAGACCCGCAGACCGATCAGGTCGCGCCAGTAATACTCTCCCCCCCCGGACTGTGGCAACAGGTCACGGGGCACCCCGATATCCTGTCCTACCAAGGCTGCCGCCATATTCCGGTCGGTGATACCTTCCAGGCGGGCGATCAGTCCCTTGCCCTGGGGACGGAAGCCGGTGACTTTCACCGGCTTCCACTGGCCACCCTGTTTCAGGTGCCAGGGCTGGTAATGCTGGAGGTTGTCGCGGGGATCGGTATGGGAAAACACCTTGACCCACCCCTGCACGCCGTGCACCCCGAGGATGCGGCCGACCACCTCCAGCTCAGAGGACGCTTGCCCTCCACGGACCATCAGGCTTCCTTACGCGCCTGCTTGGCCAGGGTCTTGACGCGATCAGACAGCTGCGCACCCTTGGCAACCCAGGCGTCCAGGCTTTCCAGGTTCAGCTTCAGGGGGATTTCACCGCCACGGGCGATGGGGTTGTAGAAACCCAGCTGCTCGATGAAACGGCCGTCACGGGCGTTACGGCTATCGGCAACAACAATGCTGTAGAACGGGCGCTTCTTGGAACCGCCACGGGCGAGACGAATGATTACCATGGTTAATCTACCTTTTATCAATCCGGTTTCCCGGCCTGTCGATCGACAAGCCATCGTATCCGCTTGAAAGCCAGCCCCCAATAGAGGGAAGGCCGCGAAGGGCGCGAATTATACAGATGCAAGTTGAAAGTGACAAGTTTCAAGGCGAGGGCAAGCCCCTCTCAATGGAAGGCATCTGTGCCCGCGATTCAAGCACCCCAACAACCCGAACTTTCCTGTCGCAAAACCAAGAAAGCCGCAACCCCATGCAGGTCGCGGCTTCCTGACTGGCAGACCTTTTTCTGCCTTATCTGCGTTGCAACTTGAAACTTTCAACTTGCAACTCAAAGGCTTACATCGGCGGCATACCGCCCGGGCCACCCATACCGCCCATGCCGCCGGGACCACCGGGACCACCATTGCCGCCCATCATGCCTTCCAGACCCCGCATCATGTTCTTCATGCCACCCTTGGTGCGCATCTTCTTCATCATCTTGGCCATCATCTTCTGCTGTTTCATCAGACGATTCAGATCCGGGATGTCCAGGCCGGCACCCGCCGCGATGCGCTTCTTGCGGGACCCCTTGATGAGATCGGGATTACGGCGCTCCTTGGGCGTCATGGAATCAATCAGGGCTTCCATGTGCTTCATCTGCTTCATGGCCGCCGGATCCTGGGCCGCCTGCATCATGCCACCCATACCCGGCAACTTGTCGAGCAGACCGGTCATACCGCCCATATTGCGCATCTGCTGGAACTGGTCCTTGAGATCCTCGAAGTCCATGGCCTTGCCTTTCTTGAACTTCTTGGCAATTTTTTCGGCCTTGGACTTGTCCAGCTTGCGCTCGGCTTCTTCGACCAGGGACAGTACGTCGCCCATGCCCAGAATCCGGCTGGCGATACGATCCGGGTGGAACGGCTCCAGGGCGTCGGTTTTCTCGCCCATACCGATGAACTTGATGGGCTTGCCAGTGAGATGGCGCACGGAGAGGGCCGCACCACCGCGGGAATCACCATCCGCCTTGGTCAGAATCACACCGGTAAGCGGCAGGGCTTCGTTAAACGCCTGGGCCGTATTGGCCGCATCCTGACCGGTCATGGCGTCCACCACGAACAGGGTCTCTACCGGGCTGATCGCCCCGTGCAGACGCTTGATCTCGGACATCATCTCGTCGTCCACGTGCAGACGGCCGGCGGTATCCACGATCAGCACGTCCATATAACGGCGACGGGCCTCTTCCAGAGCGCCATTAGCGATGTCCACCGGATCCTGATCACCGGTGGAGGGGAAGAAGTGGGTCTCCACCTCCCCTGCCAGGGTCTTCAACTGCTCAATGGCCGCCGGACGGTACACATCCGCAGACACCACCATGACCTTCTTCTTCTCGCGCTCCTGGAGAAAACGGGCCAGCTTGGCCACGGAGGTGGTCTTACCCGCCCCCTGCAGACCTGCCATAAGAATGATGGCCGGCGGCTTGGTGGCCAGGTTGAGGGCATCATTGGCATCGCCCATGGTGTGAACCAGCTCGTCATTGACGATCTTCACAAACGCCTGGCCGGGGTTCAGGCTCTTCAGGACTTCCTGCCCCAGGGCCTTTTCCTTCACCTGTTCGACAAACTCTTTCACTACCGGCAAGGCCACGTCGGCCTCCAGCAGTGCCTTGCGCACTTCGCGCAGGGTGTCGCGGATGTTGTCTTCGGTCAGTGAGCCCTGACCTGCCAGGTTTTTAAGCGACGATCCCAACCGGTCGGTGAGATTCTCGAACATGGGGTTACCTCCAAATACACCGTGTCTGCAGTCAGCGTTCACTGCTACAGGGACAGGGGCGCGATTATAGCCTTCCTTGGGCGCCAACGTCATGGGGCTGTGGCACGCAGAAAATGAGAATGATTGTTGATAGTGAAGTTATGCCTATGCCAGACTTCAGCGGGCCTGACCCGCGATTTCCCAGCGGGTAATAATGACGGATAACAACGACCTATGAACTTTTCCGTGATCAGTGGATTTGCCGCCTTCCTCCTTTACGGGGTGGCCTGCCTGATCCTCTACCGGCAATACCGCGGCCAGGAGCGCCCCTCGCGGGCCTCTGTGCTGATACCCGGCAGCCTGGCCGTGATCGCCCATGGAATCTGCCTGTGGCAGATTATCCTCGCTGACCAGGGGTTGCAGCTGGGCGTCTTCCCGGTCGCTTCCGCTGTGGCCTTCACCGGTGCCGTGGTGGTTTTGTTATCCTGTCTCTACCGGCCCTTCGAATGGATCTCTGCTCTGGTCTATCCCTTTGCGGCCCTGACCATTCCCGCCATGTTGTGGGTCAACACCGGCTACACCGCCCACCCACTGGAACATGGCCTGGGCATCCATGTGCTGTTCTCGATTGTTGCCTATGCGGTGCTGGCCATTGCGGCCTGTCAGGCGTTGCTGCTGTGGGTGCAGGATCGCCAATTGAAGAGCGGCCATATCCGCGGGGTGATGCGGGTCTTTCCTCCCATCCAGGTGATGGAATCCATGCTGTTCGAGGCCATCTGGCTGGGACAGATCCTGCTCACCGTGGCCATCCTCAGCGGTTTTCTCTACGTGGACAACCTGTTTGCCCAGCATCTGGTACACAAGACCGTGCTGACCCTGGTGTCCTGGGTGGTGTTCGCCACCCTGCTCGTCGGACGCTATCTGCGCGGCTGGCGGGGCCGGACTGCGATCCGGTTTACCCTCAGTGGTTTTGCCGTTCTGCTGGTGGCCTTCTTCGGCAGCCAGTTGGTGCTGGAATTTGTTCTCAAGCGGTGATTCAGTAGCAAGTTGAAAGTTTGAAGTTACAACGCGAAACTGAAGCGGAGCCAAACAATAACGTCCGCAGCCTGCGGTTCATGGACCAGGGTCGCGGGCACGACTTTTCTGTTGCTGCTACCTTCACCTGCGTTGCAACTTGTAACTTTCAACTTGTATCTCTCGCTCCTTGACACCCCCAACCCCCAGCCCGAACAATAGCGGGCCGACTGGCGGATAAACGACATTTCCTTTGGATACCTTCTCTGACGGGTGGCTGATCGGCGCCCTGGTTGCCCTGATTCTTGGCTCTGCCTTCTTCTCCAGCAGTGAAACCGGCATGGTGGCGATCAACCGCTACCGCCTGCGGCATCTGGCCCGCCAGGGTCACAAGGCCGCCACCCGGGTGGAGGCGCTGCTCAAGCGTACCGACCGCCTGCTGTCCGTGATCCTGATCGGCAACAATTTCGTCAACAATTTCGCCGCGACTGTGGCCGCCATTCTGGCAATACGCTGGTTGGGCGACAGCGGGGCCGCCATCGCCCCGGTGGTGATTACCATCATCATGCTGGTATTTGCGGAAATCACCCCGAAAACCTATGCGGCCATGAAGCCGGAGCGGGTAGCCTTCCCCGCCAGTGTTCTGCTCAAGCCCCTACAAGTCCTGCTGGCACCATTGGTATGGCTGGTCAACGGCGTCAGCATGATGCTGCTGCGCCTGGGAGGCATTCGCCCCAACGAGCAGGATGACGATCACCTGAGTCCGGAAGAACTGCGCACCGTGGTCAATGAGGCCGGCGGCCTGATTCCGGAAAACCACCAGAAAATGCTGCTCAATATCCTTGATCTGGAAACGGTCACCGTGGAAGACATCATGGTGCCCCGTAACGAGATGGTGGGGATTGATCTTGAGGATGACATGCATGACATCCTCACCACATTGCGCGCCAGTCAGCACACCCGTCTGCCGGTGTTCAACGGCGACCCGAACAACATGATTGGCCTGTTGCACCTGCGCAAGCTGAGCCGCCTGTTGCTCAAGGACGACATCAACAAGGCAGAGCTGATGCAGCACACCGTGGAACCCTACTTCGTACCGGAAGGCACATCGCTGCACCAGCAGCTGATCAACTTCCAGAATGCCAAACGGCGTATCGGCATTGTGGTGGACGAGTACGGCGATGTACTGGGTCTGGTCACCCTGGAAGACATCCTCGAAGAGATCGTCGGCGAGTTCACCACTGACCTGGCCGCCAGCAGCCCGGACATTCACCCCCAGGATGACGGCACCTACGTGATCGACGGCTCTGCGACCCTGCGCGAAATCAACCGCAGCCTGGACTGGGATCTTCCCACCGACGGCCCCAAGACCCTCAATGGTCTGATCCTGGAATATCTGCAGGACATCCCCGATGCCAACATCTCGATCAAGATCGATTCGTATCAGATCGAAATCATGCAGGTAAAGGACAATATGGTGAAGGCGGTGAAGGCCAGGAAAGCAATTAATAGTTAATAATGAATAATTAATAGTTCCGCGAACATACTTCCTGCTGATTTAAACGTAAGAGGCCGCGCCCAAGTTTTGGGCGCGGCCTCTATCCTTTCAATAACTGACGCCGCCTCTCGCGACGTTATTAATTATTCATTATTAACTATTAATTGCCTCTTCAAACCCTATCCGCCAACGGCGACCCCACCCAGGCGCGAATGTCTGCTTCATAGCGTTTGACCAGGGAGCGGCCTTCTTCAATCGCTTCCTTGGCACGATGGAAATCCATCAGGGCAAAATCTTCCAGTAGCGGCACCAGCGTCACTTCCGGTGGATCCCCTGCCATCCGTGAACGGGTGATGCGGTCCTGCATGATATTGATGCTGGAAGCCACCACATCAAAGAAGCCCGGATCATCACCATCTTCACTGACAAAATAATCCATCATCTTTTGCCAGATGCTGCGCTCTTCCTCACTGCCTTCTTCCCGCTGCGCTTGAGTGCGGGTGTCACGGGACAGATGCGCACCCACCAGTTGGGCGTTGAGATTCACGGCGATGACCACATCTGCCCCCATGGCACGGGCCGCCGAAACCGGCACGGGATTGACCAGGCCGCCATCCAGCATCCAGCGCCCCTGCATTTTCACCGGGGAAAACAGGCCGGGCAGCGCACAGGAGGCACGCGCTGCGTCCAGCATCTTGCCCTTGGTAATCCAGATTTCACGGCCGCTTTTCATGTCCGTGGCCACCGTCACCAGTTTCTTTTCCAGGCTCTCGATATCCGGATTCTCATGGTGCTCGCGAAAGAAGTTAAAGAGCTTCTCCCCTTTCACCATGCCCCCGGACAGGCTGATATCAAGCAGCCCGAACACATCCTTCACCGTCAGCGACTGCACCCAGTCAGCAAATTCATTGAGGGTATCCGTCACATAGGCGCCGCCCACCAGAGCCCCAATAGACGTCCCTGCCACCACCTGGGGTTGCACGCCGATTTCTTCCAGCGCCTGGATCACACCGATATGTGCCCAACCACGGGCAGAGCCACTCCCCAGGGCCAGTCCCACCACGGGCTTGTGAGGTTGCTGGTCACCGATTTCCATCATGACGAATGTTTCTCCTTGCGCACTACACAGGGGGCGGGCTCACCATTCATGCGTTGTTCAATGCGACGAAACACTTCCCGCTTTTCCTCTTCGGAGAGCAGGCCCCAGATAGAGATTTCCCCACCGGTACGAAAGCAACCTACACAGATGTCATTCTCATCCAGCGCACAGATGGACACGCAGGGGGACGCCAGGCTATTCGTCATGGTGAAACCGTTCGTCCACTTCCAGATGCTCGCTGAATTCCTTGGCATGGGCCACGTAATGCATGCTGCTCATGGTCAACATGGCCTTGTGGCCATCGGTAATTTCCTTGACCACCTTGGCCGGCGACCCCATCACCAGGGAGTTATCGGGAATCTTCATGCCTTCCGGCACCAGCGAGTTGGCGCCAATGATGCAATTCTTGCCGACCACCGCCTTATTGAGCACGACCGCATTAATACCAATTAGGCTGTTATCGCCGATGGTACAGCCATGCAGCATGACCTTGTGCCCTACCGTCACATCCCGGCCAATTTTCATGGGCACGCCCGGATCTACGTGCAGCACCGCACCGTCCTGGATATTGGTGTTTTCACCGATCTCGATCACATCATTGTCGGCTCGCAGCACGGCGTTGAACCAGATGCTGGTATTCGCTTCCATGATCACCGAACCGATCACCGTGGCATTGTCGGCAATCCAGTGGCCGGCACCACGCTGCTCCAGTTGGCGGCTGCCAATTTTGTAAATCATTGCTGCTTTCCTCGTCACCGGACCTCAGTCCGTTACTTCAAATGGAATATCCGCATCATAAACATGATTGATCAGGTCCAGAATCATGAAGGCGGTCAGGCCCCAAATGCGTTTGTCTTCGTAGTAATAACTGGGAATCCGGAAGCGGCGACCAAAAAAATCAATAGGACTGGACAGCTCCGGAGTTTCATCCAGAAAGAACTGCAGCGGCACCTGAAAGATGGTCTCGATCTCCCCCGGCTCTGCTTCCAGGGGGGCCTCCGGGCGCACGATACCCACAAAGGGCGTTACCTTCATGCCATAACGGGACGCCAGCGGCGACAGCGGACCGAGTACATCCACAAATGCCGGGTCGAGTCCTACCTCTTCCTGGCTTTCCCTCAAGGCAGTCATCAGCAAACTCTTGTCGCCGGGATCCCGCTTGCCGCCGGGAAAGGCAACTTCACCGGCGTGGGTCGGCATGGAGCTGGAGCGCACGGTCAGGATCAGGCGGGGCTGAGGATCATCAATCAGCGGCATCAACACCGCCGCCTCCGGCAGTGCCAGCGGCAGCTCCGTGCGTTTGTATTCCGGCAATCGCTGCCTGAGCTGATCGAGCACAGCCATCTCCTGTCATTCATTCAAACGGTAGTTTGAACAGGCAAGCCGTTCGCGGCAAGCCTCTCTGACCGTTGCCCCTTCACGTCAGCAGATGGGGCCACCGGCCATTCTCCTGTATCATCAATGTCTTTACCGCCGGCGCGAGAGGTTTCATGAAATTCTGCAGTCACTGCGGCAGCGACCAGATCCGTTTCAGCATTCCGGAAGGGGACAATCGGCCCCGCTACTGGTGCCCCGATTGCCAGACCATTCACTACCAGAATCCCAAGATCGTGGTGGGGGCGGTGCCCATGTGGGAAGGCAAGGTGCTGCTGTGCAAGCGCTCCATTGAACCTCGCAAGGGCTTCTGGACCCTGCCCGCCGGCTTTATGGAAAATGGGGAAACCTTGCAGGAAGGCGCAGCCCGTGAGACCTGGGAAGAGGCCTGCGCCACCGTCGCCATCGGTGACCTGTACACGGTATTTAATCTCCCCCACATCAACCAGGTTTATGTGTTCTTTCTCGGCAAGCTGGAGGACGGCAAATATGATGTGGGAGAGGAAAGCAGTGACGCTGGCCTGTTCCGCCTTGACGAGATTCCCTGGGAAGAGCTGGCCTTCCCGGTGGTGGGGCGCACGCTGAAATTCTATATTGATGATCTCAAACGCGGCACCTACCCGGTACGGATTCAGGAAGTCCCCCCCATCAGCAAGAAGCACCTTAGCCGGGACGCCTGAAGGTCGTGTTCTCGTGTCACCCCGGCAACGGCTCCAGCCGCCACAGGTCAATGGCTGGCTCCTCATAAGGATGCGCCAGACGCAGGGCACTGATCACGGTCTGCACCCGGGATGCCGGGCACAGGGTTTCCACCCGGTATTCCTCCACCACTTCCACCTCTCCCCCGCTCTTCCCGATGTAGGGGTTGCTGCCCGCCAGGGGACGGAACTGGCCTTGCCCCAGGGTCTGAAAGCAGCAGGAATCATAATCGCCGATATGCCCGGCACCGGCTTCAAAAACGGCGTTCTTTACCTGCTCCACATGGCTTGTCGGCACGTAAAAGCACAGCTTGTAATACAGCTCATCCATTGCGGCCTCCTTGTTATCGCTCGGCCATACTGACACTGCAACCCGACTCGGCTACAGGGGGCGATCAGTCACAAGTTTAACGTTAAACGTTGCAACGCGTGGACGGATGGCAGCCAAACGGGCACCGCCTTTCTCCGCGCTGCCCGTTTGGCCAGAATCGCGGGCGAGGCCTGTGCTTATTGGCAGAGGCCTCGCCCGCGCTTTGACACTTTCAACTTTCAACTTGTAACTCGGCAAACTCCGGCTTCAGCGCATAATCGCCATGGGCGGAAATCCAGATCCCTTCAGCGGCCACGGTCTGTTCACCATTGACCCAGACACCGCCTTCGCAACGCAGCTTGCGACGCTCCAGGCTAACCAATCGCGCTTCGAAATCCACCGGCGCATTGATCGGCGTACCCGCCAGATAGCGGATATTCAGGGTGCCAGTCATGCCAATCTGTCGAACGAAGTCCTGGGTTTTTGCCATCAACATATCCAGCGCCAGCGACAGCACACCGCCGTGCACGCGCCCCGGCGGCCCCTGGAAAGCCATGCCGAAATGGGCCCGACCGCGAACCCGGTCCCCGTCCAGCCATAGTTCCAGGGGCGGCGACATGGGCGAGGCCTTGCCGGAGAGAATCTCGAAATCGACCAGGTCCGTGACATCATCACCAGTTCCTTCACCGGCCAGCAGCCGCTGCAGAATAGCCCGGTAGTCACGCTGCCCATACTGTGCCAGATCCGCCCGCATTTGCCGGATATGCTCAATATATTCACGCACTTTGTCATCCGGCGCATCCAGGCGAAGAACCTGCTCGGTGAGTCCCGCCAGCTCCTTGCCCAGCGCACGGTGCAGACTGGCCCGGGGCGACGGTGCCGGCGTTTCTGCCACCAGGATGTCGCGAAAATGATAGCGAGGGTCGCTCATCATCACCCCAGACTCTTCGGTGTCAGCCAGATGCCTTCCGCACTGACGGTTTGGGTCTCACCATGCCAGATGCCCCCTTCCACAAAGATCTTGCGCCCTTCCTGGCCAGTGATCCGGGCCCGGCAATGGATCGTCTCTTCAATGGGGGTCGCAGCCAGATAGCGGATATTCAGGGTACCCGTTACACCAAGACGAAATGCAGCATGCAGCGCCCGGGACAGAGCCGCGTCCAGCAGCCAGGCAATCACGCCGCCATGCACCCGCCCCGGCGGCCCCTGGTATTGCAGACCCAGACGCAAGGCCCCTTCAATGCCGTTCTGATCTTCCTGCAGCCATTCCACCTGCGGCGCAATGGGGTTGGAGGGACCACCCACCGGGTCATAGTCCATCATGTGAAAGATATCTTCGGCGGTGGCCGAGCCAGTGAACAATTTGCGATTGGCCGCCCGGGTATCGCGCCGCTCCGGCTCCCCCACCGTTGCCACCAGCGCTTCCAGCTGATCGGCCCAGCCACAGAGCGTGTCAATATCGCCCTCGGCCCGAATCAGCCGCTCCGCCAGAGTCTGCATGGCCGCACTGATACGCCGACGCTCAACAAAATCCGCCGGCACCGGCTCGTTGTTGTAGGCCTTTTGCAATTCGAAAGGCCCGAAGGTTTTTTCTGACATAGATGTCTCAGTTGACAGTTGACGGCGAAAATCATTCAAACAATCGTTTGATTCTGGGGGCAGGATCAGAACAGCTCAAGGCCCGAACAGGACATAAAATAGGCGGAAATGGCCAAGCCCTTTCCGCCTTTTCTCGTTTCCAGCTGTCAACTGTCCACTATCAACTGCCAATTGCCTTTAACCCACCCACTTGCGGGCATTGGCGAACATCCGCAACCAGGGGCCATTCTCATGGCCACGCCAGTCATCCGGAATCCAGCTGTTTTGCAACACCCGGAACACCCGCTCAGGGTGCGGCATCATGATGGTCACGCGGCCGTCGTTGGTGGTGAAACCGGTGACACCCTGGGGGGAGCCGTTGGGGTTGGCCGGATACTGCTCGGCCGGATTACCCTGGCCATCCACATAACGCAGTGCGACCAGACGTTGCTCGATATTGCGGTTGAGCGCCTCATCCGCCAGCTCCACCCGACCTTCCCCATGGGCCACGGCGATGGGGATACGGGTACCGGCCATGTCCTTGAGCAGAATGGAAGGGGAATCCTGGATTTCCACCAGTGACGTACGTGCCTCGAACTGCTCCGACAGGTTACGTACAAAGCGCGGCCAGTGCTCGGCACCGGGAATCAGATCCTTCAGATGCGACAGCATCTGGCAGCCATTACATACCCCCAAGGCAAAGGTATCTTCCCGGAAGAAGAAACGGTTAAAGGCTTCACGCAGGGCCGGGTTGTAGAGCACCGTCTTGGCCCAGCCACCACCGGCACCAAGCACATCCCCGTAGGAGAACCCCCCACAGGCAACCAGCCCCTTGAAGTCCTCAAGCTGTACCCGGCCGGCCAGCAAGTCACTCATATGTACGTCGACCGCAGAGAAGCCCACCCGATCGAAGGCCGCCGCCATCTCGGTCTGCCCGTTCACGCCCTGCTCGCGCAGAATCGCCATCTTCGGCCGAGCCCCCGTTTTGATATAGGGTGCCGCCGGGTTTTCGGTCATATCGAACGTCAGGCGCACATTCAGGCCCGGGTCGTTGTTGTCAGGAATGGCATCGAATTCCTGACGCGCACAATCCGGGTTATCCCGCAGTGACTGGATCTGGTAGCTGGTCTCTGCCCAGATGCGCTGCAACTCCCGGCGCGGGGATTCCAGCAGAATGCCGCCCCCCAGACGCAGGCGGATCACATCATCACCATCCGGCTGACCCAGCACATGCACACACTGACCAAGGCCTGCCTGTGCGTAGCGGGACAGCACCTCCTCCTTGTTCGCCGTGCTGATCTGCAACACCGCACCCAGTTCTTCAGCAAACAATGCCGCCACGGCTTCCGGGTTGTCGCCGGCGATGTGGTCCAGGGAGATATCCAGCCCCGTACGGCCAGCGAAGGCCATTTCCACCAGAGTGGTGAACAGGCCGCCATCGGACCGGTCGTGGTAAGCCAACAGTTTGCGCTCGGCCAACAGCTGCTGAGTCACCTCGAAGAAGGCGATCAGGTCCTTGGCGTCGTCCAGATCCGGCGACACATCACCGACCTTGCCGTACACCTGGGCCAGGGCGGAGCCTGCCAGACGGTTGCGACCCCGGCCCAGATCCACCAGCAGCAGCTCACTGTCCACACCGGTCTTCAATTCCGGGGTCACGGTGAGGTCAATATCGGTAACGGTGGAAAAAGCGGAAATCACCAGAGACAGGGGGGCGGTCACACTCTTGTCGATACCCTTCTCATTCCAGACCGTGCGCATGGACAGGGAGTCCTTGCCCACCGGAATAGCGATACCCAGTTGCGGACACAGCTCCATACCCACGGTCTTTACGGTATCGAACAGGGCCTGATCTTCCCCCGGGTGACCGGCAGCGGCCATCCAGTTGGCGGACAGGCGAATCTGCCCCAGGTCGCCGATATGGGCGCTGGCAATATTGGTAATGGACTCGGCCACCGCCATACGCCCGGAGGCCGCCGCGTCTACCAGTGCCACCGGGGTCCGCTCCCCCATGGCCATGGCTTCACCGGTGTTCTGATTGAACCCGGTAGCGGTTACCGCGCAATCTGCCACTGGCACCTGCCAGGGGCCGACCATCTGATCACGATGCACCAGCCCGGTAATGGAGCGGTCACCAATGGTGATCAAAAAGTTTTTCGACGCCACCGTCGGCAGACGCAGTACCCGCTCTCCCGCCTCTTTCAGGTCGATGCCCCGGGTGGTGAACGTCTGACGCTGAAAATCTTCCCGGTCGAAGCTGCGCTGCATTTTTGGCGGCTTGCCGAACAGCAGATCCATGGGCAGATCCACCGGCGGTTTGCCAAAATGCTCGTCGCTGACCGTCAGATGTTCCTCACGAGTGGCATCTCCCAGCACTGCATAAGGCGTACGCTCACGCTGACAGATGGCATCGAAGCGCTCAATATCCTCCGGCATCACCGCCAGCACGTAACGTTCCTGGGCCTCGTTACACCAGATTTCCACCGGGCTCATGCCGGGCTCGGAGCTGGGAATTTCACGCAGTTCCAGTTTCGCGCCCATGTCATGGTCGTGCACCAGTTCCGGCAGGGCATTGGACAGGCCGCCAGCGCCCACATCATGGATGGAGACGATGGGGTTGTTGTCTCCTTCTGCCCAGCAGCGGTCGATCACTTCCTGCACCCGGCGTTCGATTTCCGGGTTATCCCGCTGTACAGAGGCAAAATCCAGCGTCTCGTCGGACTCCCCGGAGGCCATGGAGCTGGCCGCGCCCCCGCCCAGACCGATGAGCATGGCCGGACCACCCAGCACGATGATCTTGGCGCCGGCAGGAATCGGGTTCTTTTCCACATGGCCGTCGCGGATGTTGCCCAGACCACCGGCGATCATGATCGGCTTGTGATAGCCGCGCACTTCGTCCCCGTTCACCCCGGGGGCTTGAATCTCCAGGGTCCGGAAGTAGCCGCACAGATTGGGGCGGCCGAATTCGTTATTGAAGGCAGCCGCACCGATGGGCCCTTCGATCATGATGTCCAGTGCCGAGGCAATGCGGCCAGGCTTACCGTAGGGCGTTTCCCAGGGCTGCTCGAAGCCGGGGATATTCAGGTTGGACACAGAGAAGCCGTTAAGACCCGCCTTGGGCTTGGAGCCCCGACCGGTGGCACCCTCATCACGGATCTCGCCGCCGGAACCGGTGGCGGCACCCGGGTGGGGCGCAATGGCGGTGGGATGGTTGTGGGTTTCCACCTTCATCAATAGATGCACCGGCTCGTTGGCGAACTGGTACTCATGACTCTGCGGTGCCGGGAAAAAACGGTCGGCTACGGGGCCAGCCACCACGGAAGCATTGTCCTTGTAGGCGCTCAGCACCCCTTCCGGCGCATTGTTGTAGGTGTTGCGGATCATACCGAACAGGCTCAGCGCCTGTTCCTCACCGTCGATGGTCCAGTCCGCATTGAAGATCTTGTGGCGGCAATGTTCGGAGTTGGCCTTGGCGAACATCATCAGTTCCGCATCAGACGGGTTACGGCCCAGCGCCGTAAAACGCTCCACCAGGTAATCGATTTCATCATCGGCCAGCGCCAGCCCCAGCTCGCTGTTGGCCGTCTCCAGCGCCTCGCGGCCGCCACCCACCACGTCTACCGTGGTCAATTCACGGGGCGCATGGTGAGCAAACAGGGCTTGCGCCTCATCCAGTTCCGCCAGCACCACTTCCACCATACGGTCGTGCAGCGCCGCTGCCAGCGCAGACCGCTCACCGTCACCGGCGAGTCGATATTCAATGCCCCGTTCAACCCGCTCTATCTGGGTCAGTCCCGCGTTATGGCAGATATCCGTGGCTTTGGACGACCAGGGCGAAATGGTCCCCGGGCGTGGCACAACCACAAAACGCTGCCCCTCAACGTCATCCTCTTCCAGGCTGGGGCCGTATTGCAGCAGCCCTTCCAGAACCTGTTGCTGCTCGTCGCTGAGCGGCTCCTTGAGCGCCACAAAATGCACGTAGCGAGCGGATATCGCAGAAATACCCGTCAGGGACTCCAGCAGTTTTTCCTTACGAAATGCGGACAGGGCCGGGCTTCCGGAGAGGATCAGCATAGTGCGCCTTATTTGATTACCAGTGGGGATAGAGGGTGGTGCTTCATTCAGGGTGGCAATGATACGGGATTTGCCCGCGGCTCGCAGCCTCCAGCAGCCCCCAATTTTGCCCGCTGTCAGTCCTGTCCTACGCCGCAGGGCAATGACCTACGCCACCCTCCTTATACGCAATTTCATGCTCTTTTCCGGACTTTTCACATTTGTGCATAAAACGCTCAATTGTTCGACAAAGCGTTACATAACAGCCATTTGCGACTGATAGAGTTGCGCCACTTTTACGTGATATAGATCACAGGCAAGGGGTGAACCATCCCCAACCGGTCGGCGGTAAGCAGTATCGACCTGTCTGGACAACCTGACAGAGGTACACCAAGGATGACGGTTTTCTTTCGACATACAAAGCATCTCCTCGCCTCGCTGGCGCTGTTCAGCGTGATTGGCATGATGCTCGCCATGCGCCCCACTCCCACCGCCATGGAACGGGTAATGACCCGTGGCGAACTGGTGGTCATGACCCGTCCGTCCAACACCACCTACTACAAGGATCAGCACGGCTACACCGGCATGGAGTACGAGTTGGCCAAGGGCTTTGCCGACAGCCTCGGGGTGGAGTTGCGCATTCTGGAATCCGATGATCCGTCCTATATTCGCTACGCTATCCGCAAAGGCACCGCGGACATGGCGGCGGCCGGTCTGGTCGCCACTGCCGAGCGTACGGAAAGCCTGCATTTCACCACCGCTTACCAGACAGTGGATTCACTGGTGGTGCGCCGCCTGGACACCCCCCGTATTCGCGACCTGGAAGACCTGGTGGGTAAACGTGTGGCCGTGGCCGCGGGGTCCAGTCACGCAGAGCTGTTGATCAAGGCCCAGCTGGAAACTCCCGAGCTGGCCTTCCAGGAGGTCAAGGAAGCCAGCCCGGAACAGCTGCTGGCGCTGGTTGAAGACGGCCAAGTGGATTACACCCTGATTCACTCCAACAGTTACTCCCTGCAGCGTGCCCTGTGGCCCGAGCTGATTGCCGACTATACCGCTGCCACCGACATGCCACTGGCCTGGGCTTTCAACCCCAAGGATGACCAGAGCCTGTACCTGGCCGCCCAGCGTTACCTGACCCAGGCCAAGGCCAACGGCACCACCGCCAAGCTGGAAGACCGCTTTTACGGCCATGTGGAGCAGTTCAACCTTTACGCGGCGCGCAGCTTTATGCGCCACCTGGAAGACCGCCTGCCTCGCTACGAGGAATTGTTTCGGCAGGCCGAAGACAACAGTGGTTTTGACTGGCGTCTGCTCGCTGCCGTGGCTTATCAGGAGTCCCTGTGGGATCCCGGCGCCATCTCCCCCACCGGGGTGAAGGGCCTGATGATGCTGACCAATGCCACCGCACGTCAGATGGGCATCAGTGACCGCACCGACCCGGCCCAGAGCATTCTGGCCGGTGCCGACTACCTGCGTCATACCCATGACCGTATCCCGGCCCGCATCCCGGAACCAAGCCGCACCTGGATGGCCCTGGCTGCCTACAATGTGGGTTTTGGACACTTGGAAGATGCCCGTGTGCTGACCGAGCGTCAGGGCGGCAACCCGGATAACTGGCAGGATGTGAAGCAGCGTCTGCCCATGCTCGCCAACCCCGCCTACGCCGGCCAGCTACGTTACGGCAACGCCCGCGGCGGCCAGGCAGTGGTCTACGTTCGCCATATCCGTCGCTACTACGATCTGCTGGTCTGGGCAGAAAACAGCCGCCGCCGTGACGACACCCTGATCGCGCTGAACTAAAGCCGTTCAAAGTGAAAATTTGAAAAGCGCGGTCAAGGCGATCATGTATTTGACACCGTGACCGCGCCATCCCCTTTTGAGCGCGGAGCCGTTAACCAGAGCCCCGCACTCTCCCAGTCTCGCGTTTCAACGTTGAACGTTACACTTTCAATTCCCTTCTAGAACAACCCCGGCTGATCCACCTTCCTGCCCAGCGGCAATGGGGCCAGATCCGGCATCACGTCCTGCAACATCCCGTGCCACAAGTCTGCCAGCGCCAGGGCATCACCGTTATCCGGCATATGGATAAACATGTAGGGACGCCGTCCGGCAGCCATCCACCCCGACACCCGCGCCACCCACGGCGACAGAAACGCGCGATTGGCCTGCAAATCCGGATGACCGATAAAACGTATCACCGGATCCGCTTCCACCGGCAACACATGCACTGGCACCCGGGGCTTCTTGCGCTGGGCATCGGCGGTGATGGCATCCTGCGCTGCCACACTGAACAGCGGCCGGCTGTCGAAACAGACCCTGGCCGTGTTGCGCGCCCGCAGTCCCTGGTTCAACTGTCTCTCCGCCTCCCCCTTGGAGAAAAAGGCCAGATGACGTACCTCTACGGCACAGCACAACGATTCCGGCAATTCCTCCAGAAACGTCCACAACGCATCCAGATGCTCCGGGCCAAACGCTGCCGGTAACTGCAACAGACACGGCCCCATCACGTCCCGTAACGGCGCCATTACATCGAGAAACTCAGCCACCAGAGTAGAGGCGCCATGAAGCAGACGCTCATGGGTCACCGCCCTGGGGAATTTGAACTGAAAACGAAAATCGTCCGGCACCTGGGCACGCCACTGCTCACACTGGGCCCGGGAGGGCGTGGCGTAAAAGGTGGTATTGCCCTCCACGCAGTTGAATACCCGGCTATACCGGGCCAGGGCACTACTGCCATCCGGCAGGCGGTCATTCCAGTTGGGATGCTGCCACTGAGGACAACCCAGACGGTACGGTCGCATCAGCCCCCCTCTTCCGCATAAAACCCGAATTGCGTCAGCATCCCCCGAATCCGCGCCACCCGGGCATTGCTGAGCTGGCGATAGTCCGGATAGGGAGACAACAGCAGCTTGCGCCGCACATCAACAGCAATCTGTGGATCCTCCGGATGGGTCAGACCACCCTGCTCCACCCGCGCAAAGCGCTGCAGGTTCGCCTGGCCGGCAATCCAGTGCCAACGGTCTCCCCGCTGCAGCTCAGGCTGGAAGCACAACGCGGTCTCAACGAACAACTCACTGTCACGAAACCCGCGCCATTGCCCCGCCACCGGGCTGGCCACCTTGGCCAGCAGCGTAAGGATCTTGCGCCAGTGGTTGGAATTGTGCGCGGCAATCGCCTGCGCCGTGGGCACGCGCCAACCCGCCTCAGAGCCCTCCGGGCGATGTGGCAGATACAGGATCAGACGGGCACATGGAGCGCCAAGGTAATCAGGGGCAGACATGCAGGGCAGAGTATCGGCAAAAGGGAGAGTCTACCGTGAAACGCCGAGGACATCAGGAAACCACAATGCCCCTCGGCCATGTAATCTCTTGCCACCCGCAGGCAGCCATAAAAAAGGGCCTGCCGCGCTGCGACAGGCCCTTTCTGTAATGTGGTACAACCGAGTGGATTCGAACCACCGACCCCCACCATGTCAAGGTGGTGCTCTAACCAGCTGAGCTACGGTTGTAGAGTTTCAGCGTCATCGCTGAAGAGGGGGGCAATTCTATGCAGCTTGACCGCTCAGGGCAAGCCCCCTGCCCTCGTCAGACACTATTTCCTTCTTCGCGAGCCCCAAGCGGTTTCAATCTGACGGGCGCGGGTGATGGATTCCTCCACCAGTTCGGACTGATGCTCGGCAAACTCGCGGATGATTTCCAGTGCCGAGCGCACGTCACGGCGGAAGATGGTTTCCACCAACGCCTT
Organism: Pseudomonadota bacterium; assembly: GCA_036230225.1. Taxonomy (GTDB): domain Bacteria; phylum Pseudomonadota; class Gammaproteobacteria; order Pseudomonadales; family Alcanivoracaceae; genus Alcanivorax. The sequence continues at coordinate 18,522 of JAZAJX010000075.1, read as the reverse complement.
GAAGAACGACAGACATTCCTTCACTTCGTCCGCTTCCAGATGCAGCGCCATGAAGTAGGCCCGCTGCATGGCCGGCTGCATGTTGATGAGGATGTCTTCCACAAAAACATTGCGGGCAAACGGATAAGCATGCTCCAGAAACTGGAAACTGAGGACAAAGAACGCATCCAGATCGCGCTCTTCAGCGGCAACCTGCAAACCATGCACCAGCTCGATAAACGCGTCCAGGTCTTCCTCACGGACCACCTTGATGGCCTTGCGAATCACCAGCCCCAGCAATACCTGCATCACCTCATAGAGGCTGCGCACATGGGCCTCGGACATCTCCTTCACCACCGCACCGCGGCGCGGCAGGATATCGATCAGCTGACGACGTTGCAGGATCAGCAACGCCTCACGAACGGAGCCACGGCTCACATCCAGTTCGCCGGCGACACGCAGTTCCTGAATACGATCCCCGGCCAGCATATCCCCATGGATAATCTGCTTGGCCAGATGCTGGGCGATCTGTTCGGACAGGCTCTCTTTGGCTTTAAAGCTCACGGGCGCTCCTTCTGGGGATGTCTCTCAACGTCCAACCCGCCTGCTCTCCAACTGCCGCTCACGGTGCGACACCATTGGAACCCCCAAAGCTTGTTGAACAATCCCGAAATTCTTGTCCGACTATAGTACAAGGGACGCATGTGACCAAGCACCGGCAACCAATTGCCAACAATCCCCGATAACAAGATGTGTCGATGCTCTCAGTTTTTACGCTAACCCTCTGGATTTGAGAAACATTACTGGCCAGTATGAATTGGAAAGGGTGCTCTGATGCTTTCTGGCTTTGCAGGGTACGACAATAAAAGATGACCCGGGTAGGCAGGATGTCCCCAGACCTGATAACACAATTGCCCCGCGTGGATGCGCTCTTCGACCAGTACGCTGAGCGCTTTGGCAAACAACAAACCCCTTATCGCAACCATGTGTACCGGGTGATTAACCTGGTCGCGGCACAAAGACCCCTTGATTCTGCAGAACGCGAGGCCCTGGAGATTGCCGCCTTCTTCCATGATGCCGGCATCTGGTTGGCGGGGACGTTCGATTACCTGCAGCCCTCAGCCCGTCTTGCCGAGCACTATTTGGAAGAGCAGAAGCTCGATCAGCACCGCCCTCTGGTGCGCGCCATGATCCTCAATCACCACAAAATCAGTCGTTACCACGACGACCCTCAACACCTGGCCGAGGTATTCCGACGGGCAGACTGGATGGATGTGAGCCTGGGACTGGTACGTTTCGGTATTCCCATGGCCCGGGTACGCCTGATCAAACGCGCCTTCCCGAACGCTGGTTTTCACCGTCTGCTGCTAAAACTGAGCGGCCAGCAACTGCTCAGCCAACCCTGGCGCCCACTGCCGATGCTTCGCCGCTAAAGAACCTCTGAATCCGGACAGGTCTGCAGGGCCAGGATACGCAGCAATATGGATACGCGACAAATGCCCCGGCAATCCCATTGGGTGCCACTATTTTGACCACAAAAAGTTACTCACAAAACCTGTGGATAACTTTGTGCATAGACTGTCAGGAACTGTCGCCAGCGCTGATATTCCCTGCCCTTTCCCCAGAATGATGAAAAAATGGCCGTTTTATTAAAGCCTTTAAAAACAATAACTTAATAAGCTCTTACGGCAAATCAACAAGTTAGACAAGAACATTCACACAACCCATGAAAAACGGTTAAACGCTGTGCAAAACTTCTGCCCCGGATCGGAGCAAACAGGAAAATGCAAGCGGCTGTGCCGGCTTTTATTCAGCCGGCACAGCCGCTTGCACAGGGGATGAAGAAGGGATGATCGGGTTTAGCGCCGCAGGCTGAAGCTGATTCCCAGTACAACAACCGGCTCCACGTCCAGATCGTTGTTGTCGCGCTCTTCCTCGGTATCACAGCGGATCGCCGCCTTGTACTCATCGCAGTCCAGTGCCTCAATGGCCCCTACCGCAGCACTGACCGTCCAGCGAGAATAGGGTTTGACCCACTGATGGCCCAGCTCAACACCGACACCAAGGCGCTCATAGTGACGCTCTCCCCCCAGATCCCCCGCCATCAAACCGGTATAAAAACCGTTCTCGGACATCACGCCACGCTCCATTTTACGACGCCAGCCGGCGACCCAGCGGGGTTCGTCCGTATCGAAACCGCCGGAATCCAGATACATGGCCGGCATGGCGTAAAAGCTGTGGTGTTCGGTGGCCCACTCCAGGTTCAACCCGGCAAGACCGTTGAGGTAACCCACGCCAATCAGCAGGTCATCTGCGACAGCAGCCTGCAAGGGCATGAGCATCAGGAAAGACAGTAGCCAGCGATGCATGGCGAACTCCGATTATTGTTGTTATGCGAGCCGGGTATCAACGCCCGGTCTGGCCACTTGCGGCCGGGAAGAGCCCGTATTTTTCACAACCGCCCCGCGGATTACAAGCATCGCCCGGCCCGGCCTGCCGGCCCGTGGGCCGGAAAGCCGGATTCCGGCATTACAGCGGGATCTTGTCGATACTGTCAGCCGTGGTGTCGATGGCGCCATCCACCTTTTCCAGTGCTTCGTCAGCGGCGTTACCGGCCACCGGAATAATGGACAGCACGGCCCCGACCACGGACCCGGCCGCACCCACCAACCGCATGGGCGTGGTTGCCAGCTTGGTCAGAAAGCAACCGCTCAGTGTGGCAGCCAGCAGACCGATCACCGCCAAACGCATTACGGATTTCATAGAAGCTCCTTGTTATTGTTGAGATATCGCTTTCCCGGGCCCCGGGCATCAGTACTGGAACTGCATCCCCAAGCGGCGGCCCACTTCTTCATAGGCTTCCACCACGCCACCCAGGCCCTGGCGGAAACGGTCTTTATCCAGCTTTTCGCGGGTTTCCTTGTCCCACAGCCGGCAGCCGTCCGGGCTGAATTCGTCACCCAGCAGCACTTCACCATTAAACACGCCGAACTCCAGCTTGTAATCCACCAGCAGCATGCCGCCATCCAGGAACAACTGCTTGAGAACATCATTGACGCGGAAAGTCAGCGTTTTCATCTGTTCCACCTGCTCATCGGTGGCCCAGCCGAAGCTGCGGATGTGGTAATCGTTGACCATGGGATCACCCAGATCGTCGTTCTTCAGGAAGAACTCAAAGGTGGGAGGATTCAGCTCCAGCCCTTCTTCCACCCCCAGCCGACGACAAATGGAACCGGCGGCGATATTTCGCACCACACACTCCACCGGAATCATTTCCAGCTTCTTCACCACCGATTCCACCGGCGACAGCATGGTTTCGAAATGGCAGGGAATACCGGCAGCCTTGAGCTTTTCCATGATGGCAGCGTTGAACTGGTTGTTCACTGCCCCCTTACGCGCCAGAGCCTCTTTCTTCTTGCCATCAAAGGCCGAGGTATCATCGCGGAACAGCATGATCAGTTTGTCCGCGTCATCGGTGGTGTACACAGACTTGGCTTTGCCAGCATACAACTCGTCGCGTTTTTCCATGGAAAGGCCTTTACTCGGGTCAGATTAATGAATCTGCAGCCAGTCGAACCCCGCGTTCTGACTGGCCACGCCAATACGTTCACGGCCCCGGGTGATCACCCGTTCCACTGCCGACTGGGCATGTCGGGCCGTGTTGTTCTGTTCACTCAGGTGCGACAGGATCAGGTGCTGCAGCCGGTCAACGTTGGCCTGGCTGAGCAGGGCTGCGGCCTGTTCATTGTTCAGATGTCCCAACATACCACCCACGCGCCGTTTCAACGACGGCGGATAAGGCCCGTGGGCCAGCATCTGCGTATCGTGGTTACATTCGAGTACCAGCGCATCGCAGTCCTGATAGGCATCCACCACATGGGGGGTAATGGAACCCAGGTCAGTCAGTACCCCCACGGTACGACCCTGCCAGGAAAAACGATACTGGCAGGGTTCACGGGCATCATGGGGAACCAGTACCGGCAACACCTGCATAGCGCCCAGGTTGAAAGTGCGCCCGGGGCGCACTTCTTGCCAGTTTGCCCCCTTGAGGCTGGCGCGTTTTTCGTGCACCGCGCTGGCCGTTCCAAAAGAGCTGTAGACAGGACAACCGACCTTTCTCGCCAGGGCGCCGGCACCACGGATATGGTCACCGTGCTCGTGGGTCACCAGGATCGCACTGAGCTGGTCCGCCGAGCGTCCCAGGCGGCTCAACCGCTGCTCGGTTTCCTTTACCGTAAAACCGCAGTCGATCAGCACCAGGGTATCGTCAGCTTCCACCAGCGTGGCATTACCCTTGCTGCCACTGCCCAGCGATGCCAGTCGCACTCAGTTAAGCTCGTCGTAAATGCGTTCCAGGATGGCTTGCCCCGGGGTCTTGGCCACCAGGGCGGTGCCCTCCTCATTCAGCACCGCCACCTGAATCCCGTTGGTCGTATGGCTGAGCTTGAGCTGGGCAGTATCGCCGTCCAGGGTATAGCGTTCGGGCACATCCAGATAATAGATGCCCACCTCACGGTCCCGATCACTGATTTCCAGGTCCGTCTTGGCCAGCGCAGCGCCCACGTATTCCCAGGCCCAGGCAAAACGGGTGGACATCATGATAATGGGGTAGCCGTTACCATCCCGGCCCAGAATAGCCCGCGCCGACTCCCCCTGCGGGGCCGGTGGGGCCTCATCCTCGGAGGGATCATTACCCAACACCACCAGTGCCGGCGGTTTGGGTACCTCGAAACGTTTTTCCCCGTCGCGACTACCTACCAGTCGATCGTCCTGGCGCGGCACGGCATAAAGCGGCTGCTCGCCGATGAATACCCCATCCTGCGGCATCTGGATCGGCTCCAGCACTTCCGCGTTGCGATAATTCAGGCTGTTGTCCGGCAACCAGCTACAGCCAGCTACTGCGGATACCATCAGGGCGAGCGAGAACGCCGCTTTCTTCATTTCACCTCCAGCAGGCCGCACTGGCGCATGGATTCACGCAACCGCGGCTGGGCCGCCTCTGACAGCGGCACCAACGGCAGCCGGATACCTGCGTCAATCAGGCCCATTTCATACAGTGCCCATTTCACCGGGATCGGGTTAGCTTCAATAAACAGATCACGATGCAGGGGCTCAAGTTCCGCATTTAATGCGCGCGCCTTGTCAGCGTCTCCGGCCAGCGCCGCTTCACACATGGCCGCCATCTTGGCAGGTGCGACGTTGGCAGTGACCGAGATATCCCCATGACCACCGGCGAGGATGAAATCCATGGCAGTGGCATCATCCCCGGAATAGAGCATGAAATCCTCGCCGCAGCGTTCGCGGATTTCCCGGGCCCGCTCCAGGTTCCCGGTGGCCTCCTTGATGCCGATGATGTTGGGCACCTTGCTCAACCGCTCCACGGTTTCCGGCAGCAGATCACAGGCGGTACGACCGGGCACGTTGTAGAGAATCTGCGGAATATCCACCGCCCGGGCCACCGCCAGATAATGCTGATAGAGGCCTTCCTGGGGCGGCTTGTTGTAATAGGGAGTCACCAGCAGACAGGCATCGGCACCGTCACGCTTTGCATCACGGGTGAGACGAATGGCTTCTTCGGTGTTATTGGCACCGGTACCGGCAATCACCGGAATGCGTCCCTTGGCCACGGCCACCACTTCGCGGATCACGCTGTCGTGCTCTTCAAAACCCAGGGTGGCGGATTCGCCAGTGGTCCCTACCGCCACAATGGCGTGGGTGCCCTGTTCCACATGCCAGTCAACCAGGGAACGCAAACGCTCCCAGTCCACTGCCCCGTCTGCGCGCATGGGGGTCACCAGCGCTACAATGCTGCCGCGGATCATGCCTGTCTCCTGTTTTGCGCCAAATACGGCGCAATCGCGATTATTCCGGTGCACCGGAGCCTGTCGTCGAAGGGCGCTATGGTAAACCTCGAAAACGCTGGACGCCAGATGCCGGGGCCCGGCTTCTGCATCCCCGGCAGAAAAGCTCTACACTCTCGACAGACCACTCTCGCATAATAAGACAACGACCTGAGGAGCATGCCATGGATCAGCTAATCGTCATTTCAGCCCTGGGATCTGACCGTCCGGGGATCGTGGAATCCCTGTCCCGTGCTGTCCTGGAACATAACGGCAATATCCTCGATTCACGGATGACGGTGCTGGGCGGTGAGTTTGCCGTGCTGATGCTTGTCTCCGGCAGCGCCGATACCCTGGCGCAGCTGGAAGCCGACCGGGAGACGCTGTCGGGAGAGCTGGACCTGCTGATCACGCTCAAGCGCACCCGCCCCCGGGATCAGCAGGCCCGCGCACTGCCCTACGTGGTGGACGTGGTGGCCATGGACAACCCCGGCATTGTTCACGAAATTGCCAATTTCTTCTCCCGGCGCAGCATCAATATTGATGATCTGCACACCGGCACCTATGCTGCCCCCCATACCGGCACCCCCATGTTCAGCCTTCACCTGGTGCTGAGCATGAACGCGGAACAATCCGTGGCGGAATTGCGCGATGCCTTCCTGGATTTCTGTGAGGCGCGCAACCTGGACGCCACCATGACGCCGAAACGCTAAGAGGCATTGTTCTCCGTACGGCACCATCAACTCCCCTTTGAAAGAGACGCGGACCCGATATGGCACACCCCAAAATTGGAAATCTGGCCCCCAACTTCACACTGCCCGATCAGGACGGCAACACAGTGGAGCTGAAATCCTTCCGGGACAAGAACCCGGTGGTGATTTTCTTCTACCCGAAAGCCCTGACCCCCGGCTGCACCACCCAGGCCTGCGGCATTCGAGATACCCGGTCAGAATGGGAAAAACGCGGCGTGAAGGTATTCGGTATCAGCCCCGATCCGGTGGCACGCCTTCCCAAGTTCATCGACAAGCATGAGCTGAATTTCACCCTGCTGTCCGACGAGGATCACGCCGTCGCCGAAAAATACGGTTGCTGGGGCCTGAAAAAGTTCATGGGCAAGGAGTTCATGGGACTCATCCGCACCACCTTTATCGTTGGCAAGGATGGCAAGCTGCTGAAAGTGATGGACAAGTTCAAAACCAAAACCCACCACGAGGATTTGCTCGCGGAACTGGACGAACTGGGTATCTAGGGCCTTTCCACCACTGAGGAACGGGAATCACTGAGGGAAATCCATCTTCCCCTCGGGGATCTCCGTTACTCTGTGGTAAATACCGCGATTCCGGTCGCGCTTATTGCGGCGCCTGCTCCTTCCGCTCTGGATCCGGATAATCCGCCTGGCTCGGCCAGGCATTGATGACCGCCTTGATCAGCGTCGCCAGAGGAATCGCAAAGAACACACCCCACAGCCCCCACAGCCCCCCGAACAGCAGGATGGCGGTAATGATGGCCACCGGGTGCAGGTTCACCGCCTCGGAAAACAGCAGCGGCACGAGAATATTGCCGTCAATGAACTGGATGATGCCGTAGACCACCATCACCAGGGCGAAGTCGCCGCTCCAGCCAAACTGTACATAGGCCACCGCCGCCACCGGCAGGGTCACCACCGTGGCACCAATGTACGGTACCACCACGGACAGCCCTACCAGCACCGCCAGCAGCACCGTGTAGTGCATCCCCAGGAGCAGGAAAGCAATAAACGTCGCGCTGCCGACCAGCAGGATTTCGATGGCCTTGCCACGCACGTAGTTGGCAATCTGGTCATCCATCTCATGCCAGACGTGGTCCAGAATTCGCCGTCGACGGGGCAGGAAACGCATCAGCCAGCTGATGATGGCGTCCTTGTCCTTGAGGAAGAAGAACACCAGCAAGGGCAACAGCACCAGGAACACCATGACCTCCACCATGTTGGGGATCGACGCCAGCGACAGGGTCAACACCCCCTGCCCGGCTTCGGCCACCTGCCGCTGAATGACCGCGACGATGGAATCGACTTGCTCCATGGAAATCACTTCCGGGTAATGCTCCGGCAACTGTCGCAGCCAGGTTTCCCCGCTCTTTAGCACGTGGGGCAACTGATCCTGTACCAGCAGCAGCGTCTGCCGCCAGACCATCGGCAGCACCACCACCAGAGTGGCCACCAGCAGCCCCAGAAACAGGGCAAAGACCAGGTTCACTGCCAGCAACCGGCGCATGCCCCGGCGCTCCAGTCCCGATACCAGCCCCTGCATCAGATAGGCAATCACCATGGCGGCCAGCACCGGCGCCAGCATGCCACCAAAGAAAAGAATCACCAGCCCGGCGGACAGCAACACTACCAGCAGGTAAACGGCCTCCTCATCAGAGAAGTAGCTGTCGGCCCAGCGTTTGAGAATGCGTAACATCAGCTCTCCTGATCACCGCGGCGAATCACGAACGCAAAACGGCCCCGGTTTTCTGTCATGCGAACCAGCTCGTGGCAGGATTGTCTCAGATAGGCGGGAATGTCATCCGCGGACGCCGCGTCAGTGGCAATGACCTCCAGCAGCTGCCCTGGCTCAAGATGACGCAATGCCTGCCGGGTCTTCAGCAGCGGCATGGGGCATTGCAGGCTGGAGGCATCAAGCTGCTGATCAATGGGCTGATCGCTCATACGGACGCTTCATTCGTTGCGGGTCTAACGGCATTATAGTCATAACCCGTCACCGGAATAAGGCACGAAATACTCACGGGAGCACCTTCTTGAAGTTTTTACTGCGTACCGCCCTGCTATTGAGTTGCTGCATCCTGGCAGGCGCCAACGCCAATGACGATCTGCCGGTACTGGGTGACCCGACCGCCGCACTGATGTCCGCGGACCAGGAATACCGTCTCGGACGCGGCTGGCTACGCAGCCTGCGTGGCCAGACCTCGATCATGTCCGACCCGTTGGTACAGGAATATGTGGAAAGTCTGGTCTACCGACTGGCATCTTACAGTGACCTGAAAGAACCTAACCTGGATATTGTGGTGATCAACAGCCGCCAGATTAATGCCTTCGCGGTACCCGGCGGCGTCATCGGTCTCAATGCGGGACTGTTTCTGAACGCCCAGGATGAAGACGAAGTCGGCGGCGTGGTGGCCCACGAAATTGCTCACGTGAGCCAGCGACACTTTGCTCGCCGTTATCTGGACTCGAAAAAAATGAATACCGCCGTGCTGGCCGCCATGCTGGCCAGCCTGGCCGTGGCCATTGCCGGTGACGGGGAAGCGGGCATGGCCGGCATTGCCGCGACCCAGGCGGGGGCCATCCAGGCGCAACTGGCCTATTCCCGCCAGAATGAACGGGAAGCGGATCGGGTGGGCATGCAAACCCTGGCTGCCGCCGGCATGGACCCGGACGCCATGCCCCGCTTTTTCGAGCGCATGCACAACAACCAGCGCTTTGCCGGCGACCCCCCGGAGTTTCTGCTGACCCACCCGGTCACGGAAAGCCGTATTGCCGACAGCCGGGCCCGGGCTCGGACGCTGCCCTCTCCGCGTCTCAATACGTCCCTGCATTTCCTGCTGGTTCAGGCCCGTCTCCAGGCCGCCTTTATTCAGGGCGACAACCATGCCATCGACTATTTCCGCCAGTACAGCAACGAACGTAATGCGCTCGGCTTGCAAGCCGCACGCTATGGCCTGGCGCTAAGCTACCTGCGCGCCGACCGTTATGATCAGGCCCGGAAAATCATGCAGTCGCTGGCCGGAGAGCACCCTGACCAGCTGTGGTTTCGGCTGGGACTGGTGGAAGTCGCACTGGACGAGGGCGCGTATGAGCAGGCCATTATCCAAGCGGAACGGGTCCTGGACCTGTCACCGGACAACTACCCTGCCTCCATCCTCCTCAGCAAGGCCCTGCTGCGCAGCAAACAACCGGCCAAGGCACTGCCACATCTCAAGCCGCTACTGGCGGAGCGCCCCAACAATCCCTACCTCTGGGAACTGGCCGCCGATGCCTACGGTAACAGTGGTGACAAGGTGCGGGCGCTGCATGCCCGGGCGGAAAGCCAGTTTCTGCGTGGCAAGGACCAAGGGGCCTTTCAACAGATGGAGTACGCTCTGAGAGATGCGGAGGATGACTTCGCGCTTTACAGCAAGCTCAATGGGCGATTGAAAACCATGAAGGCGTTATCAGAGGAAACTTTCTAGGGAACCAGTATGAGAGGCGATTCCAGTCAGACGCGGTGAAAGACAAAACCGACCTTGCCGTTCACCACGTCTGACGGAAGAAGGGGCATTACCCCTTCAGAGACTTGCCGAAATCCAGCATCCGATTGAGTGGCACCATGGCCTTCTGTGCCAGATCCGGGTCCACGAAGATTTCCTGCCCCATGCCATTATCGTCTTCCAGGACCGCCAGCATGTTCTGCAGGCCATTCATGGCCATCCACGGACAGTGGGCGCAACTGCGACAGGTGGCACCGGAGCCGGCAGTGGGCGCTTCCAGAAAGGTCTTGCCCGGAGCCAGCTGCTGCATCTTGTAGAAGATGCCCTTGTCGGTGGCGACGATGAAGGTGTCATTGTCCAACTCACAGGCAGCCTTGATCAGCTGGGAGGTTGAGCCCACCACATCCGCCATTTCCACCACTGATGCCGGAGATTCCGGGTGTACCAGGATCGCCGCCTCCGGGTAGGCTGCTTTCAGGTCATGTAACCCCTTGGCCTTGAATTCCTCATGGACAATACAAGCCCCATCCCAGCACAGAACGTCGGCACCGGCCTTGTCACGCACATAGCTACCCAGGTGCTTGTCGGGCGCCCAAAGGATCTTCTCGCCGTTGCGATCCAGATGCTCGATCAGCTCCACCGCAATGGACGATGTCACCACCCAGTCGGCACGGGCTTTCACGGCCGCTGACGTATTGGCATACACCACCACGGTGCGATCCGGATGCTGGTCGCAGAAATCCGCAAACTCGTCCTCGGGGCAGCCGATATCCAGCGAGCAGGTGGCTTCCAGGGTGGGCATGAAAACCCGCTTCTCCGGGCTGAGAATCTTGGCGGTCTCTCCCATGAACTTGACCCCGGCCACGATCAACGTGGATGCCGGGTGTTCCTTGCCAAAGCGGGCCATTTCCAGTGAATCGGAGACGCAGCCACCGGTTTCTTCCGCCAGCGACTGAATCTCGGGATCGGTGTAGTAATGGGCCACCAGCACCGCATCGCGCTGGCGTAACAATTCCTTAATGCGCTGGCGGTAGGATGCACGTTGCTCATCGCTGAGCGTATCCTCGTGCTCCACCTTGGCCAAGTGGGCCTGTACCAGTGCTTGTGCCTCTGCAGTCATCGGCTTCACCGCCCGGGGTTTCCCCCTGATATCAATAACTTAGGTAAAAACCAGAAAATCAGGGCGGGCATAATACCACAACGTGACGCGAGAGGCGGCGCCACGATCACACCCTTATTGCCTAAAATGCGCCCGGTCGGGCGGCTTTTCAAGATGCCGGGCGGTACGCCGGGCCGGCGGCTACCAGATGTACCGTGCTGATGGCCCGCTCCAGGAAGGCCCCTTCGCAATAGCACAGGTAGTAATCCCACATGCGAATAAAGCGCTCATCGAAGCCCTGTTCACGGACCTTCGGCAGCGCCGCCAGGAAACGTTGACGCCAGTGATTCAGGGTCAGCGCATAATCGTGGCCGATATCATGCAGTTCCGTGGCCACCAGGCGGGTATGCTCGGTGAGGTGTCGACACATCACCGACACGCTGGGGAGAAATCCGCCGGGGAAAATATAGCGCTTGATAAAATCCACCTGCTTTAGCGCATAGTCGTAACGCTGGTCCGGCACGGTGATAGCCTGCAATACCAGCTTGCCTTCCGGCTTGAGTCGATCACCCAACACCTGAAAGTAGCTTGGTAGAAACTCCGCGCCCACCGCCTCGATCATTTCCACGGACACCACCCGGTCGTACCGGCCGGTCAGCGCCCGATAATCTTCCTCCAGGACGGTCACCTGTTGCTGCAAGCCCTCTTCCGCCACTCGCTCCCGGGCGTAGCGGGCCTGCTCGCGGGAAATGGTGGTGGTGGTCACCTGAACGCCGTAATGCCGGGCCGCATGCACCGCCAGACCGCCCCAGCCCGTGCCAATTTCCAGCAGCGTCATCCCCGGGGACAGCTCCAGTGCCTGGCAGATACGTTCAAGCTTGTAGTAAGAAGCGTCTTCCAGAGACGCATCCGGACGAGGAAACACCGCACTGGAATACATCATGCTGCTGTCCAGAAACAGGCGGAAAAAGTCGTTACCCAAATCATAGTGTGCCGCGATGTTACGCCGGGAACCCTGCACGGAATTACGGTTGTAGCGATGCAGCATTTTCAGCGCGGGTTTGGAAATCATGGCCATGCCACCTTCCAGCGCCTTCATGGCATCCACATTGGCGGCAAAGTAACGAATCACGGCGACCAGATCCGGGCTATCCCAGCCCTTTTCCAGGTAGGCTTCCGCTGCGCCCAGTGCGCCACCACTCATCATCATGGAATAGGTACGCCAGTCGCGCAGACGAATGTGGCCGGTGGTGCAGTCTTCAGGGTTACCCAGGAGAACCACATTACCGTCCGGCTCCTGAATACGCAGGCTGCCATGGGGTAATGCATTGAGCCGCTTGAGCACCAACTTACGCGCGATGGATTCCGTCCAGCGAATCGTCTCGCTGCGTTGCAAGGAAGGGGTTACGGCTTTTTCGCCAGACAGCATGCGGTCAATCTCCGTACGAATTATCACTGTTTTTTTTCGGGTGGGGATGAAACCTGGCACCCTTGCGCCAGAGCCTGAATGCTTGCCAGTAGATACCCCGCAGGGTAGCCAGACCCTGTGCGCCAAATCGGAAGATCACGGAGCCCATGGTTTGACGGTTAGCGGCCTGCAGCTCCAGATTCAGACCGGCAGCAAACACCAGCTCATCATTCTTCCTGTCTTCTAACACTAGGCGCAGGCCGGGTAAGGCCACGTGAAGATACCAGTGATAATCCAGCGCCATGGGAAGAAAGGGTGACACATGGAAGGTCTTGGGATGAGAGACTTCCCAGCCCCCACGGTCATTACGTTGCAGGTTCAGCGGGTAGAAATGGCGCTCTCGCCAAGGGGTGTTCTGCACTTCTGCCAGCATGCTGTCTGGCTGATCACTGCCGTCTGAAAAGTGCAGATACAGCACCAGCGGATTGAACAAGGTCCCCAGCGTGCGCCACTGCCCCAGCATCACCACCCTGCCCTCGCGCCAGTCGAGCCCCAGTTCCCCGGCCTTCTGGCGCACTTTGTCGTCGAGGGGATCTGGCCGTGGGTCCACAAAATCGCTGTCTCGAAACACCACCGGACGCCAACGCCGACCCCACGCCGAATGCCGGGACAGCATGGCGTCCACCTCGGCCAGATCACACCACACCAGCCACAACGGATAGTGAAAACCATGACGGAAAGGCACCTGTCGCTGGTGCCAGACCCTGCCCTGTGCCACCGCCTGCGTAATCACGGCCCACTCTCCGGGGACAGGCGCTTGACCACATCCAGCGCGGACACCACACCATCCTCATGGAAACCATTGCGACACCAGGCGCCGGCATACCAGGTGCGTCGGGCCCCGTTATCCGCCAGCAGCGACTCGCGGGCGGCAACCGTATCCGGGGTAAACAGGGGGTGCGCAAAATGGTAACGGGCCAGAATGCGCGCCGGATCGATTCGGTCCGTGGCGTTCAGGGTGACGCAGAACGTTTCCGGCGCCTGAATGCCCTGCAGAATATTCATGTTATAGGTGACCTGAACCCGTTCCTGATCATCATCGAACAAGAGCGCATTCCAGCTTGACCATACCCGCTCGCGGCGGGGCAACAACCGGGTATCCGTATGCAGCACCACCTCATTATCCTGGTACCCGAGCCGGCTGAGACTGTCGCGTTCACGGTCATCCGCATCAGCCAGTAATGCCAATGCCTGATCGCTGTGGCAGGCAAGAATCAACTGGTCAAACTCCCGTGGCTCACCATTGACTGTTACCGTCACGCCTTGTTCATGACGGCGCACGTTAGTGACTGGGGAAGCAGTATGAAAACGGGCTGCACACTGTTCCACCAGGGGTTTCACATACTGATTGGAGCCACCCGGAACCACATACCACTGGGGGCGGTTTGTCAGTGACAACAGGCCATGATTCTGGAAAAAGCGAATAAAGAATTTTGCCGGAAATACCTCCATCTGCTCCAGGGAACAAGACCAGATCGCACCGCCCATGGCCAGAATGTAATCGCGACAAAAACGCTCTCCATAACCGTGACGCCGCAGGTACTCTCCCAGCGGCATTTCCCCGGCTTCACTGTCCAGCAACCCCGGGGCATTGCGATTGAACCTCAGGATATCCCCAATGAAGCGCCAGTGAGACGGGCTTAGCAGGTTACGCTTCTGGGCAAAGATGCCACCCAGCCCATCCCCGCAATATTCGAGACCATTGCGGGCATCGCTGACGGCAAAGCCCATGGCCGTGGGCTGACCTGCCAGACCCAATTCTGACAACAGTCGCAGGTAATTGGGGTAAGTACGATCATTGAAAACGATGAAGCCCACATCAATGGCGTAGTCGCCATGCTCCCGACGGACCGGAACGGTGCAGGTGTGCCCCCCCAGGTAATCGTTGGCCTCAAACACATCCACCTGATGGCGCCGGGAAAGATACCAGGCAGCGGTAAGACCGCTGATGCCGGCACCGACGATGGCAATACGCTGACTCATACCGATTCCTTCTTGCTCGCAGAGTGCTGTTGAGAGTGCTGTTGGTTGTCAAAACTGGCCTTGGCGGCCTTGAAGGCTTCTGTCACTCGCTCACGCACCCCGGCGTGGGGCACAACCGGAGCAGGATAATCCGGCGCCAGCAAAGGCTGCTTCCAGGGCTCATGAATCGTCTTGTTGTCCAGCTCGCGGAGTTCGGGTACCCAGCGCGCCATAAAATGCCCCTCGGAATCGAAGCGCTGGCTCTGGCGCACCGGATTGAACACCCGAAAGTACGGCACCGCATCCGTGCCTGTGGAGGCACTCCACTGCCATCCACCGTTATTGGCAGCAAAGTCTCCATCAATCAGGTGCTGCATGAAAAAACGCTCGCCCCTGCGCCAGTCCAGCCACAGGTGCTTACTGAGAAACATGGCGGTGACCATGCGCAATCGGTTATGCATCCAGCCGGTTGCCACCAGTTGCCGCATGGCCGCATCCACCAGCGGATAACCGGTTCGCCCCTCACACCAGGCCTGGAACAGGGCATCGTCCCGGTTCCACTGCAATAATGTCGTTTCCGGCCGGAAGGGCTCTCCCCGACTCACCCCGGGAAAACGGGCCATGATCTGACGATAAAAATCCCGCCAGGCCAGTTCGCCAATCCAGCACGCGGCCCCATCCCGGGCACCGGCATCCGCCATGGCCTGTCTGGCAACCCGGTAACAGCTGGCCGGAGACAGGGTGCCAGCAGACAAGGCCGCCGACAGGCCACTGGTGGCACTTTCTGCGGGGAAATCCCGCTGCCGTCGATAGCCGGCAAGGTGATGCTCGGCAAAATGTTCCAGTTGCGTGAGTGCCGCCGCTTCACCGGGCTGCCAGTGGCCGGTCAACGATGCCGGCACCGACAGTGCCTTGAGAGCATCGTCGACCGTCTGCCGGCCCACAAAACGGCCTTTTTTCCCGCTCCGGGCCGGCACTGCGTGATGGTCCTGAAAATGGCTTTCCAGCCAGACGTCCCATCGCTTCTTGTAGGCACTGAACACGGTGTAGGGCGTTCCCTTGCCCGTACTCAGGGTCCGTGGCGGCACCAACACGCTGTCATCAAAACCGGTGATTTCCACGTCCAGCGATGCCAGCGACGTGGCCACCGCTCGATCCCGGTTCAATTCGTTGAGCGGGTACTCGCGAGTGCAGAAAATCCGCTGCACGCCCTGCTCGCGGACAAAATCCGTCAGCACTGCCGGGACGCCGGCGAAATCGCCCGCGTCCAACACATGCAGATCCACCCCCCGTTCCGCCAGCTCATCACCGAGCTCCAGCAGGCTGTGCAAAACGTACCAACGTCGCAGCGGCACCACGTCGTGGTTATCCCATTGCCGGTCACACAGGCAATATACCGCCATCACCGGCTCTTCCTGATTGAGCGCCTGCTGCAAGGGACGGTGTGCGTGGACACGCAAGTCGTTGCGGTACCAAACCAGGTTCATACTTCCGCTCCCTGTTTTTCCAACGCCTGTAGCTGTTCACTGACTGCCTGTCGCCCGCCTGTCAGCAAGGTCACCCCTTTCGGGAGGGGGTCCAGCCTTTGCCCCCAGCAGGCCGTTGGCCATGGCATGGTCTGCCCCGGCCAGAGGCGCTGGCGCTGCGTGGCAGAGGGCCAGCGATCGATGACCCAGAGCACGCCACAGGGCTGCCGGTCTGCCAGCAAGGTGCCCAGGGCATCGTTATCCACGTCACGGTGCAGACACCACAGCGGCCGCTGTAGCACCATGGCCAGTTCCAGCGCCGCCAGCGGTTCCCCCACCGGCACCAGTAGCCAGCCGAAATCTCGTCGCCGGGGCGCCAGGGACAGGGCGCGGGCCGACCATTTCTGGATCAGCACCGCTTCCAGCAATGCCAGATGCCCCGACAGGGACACGCTGCCGGCAAGCTGATCACGGAGGGGATCCGTCAGCTCACGAATGACCTGAGCATGGCTGTAGTCCGCCAGGAGACGATTCAACAATTGCTCCAGACGACGCACATTGGCTAGCTCCAGGGCCTGTAGCACCGCTTCTCTGGCCTGTCGCCACGGCACCCCGGTGTCACTGCCAAGCGCCGGCTCGGGGGCACCGGATAACAGGGGGGCGACCTGACTGATCGGCACCCCCTTCTCCAGCCAGTGGACAATGCGGCGAATGCGTTCCACTTCCGAAGGGCGGTAACGGCGATGTCCCTTGGGCGTACGCTCGGGCTGCAACAACCCGTAACGACGCTCCCAAGCTCGCAGGGTAACCGGATTGACGCCACACACTTCACTGGCTTGCTGAATTGACAGAGCGTCATTCATACCCGGTTTCTCAATCCCAGATCGTCCGGATAGGGAGACAGGTAGCCCTGCATCTGCAAGTAGGGTTGCTGTACTTTGCGCAGACCTCCCCGCAACAGGGTCATGGGCACCACCAACGGCACCTCCTCACGCAAGTAGGCATCAATCTGTTCATTGATCAGGGCACGGTCGGTGTCACTGAGCCCCTCACGCAGGAAACCCGCCAGATGCTGCAGGGTATTCACGTGGGCACCCCGGGAGACCCGCTTCTTCATGGCCGGCATCAGCGCATGGATGTACTCCTCGGCAATGTCCGCCAACGGACGGCTTTTCAGGTCACTCAGCAAGGGGCCCAGTTGCCGATAGGTTTTCTGGCAATGGGCCAGCAGCTGGAACTTGTGACGGCTGTGAAAATCAATGAGCCGCTGCGCCGTCAACCCCTGCTCCTGAAGCTGACACCAGTCGTCGTAAAGGAAGACCCGCTCGATGAAGTTTTCCCGCAGCGTATCGTCATTGAGACGCCCCTCTTCCTCCAGGGGCATCAAGGGGTAGCGATCCTGTAACGCCGCGGCAAACAGACCGCTGGCGTCCCGGTGTTGCACATTGCCGTCACCGTTGTAGACACGGATGCGCTCCATCCCGCAACTGGGTGACTTGGCCATCAGGATGTACCCCCGCAACGGAGCCAGCGAAGGCAGCGCCCGCTCGATGAAATCCTGCATCAGATCCGTATGGTCACGGCGGCCATCGGTGGTAATCAGCCGCAATTCCCCTTCCTGCTCAGCCAGGTGCATCGCCTTGCGGGGAGCACTGAGCCCCGCCCCCATCTCCGGGCACAGGGAACGGAACTCGAAATAGCGCGACAGCACGCCAGTGCAATAGCGGGAATGCTTGTGCCCCTTGTCATGGCGCACTTCCATACCCAGCAAGCAGGCGCTGATGCCAACCGGAATTTTTGCCGCATTCATCATGTGCCACCCCATACCTGTACAAATAGGAATATTTGTACAAGTTTAGGCGCGAGTACAGTCAAGACACCGTGAAGGGGCTCGGCGCCAGTTTTCACGGTGCAGACATACGGGTGCAATCCCCCAGTCCTAGCCTTATACTGTCAAAAAAAACTGACCATATGGACAGTTATTATGCGAATTCTTGTATGCGGCGGGCGGGATTTTACGGATCAGGACCTGGTCGCTCGCAGCCTTGAACGATTGCGGCGTGACGGCACGCTCAGCCTGTTGATTCATGGCAACGCCAGCGGTGCGGATCGGCTGGCGGCCCAGTGGGCCCATGATAATGGCGTCGACCAGGTCAGCTACCCGGCCAACTGGGTAGCCCATGGCCGCGCAGCAGGCCCCATGCGCAACCGTCGCATGCTCCACCATGGCCGCCCCCAGGCCATCGTCGCCTTTCCTGGCGGGCGAGGCACCGCCAACATGGTTGCGTTGGCCAGTCAGGCTGGGCTACCGGTCTGGGAACCTGCCCATGACGGGACAACCGGCTTACCGGTAACGAAGGGCCTGGTTGCGCGATAACAGTGAGCGGGAAGCCCGTTGAGAGGAAAGCGGAAATAAAAAAGGGCCGCCTCATGGGCAGCCCTTTTAGAAGATGGTGGGTCGTGCTGGACTCGAACCAGCGA
>JAZAJX010000074.1:0-19840 GCA_036230225.1 Pseudomonadota bacterium | reverse complement strand
CGCTATTTCAGCAAGCGCATTGAAAACACGGGTGTCACCCTGAAGCTCAATACCCGGGTGGAACTGGCGGAGCTTCAGGCGCAGGGCTTTGACGAGATCGTTATCGCGACCGGGGTGCTGCCGCGTACGCCGGGCATTCCCGGGATTGACCATCCCAAGGTGCTGTCTTACGTGGACGTGCTGCGTAACAAGGCTCAGGTGGGAGAAAAAGTCGCGGTTATCGGTGCCGGTGGTATCGGCTTCGATGTGTCTGAATTCCTGGCCGAGCATCCCCGTGACGGTGAGCAGCCCTTGCCGGAGTGGATGAAAGAGTGGGGCGTGGACATGGATGGCGATACCCCGGGTGGTCTGGTGGAACCACAGGTGGAAAAACCGGCGCGCCAGATTACCTTGCTGCAGCGCAAGCCGACGCCGCTGGGTAAGGATCTGGGCAAGACCTCTGGTTGGGTGCACCGTGCCACCCTGAAATCCCGCAACGTGGAGATGCTGCGAGGCTGCAGCTACGAGAAGATTGATGATGCGGGCCTGCATATCAAGATCGGTGAGGAGAACCGTGTCCTGGATGTGGACCACGTGATTATTTGTGCGGGCCAGGAATCCCTGCGCGAGCTCTACCAGGAAGGGGCGGACAACTTCCACCTGATCGGTGGCGCCGACCTGGCCGCGGAGCTGGATGCCAAGCGTGCCATTCGCCAGGGCGCGGAAGTGGCCGCTGCGTTATAAAAGCAGCTACTAGCGCCGAGCTGCTAGCTGCCAGTTAAAAAGCCCCGAATGTCTTCGGGGCTTTTTTGTACCGGCGCTTGATCGGCATTGTGGCATCGCCATCATTTGCTCGTAGCTCGTAGCTCGTAGCTCGTAGCTTTTAGCTGTTTGCCCGCAACCGCCGGGTCTTGACGCTGCCGATACCCATCTCGGTGACCACCTTGAACAATGACAGCAGAACACTTTCATTGGGTTTCGGGTCCTGCCCCTTGCCCATTCGGTGCAGCTGACGAGAAAACCAGGAGACTTCCATCATGGCCATTTCGTCGATCATCTTGATGCCTGTCTTGCGCGGTGTAACTCGGCTGATGACCCCTTCCTGCCCGGCGAGAATGCGGTTGGCCAAGTCCGGTTCCACGGCCAGTGGGCGGGCAATGCCGACCAGGTCGGTGGCGCCGCTTTCCACCGCTTGCGCCATGGCCTGGGCCGAGCGGAAGCCGCCAGTAACCATCAGTGGCGTGGATACTCGCTGACGAATGGCCTGGGCGTAATCCAGGAAATAGGCTTCTCGTTTCACCGTGCTTTCGCGCACGCCCCTGGCGCCGGCCATGGCCGGGTTCTCGTAGTTACCCCCGGAGATTTCCAGCAGATCCAGGCCCTCTGCGGCCAGGGTTTCAGCCACAGTCATGGACTCTTCTTCGGTGAAACCACCGCGCTGAAAATCTGCAGAGTTGAGTTTGATACTCACCGGGTAATCCGGGCCAACGGCGTCGCGGATGGCGCGATAGATTTCCAGCGGGAAACGCATGCGGTTTTCCAGGGAGCCACCCCATTTGTCGTTACGACGGTTATGGTGCCCGGACAGGAACTGGCTGACCAGATAGCCGTGGGCTCCATGGATTTGGACACCGGTCAAGCCGGCTTCTTTTGCCAGTGATGCGCTGGTGGCAAAGCGTCGGATGATATCGAATATTTCGTCTTCGTTGAGCGCGCGTGGGGTTTTGAAGGCGCTTTTGAGTTCCTTGCCGAAGGGCACGGCAGAGGGAGCCAGGGTATCGCCGCTGGCGAGCATGCGCGGGATCTGTTTGCCCGGGTGGTTCAGTTGCACCCAGATATCATTGCCCTGGCTCTTGCCCGCATCCGCCCAGCGTTTCAGCAGGGGCATGTCGCGCTTGTCTTCCAGCACCACGTTTCGGGGTTCACCGGTGTGGTTACGATCGACCATGATATTGCCGGTAATCAGCAAGCCGGTGCCGCCCTGGGCCCAGCGACCGTAGAGTCGCTCGAGCGCTGGGGTCACATGATTATCAATGGTACCCAGCGCTTCGCTCATGGCGGATTTGGCGAAGCGGTTCTTCAGCGTTATTCCGCAGGGCAGGGCCAGTGATTGCCCGAGAGTGTCCGCGTGGCTCACGATTGTCCTCCAACGACCTGGTAGGGTCTGCAGCTGTATAGTTTGATGACGATCAAACTATAAGGTAGTTTTATACCCGTCAAACTGTTTTATGGGGAGGTCCCGGTTTTGGCACGGAAAGACATATCGGAGCGCTCAGCGGAGCCGTTGGCAGCGGCCTTTCGGGCCCTGTCCAATCCTAACCGCTTGCGAATCTACCAAGTGATTCTGGAGCATTGCCGGGCCCATGGGCATGCGGATCTGGCGAAAGTGCCGGCGGGGTGTGCCTTCGGGGATTTCATGCAGCGTCTCAATATCGGCGCACCCACAGTATCCCACCATGTGCGTGAACTGGCGGAGGCCGGGCTTATCCGGGTAGAAAGGGAAGGACGGCGGCGCTATTGCCACGCCCAGCCGCACATGCAGGCGACCCTGGCCCATTTTTTTGCCCTTTAGGGAGAGAACAGAGTGACAGCAGACCAGTGGGCGTTGTGGGGTTGCGGGATTTACTTTCTGACCGGGCTGCTGACCGGGGTGTGGAAATACTGGCAGATCGCTACCAGTGAAAAGGGCAGGGCCCATTACTACGTGGATGTGGCGCACCGGGCCAGCCTGATGTACGCCTTTGCCTGTCTGGTACTGGAGCGGTTTGCGCTGCTCAGTGTCTGGGACGACTGGATCAATACGCTGGCGGTACTGGCAAGCCTGTTGTTCTTCGGTCTGGCCATTGGCAGTTATATTCTCCACGGTTTTCTGCAGGACACCCGCAACCAGTTGCAACGGCCCCACCGGCTGGGCGGCGGCAGTGTGCCGGAACTGGCCATGTCGGTGTTTATGGTGTCGCTGATCGTGGCTGAGGTAGGGGGTTTTGCGGTGCTGTTTGCCGGATTTGTGATGCGTTGACGCCACGCCCGCAACGGGCGTGGCGTTCGTCCGGTTCAGGCGAGGCGGTTTTTCTCGGCGATTTGGCCGTTGAGGGTCCAGAAGTCGTAGAGGATGCCAAGGCCGAACAGGCCGGCGGTAAGCAGGTAAAGAATCCCGGTGATCACCTTGCCCATGTAAAAGCGGTGGATGCCGAAGATGCCCAGGAAGGTGAGTAAGATCCACCCAATGTTGTAATCGATACTGCCTGCTTCGTAGCGTTCGTCGGCAGCATCGTCCATCCCGGGAATCAGAAACAGGTCAATGATCCAGCCAATAAAAAACAGGCCGAGGGTGAAGAACCAGATGGTGCCGGTAATTTGCCGCCCGTAATAGAAACGGTGAGCTCCCATGAAACCGAAAATCCACAGGAGATAGCCGATGACCTTGCTGTGTGTGTCCTGGTGTTGCATGTTGTGCTTCCTTTAAAGATCGACGCGTAATGCTGCACTGGCGGCGTTGGCCTTGGTCCGTGCGTCTTCGATGGATTCTCCCCGGGCCAGTGCAACGCCCAGACGGCGGCTGCCTTTGACTTCCGGTTTGCCGAACAGTCGCACTTCCGTATCTGGTTGGGAGAGGGCCTGATCCAGACCGCCGTATTGCATTTTCTGTGACTCGCCCTGTACCAGTAGCACTGAAGAGGCACTGGGGCCGAGTTGTTGAATGGTCGGGATAGGCAGACCCAGAATGGCGCGGGCGTGGAGGGCGAACTCCGAGAGGTTCTGCGATAGCAGGGTGACCAGGCCAGTATCATGTGGGCGCGGCGACACCTCGCTGAAATAGACCTGGTCGCCCTTGATAAACAGTTCTACACCAAAGATACCCATACCTCCCAGCGCTTCGGTAATGGCCCCGGCCACTTCCTGAGAGGCTTCCAGGGCTTTTTCGCTCATCGCCTGGGGCTGCCAGGACTCCTGATAGTCGCCATTTTCCTGGCGGTGCCCGATGGGGGCGCAATAGGTGGTGGTGATGTCGCTGCCATTGCGGTGGCGTACCGTCAGCAGGGTGATTTCATAATCGAAGTCCACGAACCCTTCTACAATCACACGGCCCTGGCCCGCTCGTCCGCCGGATTGGGCATAGTCCCACGCCGCCTGTATATCCGCCTCGGTTTTGATGGTGCTCTGTCCTTTCCCGGAAGAGCTCATCACCGGTTTGACCACGCAGGGCAAGCCAATCTCAGCAACTGCCTGCTGATAATCCTGCAGGGTTTCAGCAAACCGGTAGGGGGAAGTGGGCAGTGACAGCTCTTCCGCTGCCAGGCGGCGAATGCCCTCGCGGTTCATGGTCAGACGGGCGGCTCGGGCAGTGGGCACCACGGTAAATCCTTCCCTTTCCAGCTGGACCAGCTCATCGGTAGCAATGGCTTCGATTTCCGGCACGATCAGGGCAGGGTTTTCCTTTTCCACGAGTTCTCGCAGGGCAGCGCCATCGAGCATGTTGATGACATGGCTTCGCTGGGCTACCTGCATGGCGGGAGCATGATCGTAGCGGTCCACGGCGATCACTTCGCAACCATAACGAATCAGTTCAATGGCCACTTCTCGGCCCAATTCGCCGGAACCCAGCAGCATGACGCGGGTGGCAGTGTCGGTAAAAGGTGTTCCGATGGATGTCATAACAGCTCTCAAACGGGTCGATGGCTGAGGACGGCATGGCTGCCGATACCACAGAGTCTGGATGATTGTAACGAAATGGGATGCTGGTGCTAGGGGCGGTAGCGACATACCATGGCCCCGCATTGATCAGGATACTGCCATGAACGATGAAATCTGGATGCAGCGAGCACTGGCGCTGGCGAAGCAGGCCGCCTCGGCCGGGGAGGTTCCGGTGGGAGCCGTGTTGGTTCGAGATGGTCGGGTCCTGGGCGAGGGATACAATCAACCCATTACCGGCCATGATCCCACGGCCCATGCCGAAGTGGTGGCGCTGCGTGCAGCGGCGCAGGAACAACAGAACTACCGATTACCGGGCAGTACACTCTATGTGACGCTGGAGCCTTGCACCATGTGCTTCGGTGCCCTGATCCATGCCCGGGTAGCGAGGCTGGTCTATGCGGCCAGCGAGCCCCGCGCTGGCGTCTGTGTCAGCCAGCTGCAGCTGCCCCAGGTGAGTTTTTACAACCACAAGTTGGTGGTGGAAGGGGGGGTGATGGGAATGGAAAGTGCCGCGCTGTTGAAGGCGTTTTTTGCGGCGCGACGAAAGGGATAAGCCCAGGGCAAGTCAAAGGGCATAAAAAAAGGGCCGGCAATGCCGGCCCTTTTCACTCAGGGGGGCGCTTACTGGAACTGCGCTTCCTGGGTGGTGGCCTTCATGATGGCTTCTACGCGACGGTTTTCCGCGCGGCCTTCACTGGTGCCATTGTCGGCAATCGGCTTCTCTTCGCCGTAGCCAACGGTGCTGATGCGGTCAGTGCTGATGTTGAATTCTTCCACCAGAACTTTCTTCACAGCGTCAGCACGCTTCTTGGACAGAGACTTGTTGTAGCTTGCTGCGCCGGTGCTGTCGGTGTGACCTTCCAGTACCAGATTGGCAGAGGGATACTTGCGCATCTCTTCAGCCAGACGCTCCAGCTCGGGGTAAGACGTCTGACGCACTTCCGCCTTGTCCAGGCCGAATTCTACGTACAGGGTTTCCTTGACGTCTTTTTCCAGGTACTGCTGACAGCCCTTCTCGTCAACCAGTGCACCAGCCGGAGTATCCGGGCACTCGTCAGCGCTGTTGACTACGCCGTCACCGTCGTCGTCCAGTTCACAGCCAGTGGCGTCAACCTGAGCACCAGCCGGGGTGTTGGCACACTGGTCGCGATCGTCCGGTACACCGTCGCCATCGCTGTCAGTAACCACGTTCTCTACCACCGGAGCCGGCTCTTCTTCTTTCTCGGATGCACCGATCAGGAAGTTCAGGCCCGCGTACACCTCGGCGTCCCAGCGCTCGGTGCGGAAGCTGTAGTAGGGGCGTGCGCCCACGTCCAGCAGGAAGTGGGGGTGCAGCATGGTCTGGAAACCGGTTTCCAGGGTACCGATGGTTTCCTTGAAGTCGTCGGAGCTGTCGCTGGTCGGCTCGGTACGGAATTCACCGGCACCGATACCTACATAGGGTTCAAAGGCAGAGTTGCCTGCAAAGTGCTTACGCAGGCTACCGTGAGCGATGTTGATATCCGCGTCGCCGAGCAGGTCGGTGTTGGAGTTGTTGCGCTCCCACCAGCCCTGAACAGACCAATCACGGTTGAACCGGTAACCCAGCTGGGCACCCGGCAGGGTGACTTCGTTCTCGGAGGTGTTCTGGTCATAGTGATCACCGATGTCGATCCAGTTCTCACTGATGTGACCACCGAAGTAGAAATAACGCTCGGGAATTTCGTCAGCGGAAACCGCAGTTACCGCAGTGACAGATGCGCAAGCAATACTAGCCGCCAAAAAACGTTTAGCGTTCATAAGCTCCTTCCTTGTCTAATCCAAAATAGGCAGTACAAACACGGGCTCAGTGTTGAGTAGCCTGTCTCCCATGTAAATCCTCATGGGTCAGATTAATAAAAAAATTTACAAATATGGAAATTGTTTGGTATCCGGAGATAATTTTTTTGTAACGGAGTAGTAGGAAAGTATTAATTTATATTTTTTGTTTAAGATTTAAAGATTGCTTTTTATGGCGTCGCCGCGATCACGACCTTCATTGCGATTCTGATAGAGGGCGTAATCGGCCTCGTTGAGGAGGTGGCTGACGCTGCGACCGCTGTTTTCCGTGCTGGCGACACCAATCTTGGCGCTGACTCTCACCGGTTCCGGATTGGCTTCGCCTGGCTGGGTGTGGTTCAGGCGGATGCCCGCGGCCAGGGCGCGCAGGCCCTCTCCCATACGGGCGGCGTCATCGTAGTTGGTGTGGGGAAGAACCAGCAGAAACTGTGCCCCATCAAAACGACCAAAAAGATCACTTTCGCGAATTTTTTCGCGAATACAGCTGGCAAATAATCGCAGGGCCTGTTCCCCGGTGTGACGTCCGTACTCATCCAGCAGCTGGGTAAAATCATTGATCTCCAGCAGCAGGATGGAAACGGTGTAATTGTGGCGCTGGCTCAATGCCAGCTCGCGTTCCAGCATACTGAGCAGGTGAGGGCGGTTGAACAGCCCGGTAAGGTGATCTTCACGGGCCAGCTGCTGGAGTTGATGGTTTTGCCGGTCCAGGGATATCAGGCGGCTTGCCACCAGATAGAGCGGTGGTGGCAACAACATAAGCGGCAGGATCAATGCCAGCACCAGGCCGGACAGCCAGTCCCGTTCCCCGACGACCAGAATGGCGATGCCAGTCAGCACCACGGACAGTATTACTGCGCTGAAGGTTATCAGGAAGGTCCCTTTCAGGGCGGCACGGCGGTCATTCCGGGTGGTGAATCGGGCAGACGAGGCCACCACGTGAAACAGCTTGGACATGCTGCGTTATCCCCAAACAAGATATTGATTCTTATGTAATCAGTATCCCGATTGGTCCGTCCGGGCGCAATAGTGGCCGCTGCTCAGCGACGCCCCAGCAGGTTGGATTTCAGCCTGGAAGAATAGGGATCGTTACCGAACCAGATTCGCAGGTACGCCTTGGCGAAACGGTCACCCTCTTCCCGGGTCAGGGGCTGGTCATTGAGCTGCAGAGACAGTGTGCCGTCCCGATAGACCATGCTATAGGTATCACCGTCGCCGATGTCCTTATAGTGACTGTTGAAGCGCTCGAAGCGGGGCTTCAACGCTTGGAAATCCTCGCGGTTGAGGTTTTTTTCCAGAAAATTCATGGCGGCCTTGGCAAAGGCATCACCGGGGACCTCGCGATCATAGCTGAACTCCAGCCGCATGGGGGGAGCCAGCAGGTCGGCACTGTTGCAATCTTCCCTTAGTAACCGGGCCTCGCCCACTGTGATGAAGCGCAGGGCCTTCACATCCGAGCGATGACACAGTTGCCAGTCGGCAGCGGCGGCTGCCGGGCTGGAGACAACCCCGACAAGGAGCATTGAGAGAAAGATCAGTGGTCGCGTAGCCATCGTGTAACGGGTCCCAAAATCGGTAAGTGCTGGTCCAGGCCCTGACTGCTGTCCCAGAAGTCCTGATGGAAGAAAACCTGGCCATCGTGGTTGAAGCGAAGCTGGCTGATGCCGATGGTCCGGGAGAGTCGTTCACGACCGAGCAGGGAAAACCCTGCCTCCATGACCCAGACCAGATAGATCTGGTTGTCATCACGGATGACCCTGACAGGCTCCAGGCTCATGTGGTTGAGGTTTCTCGCGGTAGCAATCAGGTGGGCTTTCAGTGTCTCGCGGTCTTCAATGATGGTCAGGGTGTCATTGAAATACAGCTCCCGGGCGTAGACATGATCTATCTGGTCATTGATGTGGGCTGCATCCAGGGGGTTGTAGAGGTCGATAAACCGCGACAGGGCCTGGTCATCCGGCAGCACAGATTGCCCGGTGGCGCTTTGGCGTTCCAGGTAACGATCGGTGTAGCCATAAGGGCCAAGGGGCGTACTACTGCAGCCGACCAGTAATGATGCCGCCACAAGGGCCATGGGCAGAGATAATCTTTTCATGAGTCCAATGTGCGCTTGACCAGGTGATTCGGCTGTGAAGAAATTTCACAGGCCATTGACGATCAGCGGTGCACTGTTCGCTCATGAAATCATTGACCGCGCCCGTTCTCATCAATGCTCTTGGCTTCCAGCTTCTGTGGGCCGCTGCCGTGCTGGGCGGCGCGCGGGAAACCTCCCTGCTGGCCTGGGGAGTGTTGGCCCTGATGCTGGTTCTACAGTGGCGTTGTGATATTCGCTGGGCCCGGAATGCCGGTATGGTGGGGTGGGGCCTGCTGCTTTGTCTGCTATTTGAGCCGATCTGGTTAAGCACGGGCTTGCTGGTCTATACAGGCTGGGAGCACGGCTGGTTGGCGCCGGGCTGGATTTGGGCCTTGTGGCTGGGGTTTGCTGTCAGCTTCCATTACAGCCTTCGCTGGTTGTGCGGCCGGCCCTGGCTTGGCGCGGCCTTTGGCGCATTCGGCGGTGTGTTCTCAGTCACCATGGGGATCCGCCTGGGGGCTGCCAGTGCCCCCCAGGGCTGGTTGCCAATGGCATTGGCCTACGCTGCGGTGTGGGCAATCGCGGTCCCGCTACTGGCCAGTGGGGCGCAATGGATGGAGAGAGAACAACGTCATGCCTGATATTCACTATCTGCTGTTTGCCCTGATGATGGTGGCAACGCTTCTCTGGCTGCGGCAGTTGCAAACCCGCAATGCCGGCTGGGTGGATGTGTTCTGGTCCTGGTCGGTGGGTGTGGTCGGTCTGATTTTTCTCGTGACTGGGGATGGTCAGGTTCTGCCGCGCTGGGTAGCAGGGGGCCTGTTGGTGTTGTGGTCCGTGAGGCTCGGTGGGCATATTTTCCGGCGGGTTGCCGGGGAACCGGACGAGGATGGCCGTTATGCCGCCATGCGTGCAGCGCTGAAGAGCAAGGCTCAACCGGTGTTTTTACTGTTTTACTGGGGACAGGCATTGCTGGCCTGGGGTTTTGCGCTGACCTTCTGGGTGATTGGTAATCAGCAACAGACTTACCCCTGGGCGATCGGCGCCGGGGCGGTTCTGGGTGTGCTGGCCATCGCCGGTGAGGCATTGGCAGACCGTCAACTGGCTCATTTCAAGCAGCGTCCTGATAGTTCTGGCCGGACCTGTCGCGACGGGCTGTGGCGCTACTCCCGGCATCCGAATTATTTCTTTGAATGGCTGCATTGGTGCAGTTATCCCCTGATTGCCGTCGGAGCCAGCCAGGCAGGTTGGCTGTGGTTGTTGCCGGTGGCCATGCTGCTGTTCCTGTGGTTCATCACCGGTATTCCCTACACGGAAAAGCAGGCTTTGAAATCCCGTGGCGATGATTATCGCGATTACCAGCGCACCACCAGTGCGTTCTTTCCCTGGAGACCTAAATCATGATGATTCAAATGGCAGAGTCCGGCCTGTTACCGGATAGCCTGGTTCGTTTCGGTATTCGGCGGTTGCTTGGCCAACGGCTGGAACAGGAGCGTGAACGCCAGCAGCGCGATGATCTGGAGCAGACCCTCAAGCAGGGGCCGGTGGCGGTAGGCCAGCATGAGGCCAATGAACAGCACTACGAGGTGGATTCACGTTTTTACGAGCAAGTACTGGGCCCCTATCTCAAATACTCCAGCGCTTACTGGCCTGAGGGCGTTGATACCCTGGCCGACGCGGAAAAAACCATGCTGGCGATGACCTGTGAGAGAGCTGAGCTGGACAACGGTCAGGATATTCTCGAGATGGGTTGTGGCTGGGGGTCGCTGACTCTGTGGATGGCGGAGCATTACCCCGATAGCCGCATCACCGCTATTTCCAACTCGGCGTCCCAGAAAGCCTTCATCATGAACCGGGCAGCGGAAAAAGGGCTGACCAACTTGCGCGTGATGACGGCTGATGCGTCCCTCTACCAGCCGGATCAGCCTTATGATCGGGTGGTGTCTGTGGAGATGTTCGAGCACATGCGCAATCACACGGCGCTGATGGCCCGCATCCATGATTGGCTTCGACCGGGGGGTAAGCTTTTCATCCATGTATTCTGCCACCGCAATCTGACCTACCTGTTTGAGGATGAAGGCAGCCGCGACTGGATGGCTCGCTATTTCTTCACCGGGGGCATGATGCCTGCGTATGACTGGTTGCCTCATTGTGCCGGGGCCTTGCAGGAAGAGCAGCGCTGGGCCGTCAATGGTACCCACTATGCGCGGACCCTGGAGGCCTGGCTGGAACTGGCTGACCAGAAACAGGGCTCCCTGATTCCATTACTGGATGACATCTATGGTAACGGGCAGGGCAAGGTCTGGTTACAGCGCTGGCGCATGTTTTTCATGGCCTGTGCGGAGTTGTTTGACTATCGTGGCGGTGAGGAGTGGTTTGTGGCCCACTATCTGTTTTCCCGCCCGGCAACCGCCGGCTGACAGACCTGAGCACGTTACATGAAAAGAACCGGCGTCCAGCACCGTATTACCCGCGTCTACCTGTTGCAGTTGTTATTGATCAGCCTGGCAACGGTGCTGGGTGTCTGGGCGACCGCCAATATTATCGAGCAGGTGCTGGTGAAGCAGGCGCTGATCAAGGAAGCGGACCACTACTGGTCGCTGTTGGAGGAGAATCCTGCCCAGCCCCGCCCGAACACGCGTCACCTGCTTGGCTTGTTGACCAGCGAGGCGGTGAACGATGACGTTCCCTCGGTGCTGCAGGCGCTGCCGGACGGCTATCAGCGAGTCGATCTGGCCGGTGAGCGGCCGATCGTTTATATCGAACGTGAGGGTGACGCCCGGCTATATCTGATTTTTGATGAAAAACGGGTGTCAGTCCTGGCGTTTCTTTTCGGCATTCTGCCGCTCACCGGGGTTTTGCTGGTGATTTACATCACGTCCTTTCTGGGCTGGAAAAAATCCCGGGATTTGTTGTCGCCGCTGGTGCAACTGGCAGACAGGCTGAGGCATACGCCTGTGGATGATCCCCGTGTGGCCCGTCCCGATCTCAGTGGCATTGATGCGGACACCGACAGTGAAGTGGCGGTGCTGGTGGCGGCACTGGATGCCTATGCGGATCGTCTGGTGAGCTTTGTCGAGCGAGAACGGCAGTTTACCCGTGATGCCAGTCATGAGCTGCGTACGCCTCTGGCGGTGTTTCGGGCCAATCTGGAACTGTTGGTCAGCCAGATCGGTGATCGGCCGCTGATACGACGCATGGAAGATACCGTCGAGGACATGGAGGCCACGCTGGAAACGCTGCTGATGCTGGCGCGCACGGAGCAGAAACAGCCGGACAGCGAGGACGTGATCGTCAATGACCTGGCAGTGAACCTGATGGAGCGGCTTAGCCCGCTGGCCGATCGCAAACAGATTCGCTTGCAGGTTCGTCAGACGGCGTTGTTAACGGTAAACAGTCCGGAGGTGGCACTGACCATTGTGCTGACCAACCTGATCCGAAACGCCATCAACTACAGCGGCTCCGGGGAAGTGACCATCCTGGTGGCGGAGAACATGGTCCATGTGGTGGACTACGGGGCCGGTATGGACGCAGAGGAACTCGCCAGGATTCTGCAACCTTTTGAGCGGGGAACCAGTCAGGAAGGCGGCCATGGCCTGGGGCTGGCTATCGTCCAGCGGCTTTGTGAGCGATATCGCTGGCAGCTGATGGTGACCAGTGAACCGGGGCGGGGAACGGAAGTGTCTATCCGGTTTCAGTGATCAGCCATTGATCAATTTTTCCTGATCAATGCGCACCAGGAGTTGCTTGGCATTGAGTGCATCGCGGATGCGATCTGCCACGCGACGTGACTTTTCCTCATCTGTATCTGCCAGCAAGATGCCGAAGCGTTGGCCCCCCAGGTGGGCAATGCTGTCCTGTTCGCGCAACAGGGCGGCCAGAGAATCCGCGATAACCAGGTTGTCACTATCATCCGGTGCCTGAAGGTATAGGACCGAGGCTTCCAGGCCGAAGTTCCGGCAGTTGCCGGCCTCCTGTCGACAGATGTCTTCCCATCCCTTAGTCCCTGGCAGGCCAGTTTCGTCGCAACGATCCGGGTGCTCCACGAAGGTGGTCAGTCTTTTTTGTCTGGCCTCTCGGAGCCCGTGATTAAGCAGGAAACTGACCAAGGCAGCGTCGTGGGTCAAGGCGGGAAGGGCCGCCTCCAGTGCGGCTGGCTGGGGGTGCGGGTCCATGGCACATAATGTACCGAACAGCTGATTGTCCGTGTCCATCAGTGGTAAACCGATGTAGGCCCCAGGGTGGACATTGTGAAGGGGGGGCATCGATTCCCGGCTCAGGCGTGTGCAGTCCGTCACGATACGCGGGGCCCCATGTTCCACCATGCGCTGACAGTAGCTGCTGTTCCAGGGCAGTCGCTCCCCTCGGTGCAGACCGAATCGATCATCGCGCAGGTGCAAAACCACCAGATCTTCCCCGTTGTGTCGGGTGATCATCCACATGGCCATGCCGAAGCGTTTCTGCAATTCCTGCAGGTGAGCATCCAGCAGCGCCGAGCAAGAGGCGTAGGTTGGCAAGGAAATAATATCGGCTGACATAAGACGCCCGAGGTTATTATTATTTTTGCGTATTGTCAGGCCCTGTCATCAAAAAGTGCAAACCCTGTGGCCTTACCCGGCCACAGGGCGATCCTCCTGAATGCTGAAGCCCACACCGGGAAGCGTGTTGAGCAGCGCATTGTCGAAAGGTTTGTCCACGGCTTTACGCAGATTATAGAGGTGGCTGCGCAGGGCATCAGAGTCCGGCACCAGATCCCCCCACAGCTCGTGTTCGAGTTGTTCCCGGCTCACCACCTTGGGGGATTCACGCATCAGGATACGCAGAATGCGGAAGGCCGTGGGGGAGAGCTTCAGCAGTTGACCATTGCGCCGCACTTCCTGGCGGGCCGGGTCCAGCTCAAGATCGGCAACTTGCAGGGTGTTGGCGGTCACCTCGCGGCGTTGACGGCGAATCAAGGCGGAGACCCGTGCGGCCAGTTCCGGCAGGGCAAAGGGCTTGACGATGTAATCGTCACCACCACGATCGAACCCTTCCAGTTTGTCTTCCAACTGGTCGCGGGCAGTCATAAAGATAACCGGCAGGTCCAGCGCCAGATCCTTGCGCAGATAACGACAGAAACTATAACCGTCTTCCCCGGGGAGCATCACATCCAGCAGGATCAGGTCGTAATGATGCTCCTGAACCAGCTCTCTCGCCAGGCTGGTGTTGCCGGCATAGTCCACCGTGGCACCTTCCTGTTCCATGAACTCCACAACGGTTTGTGCCAGCTGACGGTGATCTTCCACAAGCAGGATGGACAGGTTTTCCACGGTTCTCTCCTCTCTTTGGTTATGCCTATCATCAGGCGCGCAACGTCAAGGAGTCGTCAAGGTTCTTCACGTTAATCGCACAGGTTTTGGGGTCAGTCGGTCAGCGCCCCGGTTCGGGCAAATCGTTGCCGGTAATGACTCGGAGACAGACCCGTGTGTCGCTTGAACAGACGGGAAAAACTGCTGACATCCTGATAGCCCACCTGTTCAGAGAGTTTGGCCAGATTGCTGGTACCGCGTTCCAGCATCTTGCGTGCGGCTTCAATGCGGACCCGCTGCAGATATTGTAGAGGGGGTTCTCCCAGC
Organism: Pseudomonadota bacterium; assembly: GCA_036230225.1. GTDB lineage: Bacteria > Pseudomonadota > Gammaproteobacteria > Pseudomonadales > Alcanivoracaceae > Alcanivorax. The sequence goes on along the minus strand of JAZAJX010000074.1, from coordinate 5,662 downwards.
GTGGTGGTGAAGCGACGCTGCAGCTGGCGCGGACTCAAGTGAACCATCTCGGCCAGTTGGCCAAGGCTGGTGCTTTCCTTGAAATGCTCATGAATCCAGGCCTGGATGGCCTGCACCTGATCATCCTGGTGGTAACTGTGCGCCGGCAGGCCGGCATAGATGCTTTGCAGATCGTTGCGAACGTCAATGACGAAAGCCCGTGCCAGTTCGCGGGCCAGGTCGGCACCGCAATATCGTTCCACCAACAAGATCGTCAGGTCTCGCCAGGCCGTGCCTCCCCCGGCACAAAAGATATTGCCATCGCGTGTAATCAGCTCCCGCTCATTGAGCTTTACGCGAGGATAGTGGTGGCGGAATTGCTGGCTGAAGCCCCAGTGGGTAGTGGCGGTCTTGCCATCGAGCAGTCCGGCTTCAGCGAGCAGGAAGGCACCGGTGCAGTTGCTGGCCAGGTCGGCCCCGCCTTCATAGAGAAAACGCAGCCAGGGGAGCACGTCCTGTTCCTGGGCCAGCACGGTTTCCAGCTTGCCACCAATGGTCGGGACAATGACCAGGTCTGCCTGATCTACCTGCTCCAAGGAGCCATCAACGGCCATACGGATACCGTTGGTACAGCGCACCGGATTGCCACCACGGGAGACTACCTGTACCTGAAATTGCCGGTTCAGAGGCTGGTCATGGATGCGGTTCCAGGTCACCCCGGTCAGGTTCAGCAGATCCACCACTCCGGTCAGGGCCGAGGCAAATACCCCGTCAAAGGCCAGTACGGCTACTCGAAACATTGTGTCGTATTCCACCATGAATAAGTCATAGGCGACAATGCCAGATGAGCAGGTCGAATGGCAAGCTGTCACCCAAAATAACCGGAGCCCAACCGTGAGTGATGTCATTCTCGATCGCCGTGATCTCAGTTTTCAGTTATTCGACGTGCTGGATACCGATGCGCTGTTTCAGCGACCGCGTTTCGAAGAACACAGCCGGGAAACCATCGAGGCGGCGCTGGATACTGCAGAAAAGCTGGCACGGGAAAAGTTCGCCAACCACAACAGTCTGGCTGACAAGGAAGAGCCGACGTTTGTGGATGGCAAGGTGGTGATGCGTCCGGAAGTGAAAGAGGCGTTTGATGCCTACATTGATGCCGGTTTTCTGTCTTCACGAGCCAGCTTTGAAGAAGGTGGCATGCAACTACCGGAGATCGCCGCGGCTGCCTGCAAGGGCATGTTCACTTGTGTGAACCCCAGCTCCACAGGCTACGCGTTCCTGACGGCGGCGGCGGCCAATGTGATTCGCAATTTCGCCAGCGATAGTCTCAAGTCACGGTTTCTTGAACCGATGATGGCCGGCCGGTTCACCGGCACCATGGCGCTTACCGAGCCCCATGCGGGGTCTTCCCTTGCCGACATTCGTACCCGGGCAGTGCCCCAGGACGATGGCAGCTATCGCCTTAAAGGAAACAAAATCTTTATTTCCGGTGGCGACAATGAATTGGCCGAAAACATCGTTCATCTGGTGCTGGCCAAGATCCCCGGTGGCCCGGAAGGGGTGAAAGGGATTTCCCTGTTCGTGGTACCGAAATACCGCCTGGATACCGCGGGCAACCCCGCAGAGCGTAATGATGTGGTGCTGGCGGGACTGATCCACAAACTGGGCTACCGCGGCACCACCAGTACCGCGCTGACGTTTGGCGATAATGACGATTGCCATGGCTATCTGGTGGGCGAGCCCCACCAGGGGTTGCGCTATATGTTCCAGATGATGAACGAGGCCAGGGTCGGTGTCGGTTTCGGAGCCGCTGTGCTGGGTTACCGAGGGTACCGCTTCGCGCTGGATTATGCCCGTGACCGTTTGCAGGGGCGGCACCCGGACGATGCGGACTTCAGCAAGCCGCAGATTCCCATCATCGAGCACGCGGACGTGAAGCGCTTGCTGCTCACACAGAAAGCCTATGCGGAAGCGGCCATCGCCATGAGCCTCTACGGGTATCGTCTCGTGGATGAGATCCAGACCGGTGATGAAGCCGCCGCCCGTGACGCCGAGTTGCTGCTGGATCTGCTGACACCGGTACTCAAGAGCTGGCCGTCGGAGTTTGGCGTCAAAGCCAACGATATGGCCATTCAGGTATTCGGCGGGGCAGGCTACACCCGTGAATACCCGGTCGAACAGGTATGGCGAGACAATCGCCTCAACCCGATCCATGAGGGTACAACCGGGGTGCAGGGTATGGACCTGCTGGGTCGCAAGGTGTGGATGGCCAAGGGCAGGGGATTGCAACTGCTGGGTGAGCGTATCCTGGCAGATGTGAACCGCACGACCGATGCGAGTTGCTTGCCCTTTGCGGAGGCGTTGAAGGCCATCCTGCCACGGGTGGAAGCCGCGACGGCGGCCGCCGGCAAAAGGCTGGCGGAGCAGGGCCCGCGTCAGGCACTGTCCAATGCCAATGCCTATCTGCAGCTTATGGGACACACCATTGCCGCCTGGATGTGGCTGCGTCAGGCCAATGCGGCTGCTGAGTTGAAGGCGCCGGAAGATGCGGATTTTGCGCGGGGCAAACTGCAGGCGGCGCAATATTTCTTCCGTTGGGAACTGCCTAGAGTGGAATTGGATGCGCAGCGATTGGTCGACGCTGACGACACTTTCATCACCATGGACAGCCGCTGGTTCTGATCTGTTATCAGGACATTGTGTGCCTATCGTCATCAGGCTCGGGACCTGCCAAGGCAGGAATAGCTATGACGGTATTTTCAAGCCTCCTCTACGGAGGCTTTTTTTATTTTTTTGTCAGGGCGCCCAGCGTTTCGAGACGCTACGGGGTTTGCGACAATAAAAAAGCCCGGCATTGCCGGGCTTTTTCAACTGTCAACGACGCTCTATTCACTGTTAACTGCGTTCATCCCACTTGCGCAGGACCAGACTGGCGTTGGTGCCGCCAAAACCGAAGCTGTTGCTCAAAACGGTCGTTGGCCCCTGGTCTTTGCCTTTGACCAGAATGGGCAGGCCGTCGGCTTGCTCATCCAGGTTCTCGATGTTGGCACTGATGGCGGTGAAATTATCCCGCATCATCAACAGGCTGTAGATGGTCTCATGGACGCCCGCCGCCCCCAGACTGTGGCCGGAGAGACTCTTGGTGGAGCCGATGTCGGGGCAGGTCTCACCGAACACCTCGCGGATGGCTTTCAGTTCCGCCACATCCCCCACCGGGGTGCTGGTGCCATGGGCGTTGATGTAATCCACGGCGCCGTCCACGTCGGCCAGGGCCTGGCGCATGCAGCGGGCTGCGCCTTCGCCGCTGGGGGCGACCATATCGTGGCCGTCGCTGGTAGCACCATAGCCAATCACTTCGGCATAGATTTTTGCGCCACGGGCCTTGGCGTGTTCCAGCTCCTCGAGCACGACCATGCCGCCACCGCCGGCGATGACAAAGCCGTCTCGACTGGCATCGTAAGCTCGGGATGCACTATGTGGAGTATCGTTGTACTTGCTGGAAAGGGCGCCCATGCCATCGAACAGGCAGCTCAGTGTCCAGTGTTCTTCTTCGCCACCGCCGGCAAAGATGATGTCCTGTTTGCCCAGCTGAATCTGTTCCATGGCATTGCCAATGCAATGGGCACTGGTGGCACAGGCAGAGGCAATGGAATAGTTGATACCCTTGATTTTGAACGGGGTGGCCAGACAGGCGGAAACCGTAGAGGCCATGACCCGTGGCACCATGTAGGGCCCGACGCGTTTCACCCCCCGGTTGCGGGCGATATCGGCCGCCTCCACCTGATTGAAGGAGGAGTGACCGCCGGAGCCGGCGATCAGGCCCGTTCGTTCATTGCTCACCTGACTGTCTTCCAGACCGGCGTCGGTAATGGCCTGCTGCATGGCAATGTAGGCATAAGCGGCTGCATCGCCCATAAAACGGCGCGGCTTGCGATCAATAAAGTCGTCCAGCGCGATGTCCGGCGTGCCAGCAATATGGCTGCGCATGCCCAGGTCTTTGTATTCTTCTTTGAAACGAATGCCGGAACGGCCCTCGCGCAAGGATTGGCTAACGCTGTCGGCATCGTTGCCCAGACAGGAGACAATGCCCATTCCTGTGATGACTACGCGGCGCATGATTGGCTCCTAGAATCCGTCAGTGGAAGTGAACAGGCCCACACGCAGGTCTTCGGCAGAGTAGATTTCCTTGCCGTCCACACTCACGGTGGCATCGGCGATACCCAGGATCAGCTTGCGGGAAATAACGCGCTTCACATCCAGCTTGTAGGTGACTTTCTTGGCAGTAGGCAGGATCTGACCGGAGAATTTCACGCTCCCCACGCCGAGGGCCCGTCCGCGGCCGGGATGTCCCAGCCAGCCGAGCAGAAACCCCAGCAGCTGCCAGGTGGCATCCAGGCCCAGGCAGCCCGGCATCACCGGGTCGCTCTCGAAATGGCACTCGAAAAACCACAGGTCAGGGCGAATATCCAGCTCGGCGATGATTTCGCCTTTGCCATATTTGCCCCCCTGATCACTGATGTGGGTGATGCGATCCATCATCAGCATGTTGGGTAGCGGCAGCCGGGCATTGCCCGGGCCGAAAAGCTCACCGTGTGCGCAGGCGAGCAGATCCTCGCGATCGTAGGAGGATTTCTGTTCTGTTGTAGTGCTCAAAGTCTTACTCCGTGAAGGCCTGGTGGCACATTCCGAGTATATGGATGATTTATGACGTTTTATCTTCACCGATATGACACGGTGTCATGATCGAACGCATACTAGCAAAGCCAAGTGAAAGCATACGAATAGCAAGCGTCTCAAAATATGTCGGAAAGATGGCTTTACCGAAAATGACCGATGAACGGACAATTAAGACCGCTGTCTATTCGCACTGACACTCAATTGCGGCCCGGAAACCGCTGAGATGCCCTATCTGGACCCGGTGGTTTCCCCTGCGCCACGGACTTGCAATTGCTGGACCATGTACCGATGCTATGCGCGCCGGAACGCGCTAACGCGGCATCGGACAGTAAAAAGTGGACTGAGGAGCTCTCGTGGCGGCAGAAATCGGGCATCTTTCCCTGTGGTTGGCACTGGCCGCAGCCCTGTGTTTATCGGTTTTCCCGTTGGTGGGGGTGCACCGCAATATCTCATCCTGGCAATGGTATGCCCGGCCTCTGGCCTGGGTGCAGTGGCTGGCGCTTTCCATTGCCATGCTCAGCCTCGGCTACAGCTTCTATATCAACGACTTCTCCGTGGCTTACGTGGCCAATCACAGCAACTCGGCCTTGCCTCTGGCCTACCGCCTTTCTGCTGTGTGGGGCGGACACGAGGGGTCCCTGTTGTTGTGGGGCTGGATGCTGGGGGGCTGGGCGGCCATGGTCGGCCTCTTGAGCCGCAGCGTGCCACTGGCGATGGTGGCACGGGTCTTGTCCGTGATGGGCATGATCTCTGTGGGTTTTCTGCTCTTCATGTTGCTGACTTCCAACCCCTTTGATCGCGTGTTGCCCTGGTTTCCCCTGGACGGGGCAGACCTGAACCCGCTCTTGCAGGACCCGGGGCTGATTATTCATCCGCCCATGCTTTACATGGGGTACGTGGGTTTTTCCGTGGCTTTTGCCTTTGCCGTGGCCGGGTTGCTGGCTGGCAACATGGATCCGGCCTGGGCCCGCTGGGCGCGACCGTGGACCACGGTGGCCTGGAGTTT
>JAZAJX010000073.1:0-4336 GCA_036230225.1 Pseudomonadota bacterium | reverse complement strand
CAGGTGTTCCGCACCGATACTGAACGTGCCTTTCTGGTAGTTGCGGAACCCATCCGCCGCCGGCTCCAGGGGCTCGAAGGACGCCACATCGGTCTGTTCCTCGGTGGCATCAGTACGACCCGGATGGAAGGGCACGGTCACATCATGACCGGCGTCCTTGGCGGCCTTCTCGATACCCACACCGCCGGCCAGCACGATCAGATCTGCCAGGGATATGCGCTTGTTGCCGCTATTGAAATCACTCTGAATGCCTTCCAGCGTTTTCAGCACCTTCGCCAACTGTTGCGGCTGGTTCACCGCCCAATCCTTCTGCGGCGCCAGACGGATGCGCGCGCCGTTGGCGCCACCACGTTTGTCACCGCCCCGGAACGTAGAGGCAGACGCCCAGGCCGTTGCCACCAGTTCCGACACGGACAGACCGGAATCCAGAACCTGGCGCTTCAGCGCCGCCACATCCTGGTCGTTGACCAGCTCATGGTCCACCGGCGGCACCGGGTCCTGCCAGATCAGCGTTTCGCTGGGCACGTCCGGCCCCAGATAACGCGCACGGGGCCCCATGTCACGATGGGTCAGTTTGAACCAGGCGCGGGCAAAGGCGTCGGCGAATGCCTCCGGGTTTTCATAGAAACGCCGGGAAATTTTTTCGTATTCCGGATCAAAGCGCAGGGACAAATCCGTGGTCAGCATCATGGGTTTGCGCTTTTTGGTCTTGTCCTGGGCGTAGGGAATGATCTCTTCTGCGTCCTTGGCCACCCACTGTTTGGCGCCCGCCGGGCTGGTGGTCAATTCCCATTCATAGCCGAACAGGTTCTCGAAGAAGTAGTTGCTCCACTGGGTCGGCGTTTGGGTCCAGGTCACTTCCGGGCCACCGCCCATGGTGTCGTCGCCCTTACCGGTGCCCACCGGGTTGTGCCAACCCATCCCCTGTTCCGCCAGACCTGCGGCTTCCGGATCGGGGCCGACTTTCTCCGGGTCACCGGCACCATGGGTCTTGCCGAAGGTATGGCCACCGGCAATCAGGGCCACGGTCTCTTCGTCGTTCATGGCCATGCGGGCAAAGGTTTCACGGATATCGTGGGCCGCGGCCACCGGGTCCGGGTTGCCGTCCGGGCCTTCCGGGTTCACATAGATCAGGCCCATCTGCACTGCAGCCAGAGGGTTTTCCAGATCACGATCGCCGGAGTAACGTTTGTCGCCATCCAGCCAGCCTTTTTCTGCGCCCCAGTACACATCCAGATCCGGCTCCCAGGTATCTTCACGGCCGCCGGCAAAACCGAACGTCTTGAAGCCCATGGATTCCAGCGCCACGTTGCCGGTAAGGATCATCAGATCCGCCCAGGAAATCTTGCGGCCATACTTTTGCTTGATCGGCCACAGCAGACGACGGGCCTTGTCCAGGTTCACGTTGTCCGGCCAGCTGTTGAGAGGCGCAAAACGCTGCTGACCACGACCACCGCCGCCCCGCCCATCACCGATGCGGTAGGTGCCGGCGCTGTGCCAGGCCATGCGGATAAACAGGCCACCGTAATGGCCAAAGTCCGCCGGCCACCAGTCCTGGGAATCGGTCATCAGCGCATGCAGATCCTTTTTCACCGCCTCCAGATCCAGACTGTTGAAGGCCTCGGCGAAATCGAAATCTTCCCCCATGGGGTTGGACCGGTCCGAGTGCTGATTCAGCAGGTCCAGGCGTAATTGATTGGGCCACCAGTCCTGGTTGGTGGTACCGCCGCCAGCGGCATGATTAATGGGACATTTACTCTCTGTCATAGCGCTTTCCTTCCTTGTCTTGGTGGGTTCCGCGTAAACACCCTTCATTTTTAGTCCTTTCGGGACCGACCTGGCCAGTTTAGATTACCGAATACGTCGATAGTTTTTATTAAACCTGCCACACCACGCCCTTCGTCAGCACCGACAAGCGCCACATCCGGTCAGTTGTTTGCCAATTCTCTCTCACCCTTATTGATGCACAAATAAATGCCTATGCATTATGATGTCTACCGGATGACGACACAGGGAACGATACCGATGAAACCAACTCTTATTGCCATTGCCAGCACCCTCTCGATGAGCGCCCTGGCAATACCCGCACAGGCTGCTTCAACCCCGACCGGTTTTTACGCTGGGGCAACGCTTGGCTTTCAATCCACGGACATGGACTGGAAGACTGACCGAACGCTGGCCCCGGATGGCACCCCCATTGCCCCCTTCTCCGATACCAGCGAAGCACTGAGTGATTCCGATGCCAGCTATGGCATTTTCACCGGCTACAATTGGATGTTGGGACAGGGCACGTGGGTGCTGGGCGCCGAGTTCTCCGCCGTTGAAAGCGATGCCAGCGATGACATCCGTAATCGCATTCCCGGCCTGGGAGACCCCAACTCGAACCCCACCAGCTACTCGGAAGTCGACACTGACGGTCCGGCTCTAGGCCTGAGCATCCGCGGTGGCTATCTGCTCCAGCCCAACGCCATGGTTTACACCAGCGTGGGGCTATCCCAACTCGAAGTCGAAACCACCAGTACCTGCCCTGCTGATACCAACGTCTGCAACCCGGCAGATGGATTTCAACGCTTCAGCGATGACGAACGCATGACTGGTTGGACTCTTGGCTTTGGTGGAGAATATTTCCTCTCCGACAATCTGATGCTCCGCGCGGAATACCGCTACGCGGATTATGGTGACTTCGACTTTACTGCCATCCCCGCCCAGAACGGCTCGAGCTTTGGGGCGGATGCCACCATTGACGTTGTCCGCCAAACCGTTGAGCTGGGCGCGGCGTACAAGTTTTAATTGCCATTGGCTCAGGTGACCAGGGCAGCCTCTTCAATCGGGGCTGCCCACTCACTTCCCGCCTTTCCTTTGCTATGCTGCCACCATTGCATCCGTCAATGAGTGCTCATGGAATCAACTGACAACGACCCACCCCACACCCTCGGCCAGACCACCCGCATGCTCTGGAATGCCCGTGGCCGCTACAAACGGGTACTGGCCACCGCCACCGGCCTGCAGAAAGTGGTCTGGAAATATCGCAAGGAGCTGGTTGCGGGTGATGAGCAGGCGCTGCAGCCGCTCCATGAGGAAGTAGCGACCCGTCTGGCCACACTGTTCCGTGATAATGGCGGCGCCTGGATCAAGTTTGCCCAGTTCCTGAGCTGTCGCCCGGACCTGTTGCCAGCCCCTTACATTGAGGCGTTTTCTCATCTGCGTGAAAACGCCCCCAAGGCCCATTTCGACGATATCCAGCCCTGGCTGAAAGCGCAGCTGGGCCACGACTGGGCCGATACCTTCAGCGCCTTCAACATCATCCCCATGGCAGCGGCGTCCATTGCCCAGGTGCACAATGCCACGCTGAAATCCGGGGCCGTGGTGGCCGTCAAACTCCAGCAGCCGCGGGTCAGCCAGGAATTTGCCGAAGATGCGGCCGCCCTGCGGCTACTGGCCAAGGCCTTGAAACCCTTGCTGCGGGAAGTGGATGTGGAGCAGGTCATCAACCAGTTGATCGTCACCACCGAAAGGGAGCTGGACTTTCGCCAGGAGATGGCACACATGCGGGAGTTCAGCGACCTGCCCCACCTGCCCGGCATCAAGGTGCCGCGGGTCTACCCGACCCTGTGCAATGCCCAGATGCTGGTCACTGAATGGATTGACGGCAAGAGTTTGTCCACCGTTCTGCGTGAGGACGAGGCCCGGGCCAGGCCGCTGCTGGAGCGCCTGCAGGCAAGCATGATGCAGCAGGTACTGGAGTTCGGTCTGTTTCATGCGGACCCGCACCCGGGCAACTTTATCGTCACCCCGGAAGGGGACCTGGCGGTGCTGGATTTCGGTGCCGTGGAGCGGGTCGCCGCCGATGAGCGCCAGCATTATACGGCCCTGCTGATGCGGCTTTTGGGGATGGGGGATGGCCCGCTGCTCCCCCTGTTCGAAGCCGCCGGTTTTGGTGGCCTGAGTGAGGAAAGGCTGGAGAGACTGTCAGCAGCGCTGGTCTCTGCCCGCCAGGACAGCGACGCTACCCTGGCGGACAACCTGCGCACTCTGCTGGACGAATTCCGCCGCCTGCGCCTGGTGATGCCGGACCCGTTCGTGGCCATGGTGCGAGTGCTGATCACCGTGGGGGGCCTGATGACCCGTTATCAGATTCCGTTCGCCTGGGGGCAGCCTGCCGGGCGCTGAAGCCCCCCTCACCAGGAGGTGCTGTGGGAAGCGATGCTGGCATCGCGAATAAAGGCGGCACTCGCGCCCCGGCACATGTCGTTATCGCACCCTCCGCCTGTGGTGCGGGTTACATCGCGGTAGCACTGCCCCCTACGCCAACCAATTGACGATCTTGTCCATGGCC
>JAZAJX010000072.1:0-3566 GCA_036230225.1 Pseudomonadota bacterium | reverse complement strand
TGGGGCGCGGACACTGGACCTGTCCGCGCCTGTCGTTATGGGGATACTGAACGTAACCCCGGATTCCTTCTCCGATGGTGGACGCTTTACCGAGCGTGATGCTGCCCTGCGTCAGGCAGAGCGCATGTTGGCAGATGGCGCGGCCATTATCGATGTGGGAGGGGAGTCAACGCGTCCCGGCGCCGCGCCCGTGTCTGAACAGCAGGAACTGGATCGGGTGGTGCCGGTCGTGGAGGCGCTGACGACACAGCTGGATGCGCTAGTGTCCGTAGATACCAGCACGGCAGCGGTAATTCGCGACAGTGCAACCGCTGGCGCGGGCTTGATCAACGATGTGCGTTCACTGCGCCGAGCCGGCGCGCTGGAAGCGCTGGCCGACACCGGGCTGCCTGCATGTCTGATGCATATGCAGGGCGAGCCCGGCAATATGCAAGACAACCCCCAGTATCAGGATGTGACCGCAGAGGTCATACGCTTCCTGCGCGAACGTATCGCAGCCTGTGAGACGGCGGGGATTGCGCGGGACAGGTTGCTGGTCGACCCGGGTTTTGGCTTTGCCAAAACCGTGGAACACAATCTTGTTCTGATGAATCAAATGGCGGCGTTGCAGGATTTGGCATTGCCCATCCTGATCGGCGTTTCACGCAAGTCCCTGTTCGGCAAGTTGCTCGGCCGGGAGGTGAGTGAGCGTTTGCCGGCCAGCCTGGCAGCGGCCGTCATGTGTGTGGAGCGTGGGGCGAGGATTGTGCGCGCCCATGACGTGAAGGAAACCGTGGACGTGGTGCGTTTTGCCCACGCCGTGAGACAGACAAGCAAGAAGCAATCGCACAAGGAGTAGTCATGGCGCGTAAGTATTTCGGGACGGATGGCGTGCGAGGTACTGTTGGGGAATTCCCGATTACCCCGGATTTTGTCCTCAAGCTGGGCTGGGCGGCAGGCAAGGTTCTGGCGGCCCACGGTGGCAGCAAGATCTTGATCGGCAAGGATACCCGGGTTTCCGGTTATATGTTCGAGTCCGCCCTGGAAGCAGGTATTTCCGCGGCCGGGATCGATGTGCGCCTGCTGGGACCCTTGCCAACACCGGGTATTGCCTATCTGACTCGTACCCTGTCCGCCCAGGCGGGGATCGTGATTTCGGCTTCCCACAATGCGTACACCGATAATGGCATCAAATTTTTTGGTCCCGATGGTCGCAAGCTCAATGACGAGATCGAGCTGGAAATCGAGCGTCTGCTGGACGAAGACATGTCGGTGGTCGCTACCGACCAGATTGGCAAGGTGCGGCGGATTGACGATGCCCGTGGCCGTTATATCGAGTTCTGCAAGAGCACCGTGCCGGGCCTGGACCTGAGCGGCATGAAAATCGTGGTGGATACCGCCAATGGAGCGGCTTACCACATTGCGCCGGATGTCTTCGAGGAACTTGGCGCCGACGTGGTCGCTATCGCCAATACGCCGGATGGCTTCAATATCAACCGCGATTGCGGCTCCACGCATCCGGAACAGCTCCAGCAGCGAGTGCTGGACGAGAAGGCGGATTTGGGTGTGGCGCTGGATGGTGATGCTGACCGGCTGATCATGGTGGACCACACCGGCAAGTTGGTGGATGGTGACCAGTTGCTGTTCGTGGTGGCCCGTGACCGTAAGGAAAGCGGGGCAGACATGCCTGGGGTGGTGGGTACCCTGATGTCCAATTTCGGTCTGGAGCTGGCGCTGAAAGAACAGGGTATCGACTTTGTTCGGGCCAAGGTCGGCGACCGCTATGTGATGGAACAGCTGGATCAGCGGGGCTGGCTGATTGGTGGCGAATCCTCTGGTCATCTGGTGTGTCTGGATCGGACGTCCACGGGGGACGGAACAGTCTCTGCCCTGCAGGTTCTGGCCGCCCTGTCGCGTCGTAATCAGGGGCTGGCTGAGGCGGTGGCGGATGTCGCCCTGCTGCCCCAGACCATGATTAATGTGCGTGGCGCCAATCGCGATGGATTCATGGAGAACCCAGAGGTTCAGGCTGCCATGTCGAAGGTGGAAGCGCAGCTGGCAGGTAACGGCCGCATCCTGTTGCGCCCTTCGGGCACAGAGCCGTTGGTGCGAGTCATGGTCGAAGGCAAGGATGAGGTGCTGGTTGCCGATCTTTGCCGTGAACTGGCTGCCGTGGTGGAAAACGCTATCGCGTAACAAGGTTCTGCCCCGAGGGTCTGACGGTGGAAGGGTGGCGGATGCGGTCAGACGCCGGTTTTTTGATATCCAAGGAAACACACAATGAGTAAAAGAACCCCTCTGGTTGCCGGTAACTGGAAAATGAATGGTCGCCAGGCGTTACTGACCGAGATGGCAGATGCCCTGGCGGGTTACCGCGGGAAGGCGCAGGTAGTGGTTTGCCCGCCGTATCCGTATCTGGCGGTGGCGCGATCTGTGCTGCCTGAAACGGTTGGCGTGGGCGGACAGAACCTGTCAGATCAGGAAGACGGGGCTTTCACCGGTGAAGTGTCTGCGGCCATGCTGGCAGAGGTGGGCTGTGGTCATGTGATTATCGGTCACTCCGAGCGCCGTGCCCTTTATGGCGAGACCGATAATGTGATTGCTGAAAAATTCGCCCGCGCCCAGTCGGCGGGTCTGACGCCGATTCTCTGTGTGGGAGAAACCCTGGAGGAGCGTGAGTCGGGCAATACGGAAACCGTTGTCTGTGGGCAGTTGCAGGCGGTGGTCGATGCAGTGGGCATTGCGGCTTTTGCAAAAGCGGTGGTGGCCTACGAGCCCGTATGGGCGATCGGCACCGGCAAGACCGCCAGCCCGGAACAAGCCCAGGAAGTACATGCTTCGCTGCGAGCGTCACTGGCGGAAAAGGACCCGGATATCGCCGAATCGCTGTGCTTGCTTTACGGCGGCAGTGTAAAGGCGGATAATGCCGCCCTTCTGTTTGCCCAGTCAGACATCGATGGGGGTCTGATAGGCGGGGCATCGTTAACAGCCGACAGTTTTATTGCTATCTGTCAGGCGGCGGAATAATAGAGTCGTTATGGATATTGTGGTTCATGTAGTACATGTGCTGGCGGCCCTGGGCCTGATCGGTCTGGTGCTGATCCAGCACGGTAAAGGTGCCGATGCCGGTGCTTCTTTTGGTGGCGGGGGCTCCCAGACCGTATTTGGCAGCGCCGGTTCGGCCAACTTTCTGACCCGCGCGACTGCGGTTCTGGCGGTGCTGTTCTTCATCACCAGCATGGCGCTGGCCTGGATGGCGCGTCAGGAAGCGGAAGGTGTGCGCAGCTATCTGCCTGAACTGGAAACGCTCGAGCAGGAGGCGGATGTGCCTGCTGCGCCGGCAGATTCCAGTGCGCCGGCGACCATGTCTGAGGTGCCGGTTGTCTCAGATGACGCCGAAGCACAAAAAGAGGTTTCAGATGTGCCGCAAGCTGATGTAGAATCCCCGGCCCCGGCTGAAGTGCCTCAGCCGGCGCAGTAAGTTAAGCGTTCTTTGCCGAAGTGGTGGAATTGGTAGACACGCTATCTTGAGGGGGTAGTGAGCTTCGCTCGTGCCGGTTCAAGTCCGGCCTTCGGCACCAATTTGG
>JAZAJX010000071.1:0-10322 GCA_036230225.1 Pseudomonadota bacterium | reverse complement strand
AGACATTCCCTATCCAATCGAGCGTAGCTCGTAGCTCGTAGCTCGTAGCTCGTAGCTCGTAGCTCGTAGCTCGTAGCCTGTAACTTGTAGCCTGTAACTTGTAGCTACCTTTATACTCCCCCCATGAACGACGCCCTGATCCGCTATTTTCCCCGCGTGGACTATGCGCCCTGCTGGCAGGCCATGCGCGAGCTGACCGACAGCCGAACCCCCGACACGCCCGACGAGCTCTGGGTGCTGGAACACCCTCCCGTCTTCACGCTTGGCCAGGCCGGCAAACCGGAGCATGTGCTCAATGCCGGTGACATCCCGGTGGTCAACAGTGACCGTGGCGGCCAGGTGACCTACCACGGCCCGGGGCAGACCGTGGTGTATCTGATGCTGGACATCAAACGGCTGGGGCTGGGTAGCCGGGGGCTGGTCTCGGCCATTGAGCTGGGGATCATCGACTTTCTCGCCAGCCATGGTATTCCAGCCGCAAACCGGGACGACGCCCCCGGTGTCTACGTAGATGGCGCCAAGATTGCGTCTCTGGGCCTGCGTATCCGCCGTGGAGCCAGCTACCACGGCCTGGCCATCAACCGGGACATGGACCTGTCGCCCTGGCAGCGCATCAATCCCTGCGGTCACGTGGGGCAGCCCATGACCACACTGAGCGCATACGGGGTGATACTGGATCGTCACACCCTGGAACAACAACTGGTGACACTTCTGGCCAAACGTCTTGGTCTGACACCACGGACAGCCCCGGTACCCGGCTGGTACAATGAGGGTTCCGAATTTCCGCCGGCGCCAGCCAGCCCGGCCCCCTAAACAGCAACGGACACTCCATGAGCGAGCAGGCACAGGCCAAACGCAAGGTACAGATCGGCGACAAACTGCGTGGCGCGGACAAGGTTCGTACCATCCCCATGGTCAATGAAGAGACCGGCTACCAGCGCAAGCCGGACTGGATTCGCGTGCGCGTCCCCGCCAATGGCGAGATCCAGCGCATCAAGTCCCTGCTGCGAAAACAAAAATTGCATACCGTCTGTGAGGAAGCCGCCTGCCCTAACCTGCCAGAGTGTTTTGGGGGTGGCACCGCCACTTTCATGATCATGGGGGATATCTGTACCCGCCGCTGCGCCTTCTGCGACGTGGGCTTCGGGCGCCCCAATGCCCTTGATCCGGAAGAACCGCTGCACCTGGCAGAGTCCGTGGAGAATCTGGGACTCAGCTATGTGGTCATTACCTCCGTAGACCGGGACGACCTGGACGACGGCGGCGCCGAACATTTTGCCGAATGTATCCGCCAGGTGCGCGCCCGCACACCACAGACCCGGATCGAAATTCTCACACCGGATTTTCGCCCCTGTCTGGACACCGCCGTAGACATTCTGGTGGAAACCGCCCCGGACGTGTTCAACCACAATATCGAGACCGTACCGGAGCTCTACAAGCATATCCGCCCCGGTGCCCGCTACCAGCACTCCCTGGACCTGCTCCAACGCTACAAGGCACGCCGCCCGGATGTGAGCACCAAAAGCGGCATCATGGTCGGGCTGGGTGAAACCTTTGACCAGGTGATCGGCACCATTCGGGATCTGCGTGCCCACGACGTGGATATGCTTACCATCGGCCAGTATCTTCAGCCCAGCAAACACCATGCCCCGGTGGAGCGCTTTGTGCACCCGGACGAATTCCGCGAGTATGCCCGCGTTGCCGAAGAACTCGGATTCCGTTCGGTGGCATCCGGCCCCATGGTACGAAGCTCCTACCATGCGGACCTGCAACACCAGGGGGTGGATGTGGGTCTCCATAAACCCGCCTGATCGATATGCAAAAGTGGCGATGAAATTTACATTTCATCGCCACTCTTCCCACTGACCCTTTCCGCACTTTGCTTTACGCTAGGTACCATCAGCTTTCCTTACTGTTTTGCTAATGCCAATTCATTGGCCAGGTCCGCTCATGTATCACCCTGCTCCTGTTCGGGCACGCTTGCTCCGTGCCGTCATGACCCTGTCCCACCTGCTTCTGCTGAGTGTCGCTATCAGCACGTCAGCCCAGGCGGCGCCCCCCACCCCATTACTGGCACCCGTGCTGGACGCCGCCAAAAGCCTGCAATTGCCCGACGACCACCTGGCCGTCACCGCCATTCCTCTTAACGGACCGGGCGAGGCACGCTTCCTGAATGCGGATATTCCCTTCAATCCGGGTTCCATCATGAAGGTCGTGACCACCTATGCGGCCCTGGAGCTGCTGGGCCCCACTTACCAGTGGCACACCCGCCTTTACACCGACGGCAAGGTCAGTGGCAGTACACTCAATGGCAATCTCTACTTCGTCGGCAGCGGTGACCCCAAGCTCACCGAGGAACGGCTCTGGCTGCTGATGCGCGAGTTACGCGCCATGGGTATCTCCCATATCCAGGGAGACCTGGTGCTGGATGGCAGTGCGTTCAATCTGCCCAACGGCATTCCGGCTTTCAATGATGATGGCGACAACCCGAATGCGCCCTTTCTGGTCGAGCCCCATTCCCTGCTCACCAATCTGAATGTACTGCGTATCCGCTCCCGAGCGGACGAACGAGGTATTCATACCTGGACCGAACCTCACCTCAATGGCGTGGAAATCGACAACCGCATGGTCTTCAAGGACTACGGCCACTGTCCGCGCCGCTACCAGTTTGATTACGAACCCAAAGAAGCGGATAACGGCCAAACCCGGATCACCATCACGGGAGTGCTGCCCAAAGGTTGCAGCACCAGCAGCTATATGGCGGTCATGGACCAGGCAGACTATACCGGCGCGCTTCTGACCAGCCTCTGGCAACAACTGGGTGGCACCATGACCGGCCAGATTCGTGAAGGTCTGCGACCCCGTGGCGGCGACACCGAGCTGCTGGTGACCACCTCATCGCGGGACCTGGTGACCATGGTTCGCGACATCAACAAGTGGAGCAATAACGTGATGGTGCGGCAGCTGTTCCTGTCGCTGGGTGCCCGCTTCCGGCAACCGGGAGACCGTGATGACCTGGCAGCCGCAGAACGTGCCATCCGCGAATGGTTAGCCACCAAGGGAATTGACAGCAAAGGCATGGTCTTTGAAAACGGTTCCGGCCTGTCGCGGATCGAGCGGATCTCCGCCCGGCAGATGGCCAGTCTGCTGGAGCAAGCCTGGGAAAGCCGTTTTGCGGCCGAATTGATCGCCTCCCTGCCCCTGGTCGCCATGGACGGCACCATGCGCCGGCGCCTCGGCAAAGCCGGCATGGCCGGCATGGGCCACATCAAGACCGGTTCACTGCGCGACGTGCGCTCCATCGCCGGTTTCACCCGGGATGAGAACAACACCACCTGGGCGGTGGTCGCCATGGTCAATCATCACCAGGCCTGGCGCACCGAAACCATTCTGGACTCCGTCATCGAGCAAGTGCACCTGGCCGCCCGCTCCCCCAGTATTGATACGGCAGCACATTAGGGGGCACTGCGCCCCCTCCCCCGTCCTTCCTCCAACTCTGCTATGCTGCCCGGCAATACCGTTTTGCCGAGGTCTCCATGATCACCCTGCATCATCTGGAAAATTCCCGCTCGCTGCGCATTGTCTGGTTGCTGGAAGAACTGGGCGTGGAGTATGAGATTCGCCACTACGCACGTGACAGTAAAACCATGCTGGCACCGCCCGAGCTCAAGCAGATCCATCCTCTTGGCAAATCCCCGGTCATCACCGATGGGGATGCCACCATTGCCGAATCCGGTGCCATTATCGAATACCTGATTCAACGGTATGGCGATGCACAGTGGAACATTGCCAGCGACGACGCCCGCTGGCTGGAAGAGCGCTACTGGCTGCACTATGCGGAAGGTTCCCTGATGCCACTGCTGGTCATGAAACTGATTTTCAGCCGGATTCCCACATCGTCCATGCCATTTATCGCGCGTCCAGTCGCCCGGGGCATCAGCGGCAAGGTCATTGGCACCTTTATCGACCCGCAACTGGAAAATCATCTCGCCATCATCGACGCCCACCTGGCCAGTCGGACCTGGTTCACTGGCGATACCCCGAGTGGCGCTGACATCATCATGAGCTTTCCCTTGCAGGCCGCTTCTGCCCGAGCCGATCTGAGCCGATTACCCGCCATTCAGCGCTTCCTGTCACAGATGGAAGCCCGCCCGGCCTATCAGCGAGCGGTAAACCGTGCCGGACCACTCACCCCCATGCGCTGAACCATGGATCAGGAACAGCGCATCCTGGCCAGCTGGCATGACAATGCCAGCCCCTGGGCCCGACTGATCGAGCGGGGAGCCCTCGCCAGCCGCCAGATCAGTAATCCAGCCATTGAGAAAGCCATCCTCCGCTACCAACCCCAACGGATTGTGGATGTGGGTTGTGGTGAGGGATGGTTATGTCGCCGACTGTCCAGCCACCACATCGACACCACCGGCATCGATGCCATTCCGGCATTGATCACACGTGCCAGAGAGCAGCATCCCCACGGCAACTACCATTGCCTCTCCTTCCATGACATCGCTTCGCTGTCATGCCCTCCCTTTGATCTGGCAGTCTGCAACTTCTCCCTGTTCGGAGACCAGTCCGTTGTCCGTTTATTGGCCGACCTGCCGCCCCTGCTCCAGCCCGAGGGCACCTTGCTGATACAGACGCTTCACCCCCTCAGGGCGTGCGATGGCGATTACCGGGAAGGTTGGCGCGAAACCCACTGGCAGGGTTTCGAGGAAGACTTCGGACAGGCTCTGCCCTGGTACTTCCGGCCACTGGAAAACTGGCTACGCCTGCTTCATCGGCAAGGCTATCGTGTCCAGCTGGAAGAGCCCCTGGACCCTCACAGCCACCTGCCGGTATCGGTGATTTTTCACGCCCGCCGCTTGCCCTGATAACACGAACCCAACAACAGATAACACAGTGCCGCTGGTTGAACCTTCTGCCTCACCCTAGCCTTTGCTGACAATAACAATCGGGTGGCTGCGGCATGATTCTTTTCTACTTTTTGCTCGTTTTCATTTTTTGTCTGCTCATCATGCAGTGGGCCTCCCACAGACTGAATTCCCGCCAGGGCGGGTCCTTACAGACTCGTGGAGGAAGCAGCATGTCTACAGAACAAACCCCAAATGCCTCTTAAAATCATCAAAAACTGTTAAAACGACGAACCAACCACAAATCATTTATTCTAAGCAGTATCGTTAACGGGTAACTGTCGAGGGAGTGAATGACATGAAGACCTATATTGCCGCCGCCGTTCTGGGTAGTGCTGTTCTCATTACCGGCTGCCAGAGCCAGCCACCGGAAGAACCGGCCAACCCCACCGCCCAGAAAGTCACCTACAGCGGCATGCTGCCCTGCGCCGACTGCTCGGGCATTCGCACGACCCTGACGCTCTATCGTGACCAATACGACAACCCCACGCGTTTCGAATTGCGCGAAGACTACCTGAGCGGCTCCAAGGTGGAGCTGAGCGCCACGGAGCGTGGCAGCTGGGAGGCGGAAAAACGACTCCAAGCCAATAACGAGTTCGACGTCTACACCATCAACCCGGACGACCCGGAAGCAGATCGCTACTACATCAAGGATGCCGTCAACGCCATTGAACAACTGGACCGCAACGGCAACCGTATTGAATCCAACATGAACTATCGCTTGCTGCGCAAGTGATGTTCCGGGGCGCTTCGGCGCCCCAGCCTCTCCTTGCCTTCCCCTGAATCCGCGCCCCGCTGGCGTTACCGTGAACCGGCCGCAAATAGGAATGACTTGCATTAACAGGGTCGTGAACCTATCATTGCGAACCGTATTCGGGGCTTTGCGCTGAGGCCCTGACGCCCATGTGTTGGCCAGTTTATGTTGCGTCATTATGACGCCACATCCGGCTGCCAAACTATACGCATGCTTTTTTATATTGATTGCCGGGCCTTCAATTGATTCGCCCCAAGCAGGAGTATTCCCATGCCCACGATTTCCCTGCATCTGCCCGACTGGTTCGTCAGTGGTGGCGCCACCATGTGGGTGCTTGCCTTTCTGTCTGTGGTAGCGCTGGCCACCCTGATCTCGAAAATTCTGCAGTTCGCCCGGGTACGCCCGGGCAATGCACGCCAGGCAGACCGCCTGCTGGAAGCCCTGGCCCTGGGTAAGCAGCCCGGCAAACCAGGCAAACTGACCAGCCCCATCGATCAGGTGGTCTGGCAATGCTGGAACAACAGCCAGCTGGAAGACGCGGCCTGGCAGGAAGAAAGCCTGCGCCTTGCCCGTACTTCTCTGGATAACCTGCGTGGCGGGCTGCGCATCCTCGAAGTCATCAGTGCTGTGGCCCCTCTACTGGGCCTGCTGGGTACCGTCTTTGGCATGATCGGCGCATTCCAGGCCCTGGAAACGGCGGGCTCCCAGGTCGACCCGTCCATTCTCTCCGGTGGCATCTGGGAAGCCTTGCTGACTACCGCTGCCGGTCTTACCGTCGCGATCCCGACGCTTGCGGCCTTCCACTGGGCGGATCGCAGCCTGGAGCTATGCCGGGAGAAAATGCAGGACCGGTTGTCACGCCTGAAAGTCCTGCGCAACAACAACGCGGCATCCGAACCCCTGGAAGAGGACCGCGACCCGTCGGTGGCGCATGCATATTGAGCCGGAGCGTCACCGCACCCCCTTTATCAGCCTGACCCCACTGATTGATGTGGTCTTCATCCTGCTGGTGTTCTTCATGCTGGCCACCCGCTTCGGGCAGTTCTATGACCTGCCAGTGAACGTGCAGCCCGCTGACAGTACCAGCAAGCCAGACGACAAATGGCTGGTGATCGCCGTGGAAGCGGATGGCAACCTGAGCCTGAATGGTGTGAGCTTTACCCCTGATGCCGTCGCTGACCGGCTCGATACCCAGAAAAGCAAAGTCTGGGTGACGGTTAGCCCGGATGCCTCCTTGCAACAGGCACTGACTGCCGTGGATGCGATCAAGGCGGCTGGCGTGAAAGACGTGCAGCTGGAGCTGTTGCCATGATGATTATGGAAACCTCTTCCCGTCGCCCTCCGCTGGAGCCAGTGCTGCCGCTGATCAACGTGGTCTTTCTGCTGCTGATCTTTTTCATGCTGGCCGGCCAGCTGGCCAAGCGGCCCAGCGTCTCCGTGGACACCCCGCTCAGCCAGAGCGCCAACGGGCCTGAGGCTCGTGAAAAATTGCTGCTGGTGCTGCAAAAAGACGGCCAATGGTTTGTCGAGGACAGCGACACCCCGCTATCCGATAAGACCTTGCAAGAACGGCTTGATGCGTACGCAACTGCCGAGGAAGACATCGAAGTCAGACTGCTTGCCGATGCGGCGATATCCATGACCACCTTGCGCGAACGGCTGGAAACCCTCCAGGCCATGGGCGTTAAACAGGTGCGTCTGGTAACCCGCAACGATGGGGGGGGCGAATGACCTCACGCACCGTGTTTGCCTGGGTAGCATCCGCCCTGATCCACGCCAGTGTGCTGATCACTGTCGGTGCGCTGACACTCGCGGGGGGCCGACCGGCCAAACCCGGCGTTACCGAAATGGTCATTAACCTTTCTGCGCCACCGGCAGAAAAACCGGCGGCGCCTCCCGCTGCGACGCCGCCCAAACCGGCCCCCACGCCGGAACCCAAGCCCAAACCGAAACCCAAGGTAAAGCCCAAGCCCAAACCGGTCGTCAAGCCAACGCCGGAACCCGAGCCAGTGCCCACCCCGGAGCCGGAACCCAAGGTGACGAAAACGGAAGAACAGGACACCCTGAAAGAATCCGACGCGGAGCAGGCGGCCAGTCAGAACCAGGAGATCGGCGCCAAGGGCATTGCCGGCGATCCTGGTAAAGGCGTTCACCAGTCTGGTGATACGGAAAATGCGCTGAACCAGTATCTGGCCAAGGTGCGCGACACCATCGATTACAACAAGCAGTATCCGCACCGCGCCCGGATGCGTCGCCAACAGGGGACCGTCAAGGTGTCGTTCTGGATCAACGCTTCCGGCAGGGCTGAAAACGTGTCGGTGATCGAAAGTTCCGGCAGCCGGATTCTCGACCGGGCCACCCGGGAACTGGTTTCCCGGCTGCGTTTTGAAACGCCGCCCAAGGATCTGGACAGCATCCCGGTGGAAGTCATCGCTCCGGTGAATTACAACCTCAGCAACAGTTGATGCGTGCGCACGCAGCCCTTATGTTGATCCCAGATCATAGGACGTCGTGACGACGGGGCCTCACAGTGGCCTTTTATTTTCCCGCACAAGGATTGCGCATGAATCCTCTGACTCTGGCACTGTTACTGAGCCTGGCTGCCGGCCTGAGCATGGCCGCGGGAGCCCTGATCGGCGCCCGCCAACACATCGCCAGGGGCTGGCTGGAACAGGAAGTCCGTCATACCGTTATTGCCTTTGGTGGCGGCGCTTTGCTTGCCGCTGTGGCACTGGTACTGGTCCCGGAAGGCGCTGAACATCACACCCCGTTTTCCGCCACCCTCCTGTTCGTGGGAGGCGGCCTTGCCTTCATGGTCGTTGACCGGGCCCTGGCCGCACACGGTGGCGCTATGTCGCAACTTCTGGCCATGCTGCTGGACTTTGTGCCCGAAGCCATTGCTCTCGGTGCAGCGCTGGCGGCGGGTGGCGGGCAGGCGTATCTACTCGCCTTCCTGATCGGCATGCAGAATCTGCCTGAGGGGTTCAACGCTTATCGGGAGATACGCAACAGCGACAGCAATCCCCTTTCTCCACGCAAGATTATTCTGGCGTTTGCCGCTCTCGCCCTGCTCGGTCCAGCCAGTGCCGCTTTGGGCTTTCTGGTGCTGGTGGACAGCCCCTATCTACTGGGCGGCATCATGCTCTTCGCCAGTGGCGGGATTCTTTATCTGGTGTTTCAGGACATCGCCCCGCAGGTACCGCTGAAGAAACACTGGGCGCCCGCCCAGGGAGCCGTGGCTGGCTTTGCGTTGGGGTTGGTGGGGCATTTGCTGGTGCATTGAAAAGCAGCGGCGAGCCACGAGCTTCTGGCTGCGAGAAAACCGACAACACCATCAGACGGAGCGACAAAAACTGAGCGCAGGGCCATTTTGAGAGCAGGACCGCAAGCAAAACCGGTTTCCTTACTGTCGCTCGGTTCGCATGCCGCAGCTCCCCTTCGGGAGAAAGCATAGCTCCAACAACGTGCACCGGTTATCTGCTTGCACCGAACTCAACACCCTGAACGTCTTCTCCATGCCTCGGAAAACCCGGGAACTTTTTGGGTTTACCAATCCAATCAAGCGTAGCTCGTAGCTATTCTCTACTCCCCCCAGCGCTTCACCAGCGTCTGCTCCACCCCCAGATGATCCAGCAACCGGGCAACCATGAAGTCCACCAGATCCTGAACCGTGTCCGGCTGGTGATAGAAACCGGGTGCTGCCGGCATGATGGTCACGCCCAGCCGCGCCAGCTTGAGCATGTTTTCCAGATGGATGGCAGAGAACGGCGTTTCACGGGGGACGAGAACGAGTTTGCGACCTTCCTTGAGCGCCACATCCGCCGCCCTTTCGATCAGGTTGTCACTGGCGCCACAGGCAATCGCCGACAGGGTACCGGTGGAACAGGGACAGACCACCATGGCGGAAGGTGCCCCGCTGCCCGATGCCACCGGCGCCGTCCACTGTTCCAGGCCGCAGAGCACCAGCTTGCCCTTGTCGGTCCCGACCCAGTCCCGCAGGGCCTGTTCCGCGGCCCCCGTGCCGGCCGGGAGTTTCAGCTCGGTTTCCGTGCCAATCACGATACGCGCCGCTTTAGAAAGGATCACAAAAACTTCGCAGTCCTTCTCCAGTAGACACTGCAGCAGCCGTAATCCATAGGGGGCACCGGACGCCCCGGTAAAGGCCAGAGTAATACGTTTGCTCATGACCCCATTCCTACACCACGGGCCATCAACGCCGCGAGAATCGGCATCAACACCACGAGATGAATCTCGGCCACCAGCACCCCACGAAGGTTTCTCTGCAGTTTGGCATCGATCTCCGGCACATGGCCGGCCTTCACGGATTTACGCCACCCGAGGAAGACCTTGGTGGGATACAGGCTCAACAGCGCAATCAGGATGAACAGGGTGACCTTGCCATGGAACCAGGGGTTGGCCAGATAGAAATCCCAGCCTTTCTCTGTCCAGCCCGCACGGGCCAGACCACTGACCAGCACGACCAGCGCGGACAACCCATAGCCCATGTCCAGCAACAACAGGGTGCGCATGTTGCGTTCATTGATACCCGTTCGCCACAGCAATAATTCACCGTATAGACAGCCGAACAGCATCAGGATGCTGAGATAGTGCAGCGATGCCCAAAGTACTGACCAGAACATGACAATCTCCTCGCAAAA
>JAZAJX010000070.1:0-16013 GCA_036230225.1 Pseudomonadota bacterium | reverse complement strand
AGGGCGCAGGCGTACTTGATCTTGATTTCATCCGCATGCTGCTTGGGCGTCCGCAGGGCCATGGCGATATCATTGGTCACCTGGTCACCGGCAATGGGAATGTTGGCGGTGTGACGAATCGCCCCTTCGGTGAAGATGGCGATATCGGTGGTGCCACCACCGATATCCACGATGCAGACACCCAGCTCGCGCTCGTCTTCAGTCAGCACGGCGTGAGCACTCGCTAACTGCTCAAGGATGATGTCGTCGACTTCCAGGTTGCAGCGGCGCACACATTTTTCGATGTTCTGGGCGGCGTTCACGGCACAGGTGACCAGGTGCACCTTGGCCTCCAGCCGCACACCACTCATGCCGACCGGCTCACGGACACCTTCCTGGTTGTCGACCACGTATTCCTGGGGCAACACGTGCAGGGTTTTCTGATCCGCCGGGATCGCCACCGCCTGCGCCGCGTCGATGACCCGGTCGATATCTGCCTGGGCCACTTCCCGGTCGCGGATCGCCACGATGCCGTGGGAATTGAGGCTGCGAACATGGGAACCGGCAATGCCGGCATACACCGTATGAATGTGGCAGCCCGCCATCAGCTCGGCCTCTTCCACCGCCCGCTGGATGGAGCGCACGGTGGCTTCGATATCCACCACCACACCCTTTTTCATCCCCCGGGACGGCTGGGAGCCGATACCGACGATTTCCATGGTGCCATCAGCGGATGACTGACCGACGATGGCCACCACCTTGGAGGTGCCAATGTCGAGTCCGACAATCATGTTTTCCGTTGCGTTTGCCATGTCACCCATTCTCCTAAAAGTCTTGCTCAGCTCTGCTCGCCCCAGGTCACTGCCATACCGTCTGCGTAACGCAGGTCGACCCGGGTTACCCGGCGGCTGTCCGTGCTCAGAACGCCCCGGTAAAGCCGCACGAAGCGGCGCAGTTTGCTGGTGTAGGCTTCACGGTCTACCACCAGCTGCATGTCATTGTTCAGGGTCAATCGCGCGGTCAGTCGTGCGTTGACCTCCATGCTGCGAATACCCAGGTCCACACCCGCCAGCATCTTGCCCATGCTGTGGTAGAACCCCATCACTTCTTCCAACCGCTGTTGCGGTCCACTCAGTCGCGGCAGGCCGGTCAGGTCATACTGCTTGAGCGCCTTGAAGGGCTCGCCGCTGTCCGAAATCAGCACGGTGTCATTCCACACCGCCACCGGGCGCCGCTCTTCCACGGTCAACACCACGGTATCGGGCCACTGCCGGCGAACGGACACCCGTTCCACCCAGCTCAACCCCTGTGCCTGCTGGTAAATCTCTTCCAGCGGCACGGTAAAGTAGTTCTCGTCCCGAACCAGCGCGGCCAGGGCCGTCTGGATCTGTTGCTGGCGCCGCACATCTGTCACGCCATCCACACCCACCTTGCGCACCGGATAGCCGTCCAGTGCCGCCGGCAGGTAAATCACGCCAACCAGCAACACCGCTGCCACCGTCCCCACCAGCATCCAGGGCACCGCCGCCGCCAACCGCTGCAGCAGTGGCACACCGGCCTTCTTGACCGGTTTGCGACGGGCGCCGCGCGGCGCGGGAGCCTGCCTAGCCATGACTCCTGTCCAGCGCATCCATCAGGATTTCCCCGACCAGGGTGTCAAAATCCCGCCCGGTCGCCTTGGCAGCCATGGGTACCAGGGAGTGATCGGTCATTCCCGGCACCGTGTTCACTTCCAGCAGCTGCCAGTGACCCTGCTCATCGCGCATCACGTCCACCCGGCCCCAGCCACGACAGCCCGCCACCCGGAAGGCGGTCAGCGCCAATTGGCGCAGGGCCTGCTCATCCGCGTCGTCCAGACCGGCCGGGCACAGGTACTCGGTGCTGTTGGACTGATATTTGGCTTCAAAGTCATAAAAGGCATTGGGCGTTTTCAGGCGGATTGCCGGCAGCGGCTCCTCTCCCAGGATGGCCACGGTGTACTCCGGGCCGTTCACCCAGGCCTCCACCAGCACATCGGAGTCAAACTTTTCTGCTTCCCGCAACGCGGCTGCCAACTGCTCAGCATTGTCGGCCTTGGCCATGCCGATGGAGGACCCTTCATGGGCCGGCTTGATCATCAGCGGAAAACCCAGGTCAGTATCATTACGACCGGCCACATAGAACGCCGGGGTCGGTAAACCGGCGCCTTTCCACAGTTGCTTGGTACGCACCTTGTCCATGCCGATGGCTGACGCCATCACCCCGGACCCGGTGTAGGGAATGCCCAGATGTTCCAGTACGCCCTGAATCACCCCGTCTTCACCGCCGCGCCCATGCAGCGCGATAAAGGCCACATCAAACCCCTTGAGGGTGTCCACGCTCTTGTGAGCGGGATCTACCAACTCGGCGATCAATCCCAGGTTGCGCAGAGCCTGATGGACCGCCGCACCACTTTTCAGTGACACGGGACGCTCGGCGGACTTGCCCCCAGCCAGTACCGCTACCCGACCAACTCCGGCCAGTTGCTTCTTCAGCAGCACCTTATCCACGCTTGGCGCCTCCCTTTTCGGCCAGTTCTTTCGCAATGGCACCCACGTTGCCGGCGCCCTGTGTCACCAACAGATCGCCGTCTTGCAATTGGGTGGCCAGAATCTCTGCCAGCTTGGCCGGGTCATCCACGAATACCGGCTCCACCCGGCCGCGCTTGCGAATACTGCGGCACAGGGCACGGGCATCCGCGCCGGGGATCGGGTCTTCACCCGCGCCATACACTTCCAGCATCAACAACACATCCACCCCGGACAGGACTTCCACGAAGTCCTCGTAAAGATCCTGGGTACGGGTATAACGGTGTGGCTGAAACAGCATGGCCAGACGACGGCCCGGCCAGCCAGCCCGGATGGCATCGATAGTGACCGCCACTTCGCTGGGGTGATGACCGTAATCGTCAACCAGGGTCGCGCTGCCGCCGTCGAAGTGGTACTCGCCCTGTACATCAAAGCGTCGGCCCACCCCGGTGAAGTGGTTCAAGCCCCGTACGATGGCGTCATCGTCCGCGCCTTCGTCCGCCGCCACGGCAATGGCCGCCAGCGCATTCAGCACATTGTGCTTGCCGGGCATATTCAGGGTGATATCCAGCGGCTTGCCCTCGTTGCGGATCACCCGGAAGGTGGTCTGCATGCCTTGTTGCTGCACATTTTCAGCGCGCAGGTCAGCATCGTCGCTGAAGCCGTAACGAATCACCTGTCGGTTCACCCGTGGCAGCAACTTGCGCACTACCGGATCATCCACACACATGACTGCCACGCCATAGAAAGGCAGGTTGTGGAGAAACTCGATAAAGGTATTTTCCAGCTGAGCAAAATCCCCGCCATACGTGTGCATGTGATCGGCTTCGATATTGGTCACGATGGCACTCAGGGGCTGCAGGGGCAGGAAGCTGGCATCGGATTCAGCGGCTTCTGCCACCAGATAGCGACTCTGGCCCAGGCGGGCATTAGTGCCTGCACTATTCAGGCGGCCGCCAATGACAAATGTCGGATCCATGCCCGCCTCCGCCATGATGGCAGCGGTCATGGAGGTGGTGGTGGTCTTGCCATGGGTACCTGCCACCGCAATGCCGTGGCGGAAGCGCATCAGCTCCGCCAGCATCTGGGCGCGAGGCACCACCGGGATCCGGCGGGCATGGGCTTCCGCCACTTCCTCGTTTTCCGTGGTCACCGCCGTGGACGTCACTACCACGTCAGCCCCGTCGATGTTCTCCGCCCGGTGACCGATTTCCACCCGCACACCCAGACCACGCAGGCGGGCTACCACCGCCGACTCCTTGATGTCGCTACCGCTGACGGCATAGCCCTGATTGGCCAGCACTTCCGCAATGCCGCACATACCGACACCACCGATACCCACAAAGTGGATGCCACTGATGCGCCGCATCTCGGGCACGAAATGGATGTTGTCGTTATCGGCCATTGGCCACCTCCTCACACAGCGTGGCCGCGCGCTCGGCACTGTCGGCCACGGCCTGCTCACGGGCTCGCTGCGCCATTTGCGCCAGCAAGCCTCGCTCTGCAACCGGTTTCAGCGTGCCTGCCAGACTGGCAGCACTCATGTCCCGCTGGGGCAACAACAGGGCCGCACCCCGATCCGACAGCCAACGGGCATTCAATGTCTGGTGGTCGTCCACCGCCGAAGGCAGAGGCACGAACAGTGCGGCCACGCCCGCCGCCGCCACTTCCGCTACCGTCAGCGCGCCGGCACGACAGATCACCAGATCTGCCCAACCGTAGGCTTCCGCCATGTCATCGATAAATTCACTGACCTGAGCGTGCATGCCCAACGCCTGATAAATCGGCGCTGCTTCACTGGCCCGACCGGCACCACACTGATGGCGCACCTGAATGTCGCGCCCCAGCACGGCAAGCAGCAACTCGGGCAAATCCTGATTGAGTACCAGCGCACCCTGGCTTCCACCCAGCACCAGTACTCGCAGGCCGCCCTGATGTTGCGCGTAACGCCGAGCCGGCTCCTCAAGCGCGGCGATCTCTGCACGCACCGGGTTGCCGACCCAGCAGGCGCCCTGCTGTCCGAACGCCCCCTGAAAGCCTTCCAGCGTCACCGTGGCCATTTTCGACAGCAACCGGTTGGTCAAACCGGGCACCGCGTTTTGCTCATGCACCACCACCGGCACCTTGCAAAGGCGGGCCGCCAGGCCTCCCGGGCCACTGGCAAAACCGCCAAAGCCCACGGCCAGCAGCGGCTGACGCCGGGAAATCAGGTTGCGCGCCTGGAGCACCGCGCGCAGCAGGTTGAACGGCGCCGTCAGCTTGCGCTTGAGACCGCCGCCCCGCAGGCGGGACACCGCCAACTCG
Source organism: Pseudomonadota bacterium (assembly GCA_036230225.1). Taxonomy (GTDB): domain Bacteria; phylum Pseudomonadota; class Gammaproteobacteria; order Pseudomonadales; family Alcanivoracaceae; genus Alcanivorax. Next base: position 11,184 of record JAZAJX010000070.1, on the reverse strand, counting down.
GCAATCTCGTAGCCGTATTGGCGCACCAATTTGCCTTCCATACCATTCTCGGCACCCAGCCAGAGAATCCGGAAACCACGATCACGCAGTTGATCTGCCACCGCCAATGCCGGAAACACATGCCCGCCGGTACCGCCTGCCATGATCAGGATGGTGCCACTCATCGTGCCGCCCTCCCTCTGGCCTTCAGGTGCTCGGCTTCGGCACCAGCGCGCAGGATCAGCCCCACCATGACGGAAAAGATCAGCAGGGAAGAACCGCCATAGCTGATAAACGGCAGGGTCAGCCCCTTGGTGGGCAACAACCCCATGTTCACGCCCAGGTTGATGAATATCTGGGAGCACATGACAAAGGCGCAGCCGTAAACCAGATAGGCGTGATAAAGCAGCCCCCTGCCTTCCAGACTGTGCCCCAGGCGGAACACCCGCCAGCCCAGCAGAATGAAGCCGCTGATCAGCGCCAGATTACCCAGCAGGCCCAGCTCTTCCGCCATCACGGCATAAACAAAATCGGTATGAGCCTCAGGCAGGTAGAACAGTTTCTGCACACTGTTTCCCAGCCCCACACCGGACCAGTGGCCGCGACCAAAGGCAATCAGGCTCTGGGTCAACTGGTAGCCAGAGCCGTACTGGTCAGCCCAGGGGTCCGTAAAGGTCATCAACCGTGCGACACGGTAGGGTTCGGCAAAGGCGACCAGCGCCCCCATGGCCACGGCTGCGAGACCGATCAACAGGAAACGCAAGGTCGGCACACCAGACAGGAACAGCATGCCCATGGCAGTAATCCCCAGCACCACCACAGCGCCAAAGTCGGGTTCCAGCAACAGCAGCACGGTCAAGACACCCAGCAGGCCCAGCGGCAACAGGAACGCCTTCCACTCGGTTTCCAGTGCCGCCTTGCGCTGGGCGATATAGCCGGCCAGGTAGAGGACGAAGCACAGCTTGACGATTTCCGAGGCCTGCACAGTCAACCCCGGCAGGGCAATCCAGCGGGTGGAACCATTCACCGTCCGCCCCAGGCCGGGAATAAACACCATCACCAGCACCACCAGGGCCACCGGCAGCATCAGGAACCGCAATCGTTCCAGCAACGCCAGCGGCACCGAGAAATAAACAACAGCTCCTGCCGCCAGCCCCAGCGCCAGATAGATACCGTGTCGCAGCGCATAATAGAAAGGGTCACCCAGCCGGGTTTCGGCAATCTGCAGGCTGGCTGATGACACCATCACCAACCCGGCCAGCGCCAGCAGCACCGCCGTCCACAACAGGGTTTTATCCAGCCCACGGCTATCCAGCTTGAGGATCATGCGCTCAGTCATGGCACACCTCCCTGGCCCGGGCGGAAAAATCATCACCTCGGGCAGCAAAGCCGGCATACATGTCAAACGAGGCACAGGCCGGGGACAAGAGTACGGCATCCCCGGGCTGTGCCAGCGCATGAGCACGGGCCACGGCCGCCTGCATATCTGCCACCAGCTCACAGGGGGCGGCAGACATTCCCTCGGCCAGGGTGGCTCGGTCCTCACCCATCAGCAGGGCCGCTCGCAGGTACTGGCGGGCGGGTTCTGCCAGGGGCGAGAAGTCCTGTCCCTTGCCCTGCCCCCCGGCAACCAGAATCACCTTGCCGTCGATGCTCTCGCCGATCCCGGTCAGGGCCGCCAGGGTGGCTCCCACATTGGTGGCCTTGGAATCATTGAACCAGCGTACGCCACCCGCTTCGGCCACCAGCTGGCAGCGATGCGGCAAGCCGGTGAAGGCTTTCACCGTCGCCAGCGCCTTGTCCCGGTTCAGCGAAAGCGCATCACTGATCGCCAACACAGCGAGGATATTCATGGCATTGTGATGGCCGGTGAGGGCCAGTTCGGACAGTGCCAGCAACCGCTCGCCACGACACAGCAATTGACCATTCTCGCTATCCAGACGGTAGTCAGCTTCCGGATGCGCCCCGAAACTGATCTGGCGCGCGACCCCGGCGGGGGGACGGGTAGCCAGGTCATCCCGGTTCCACACTGCCACCTGGGCCCCGTCGTAAATACGCTGCTTGGCGGCCAGGTAATCGGCAAAACTGGCGTAACGGTCCAGATGGTCCTGGGATACATTAAGAATCGTGGCCACTTCAGCACTCAGGCTGTAGGTGGTTTCCAGCTGAAAACTGGACAGCTCGAGCACATACAGGCGGGCCTTGTCATCCAGTAGCTCCAGAGCCGGCACCCCCAGATTGCCTCCGATGCCGGGATTCATCCCGCAAGCGTCAGCCACCTGTCCCAGCAGGGTGGTCACGGTACTCTTGGCATTGGAACCGGTAATGGCGACCAGGGGTTCACTGGCAGCCCGGGCAAAGAGCTCCACATCGCCAATCACTTCCTTGCCGGCAACGACCTGCTCGGCAATGGCCGGGGTGGCCACCGCCACGCCGGGGCTCACGATCAGACGGCGAGCCTTGTTCATCCAGCCGGCCTTGAAACCGCCGGTATGCATTTTCACGTCGGGAAATTCGGCCCGCAGAGCGTCCAGGCCGGCAGGTTCGGCGCGGGTGTCCAGAGCGCGCACGGGCATGCCCTGATCCGTCAGATAACGGATCACGGAGCGCCCGGACAGCCCGAGACCAATAACCAGATCAAACCCGTCTTTCGCCATAAACCTAACTCAATCCCCTATCGGATTTTCATGGTCGCCAGACCCACCAGGACCAGAATCACGGTGATGATCCAGAACCGCACAATGATCTTCGGTTCCGGCCATCCCTTCAGTTCGAAGTGGTGATGGATCGGTGCCATGCGGAACACCCGCCGGCCTGTGAGCTTGAACGAGCCCACCTGCAGCATCACCGAAACGGTTTCCATCACGAACACACCGCCCATGATGAACAGCACGATCTCCTGACGGACAATGACCGCCATCACCCCCAGCACGGCGCCCAGCGCCAGGGCGCCCACATCGCCAATGAATACCTGCGCGGGGTAGGCGTTGAACCACAGAAAGCCCAGCCCGGCCCCACAGAGGGCGGCGGAAATGATCACCAGCTCACCAGCCCCGGCCACATAGGGAATCTGCAGGTAGGTGGCAAACTCCGTATGGCCGCCCGCATAGGCGAAGATACCCAGCGCCCCGCCGACCAGCACCGTCGGCATGATTGCCAGCCCATCCAGGCCATCGGTCAGGTTCACCGCATTACTGGTACCGTTGATCACGAAATAGGTCAGCACGATGTAGAACCAGCCCATGTTGATGGCCACATTCTTGAAGAACGGCACGATCAACTGGGTTTCCGCCGGGCTCTGGGCAGTGAAATACAGGGCAAAGGCGGCACCAAACGCGCCCACTGACAACCACAGGTATTTCCAGCGTGCCGGCAGACCGCGGGGGTTCTTCTCCACCACCTTGCGCCAGTCATCCACCCAGCCCACGGCGCCGAAAATGAACAAGACCCCCAGGGTGATCCAGACAAAGCGGTTGCTGAGATCCGCCCACAGCAGGGTGGAAATGACGATGGCTACCAAAATCAGCGCGCCGCCCATGGTCGGGGTGCCGGCCTTGCTCAAGTGGCTTTTCGGACCGTCATCACGAATCGCCTGCCCCACCTGCTTTTCCTGCAGTTTGCGGATCATGATCGGCCCCACCCAGAAGGCAATAAACAGGGCCGTCAGGACACTGAGAATGCCGCGCAGGGTGATGTACTGCACCACCAGAAAACCGCTGTGAAATTCCGCCAGACGCTCAGCCAGCCAAAGCAGCATCAGTGTGCCCCCCCTTCTTGTGTGTGAGGGCCTGCGCCCATGATCAGCCGCTGCACTACCGCTTCCATCCCGGCAGTTCGCGATCCTTTCACCAACACGGTTCCACCCTGTTGCAGAACCGGGACACTCCAGTTGGCCGCCTGTTGATGGTCATCCGCCACACGGGCGCGATCACCGAAGCCCCGGGCAGCACTGCCAGCACCGGGCATAACAACCAGATCCGTGATACCCGCGTCCCGGGCATACTCCCCCAGTTCTTCCACCAGCTGTTCCGCCTGAGGCCCCAGCTCCCCCATGGCGCCAAGCACCAGCAGTCTGGGCGACGGCTGGGCCGCCAACCAGTCAATGGCCACACGCACCGAACCGGGGTTGGCATTGTAGGTATCGTCCACCAGGACTCCGCCGCTCACAGTGTGAATGTTCATGCGCCCCGGCACCGGCTTGAGCCGCCCCAGGCGTGGCAGAACATCCGTCAGATTGATGCCCAGTGCGCGGACAGCCGCACAGGCGAGCAGCGCATTGCTGACCTGGTGGGCGCCGGGTAGCGGTACCGTGACGGACTCACCCAACGGCTGAAGCACGAATTCCACCCGGTCCTGATGGTGCTGGATATGCTCGGCGAACAGGTCCGCAGGCGCCTGGCTGCTCACACGAATCACGGTCAGTCCCGCCTTTTGCGCTTCTCCAGCAAAGAAATCCGCAAAACTGTCATCGTTATTGATGATTGCCTGACCACCCGGCTGGCAACCGCCAAAGATCTCTGCCTTGGCATTGGCAATACCCTGCATGGAGCCGAAGCCCTCAAGATGGGCACCGGTCACATTGGTCACCAGCGCCACCTTCGGTTTGGTCAGTGAGCTTGTCCAGGCGATTTCACCAGGCGCGTTGGCCCCCAGCTCGATCACCGCGTAACGGTGCTCAGCCGCCAGCCGCAGCAGGGTTAACGGCACCCCGATGTCGTTGTTGAAATTGCCACGGGTGGCCAGGGTGTCATCCCCCAGCATGGCCGCCGCCATTTCCTTCACGGTGGTCTTGCCCGCATTGCCGGTAACAGCCAGGCGCTCAGTGGTAAATTGTTCGGCATAACCACTGGCCAGACGCCCCAGCCCCAGGCGGGTATCGTCCACCTGTACCGCACAGGAAAATGCAGTCTGTTCGCGATCCACCAGCGCCGCCACCGCGCCGCCTTTGGCCGCTTGCGACAGAAAATCGTGGGCATCGAAGCGCTCACCCTTGAGTGCCACAAACAGGCAACCCGGTGTCATCTCACGGGTGTCGGTGACCACCGCATTCACCTGACGGTCCTCACCGATCAGGGTGCCGCCGGTCCAGCGGACAATCTGTGACAGCCACATCATGACGCACCTCCCCGGGAGGCCAGCGCCTGACGGGCCAGTTCTCTGTCATCACTGGGGTAACGCACGCCGTTGATTTCCTGATAGTCCTCATGGCCCTTGCCCGCCAGCAGGATGACATCACCGGCATTGGCACGCTGAACGGTGTCCTGAATGGCACTAGCCCGGTCCACATTTTCAAAGGCAGTCTGCGGCCGGGACAAACCGGCACGCATCTGGTCGATAATGGTCTGCGGATCTTCACTGCGCGGGTTATCGCTGGTCAGCACCACGGTATCGGCCATGGCCTCGGCCTTGGCCGCCATCTGCGGGCGCTTGCCGGCATCCCGGTCGCCGCCACAACCAACCACGCAGAACAACTGCCCGGGAAAGTGATCCCGACACGCCTGCAGGGCTTTTTCCAGGCCATCCGGCGTGTGCGCATAATCCACGATCACGGTCGGACAACCCTCAGCCTGCACCGGTTCCATGCGACCCGGTACCGGAGTAATCGCTGCCAGAGCGCCACCCAGCGCTTCTGCCGCCACACCCTGACCGTGCAGGATCGCCGCCACCGCCATGACATTACTGAGGTTGAAACGGCCAAACAGGGGCAGGCTCACCGGCAACACGGCACCGCCCACGAACAGCTCGGCATCAAGCCCCACGGAAGAAAACTGCACTGACTGGCAGCGCACGGTGGCACCTTGCTGACTGCCATAGGTGACACAGCGCACCCCGTCGTTAAGGCAGGCAATCAGGGTCGATGCCGCCGGGTCATCGCAATTGATCACCGCCAGCTGCAAACCATCACGGGTAAACAGCATGGCCTTGGCCGCCAGGTAGGACTCCATGTCACCGTGGTAATCCAGGTGATCCCGGCTCAGATTGCTGAACACGGCAGTCGGCACCGGTGTGCCTCCGAGACGATTCTGATCCAGGGCATGGGAGGAAATTTCCATGGCCACGGTATCCGCACCGGCCGCCAGCACCTCTGACAGGCCTGCCTGCAGAGTAATCGGGTCCGGCGTGGTGTGCCCGGTGGTCCGTTCCTGCCCTTTCAGGCCCAGTCCCAGCGTTCCTACCAGGGCACAGCGATGGCCCAGCGCATTGAGCGCATCACGGAGGAACCAGGTAATGCTGGTCTTGCCATTGGTACCGGTAATGCCGGTGATCTGCAGTCGCTGGGCAGGCTCCCCAAACCAACGGGCCGCCAGATCACCCACTTGCCCGGCCAGACCCGGCAGGTTGATGCAGGGCACCGGCTGCTGCAGGTCCACGGAAAACGTTTCCGCGTCCGCCAACACCACGGCCGCCCCGGCCTGGATTGCCTGGCTGACAAAGCGGCGACCGTCACTGGACACCCCCGGCACAGCCACAAAGGCCTGTCCCGACTGCAGTTGACGGCTGTCGAGCTGCAGGCCGGAAACGGCGAGGCCTGCCACTTGGGCAGGCAGGCTGTATTCGGGCAGTAATTGCTGGAGGCGCATCATGAGCGGTCCTCCGTGTCCGGGCCACCGGCCAGCAAGCCTTCCGGTCGATCCGGCGGTACATGCAGGGTACGCAGCACCCCTCCCATGATCCTGGAAAAGGCCGGGGCCGCCACCAGGCCGCCGTAGTAGGCATCACTGCGTGGATCGTCAATCACCACCACGGTCACAATGCGCGGGTCCGTGGCCGGCGCCAGCCCGGCAAACAGACCGATATAGCTGTCATCGGCGTAGCCACCGGCTACCACCTTGTGCACGGTGCCGGTCTTGCCGGCCACCTGGTAACCGGGCACCTGGGCGCGCCGCGCTGTGCCTACCTGGCTAACCACCGTCTCCAGCATCTTCACCAACTGGCGGGCCACCGGTTTACCCAGCACCTGTTCGCCGGAGGGCTGGCTGTCGAGTTTTTTCAGGGTCAGGGGGACCTTCACGCCATCATTGGCGATCACCGCATAGGCCTGAGCCAGCTGCACTGCCGATACACTCAGACCGTAACCGTAGGACAGTGCCGCGCGCTCCACATCCCGCCAGTGGCTGCGCAGTGGCAGCATGCCTTCACTCTCGCCGGGAAAGTCAATGGCGGTTCCCTGTCCAAAGCCGAAACGCTCCAGATAGGTAGGCAGCGCCAGTGGTTCCATGGCCAGCGCCAGCTTGCTGGTCCCCACGTTGGAACTCTTGGTCAGCACCGTGGTGATATCGATTACGCCGTAATCGCGATGATCGCGAATGGTTTTGGTGCCCACCCGCAGGGTCCCGGGATGAGTATTGATCGTGGTGGACGGGGTCACCATGCCCATTTCCATGGCCGCCGCCACCGTAAACGGCTTCATGGTGGAGCCCGGCTCGAACAAATCGGTCACGGCCCGGTTACGCAGCGCCGCCGTGTCCAGATTGCCCCGGTTGTTGGGGTTGTAGGCAGGCTGGTTCACCATGGCCAGCACCTCACCGGTGCGCACATCCAGCACCACGGCACTCCCGCCTTTGGCCTTGAACTTCTGCACCGCGCCAAGCAACTCCCGGTAGGCCAGGTATTGAAGCCGCAGATCAATGCTGAGGGTGACATCCTCTCCGGGCTCAGCCGGTTCCAGCACTTCGATATCCTGAATGACCCGCCCCAGCAGGTCGCGCACCACTTTCTTGCGCCCGGAATGACCGGCCAGATGAGGCTCCATGGCCAGCTCCACACCCTCCTGGCCCTGGTCATCAATATTGGTAAAGCCGACAACGTGGCTGGTGACTTCACCGGCCGGGTAATAGCGACGGTACTCGGTCAGCGAGTGAATGCCGGGAATCTTCAGGTCCAGCACTGCCTTGGCAGCTTCCGGAGCCAGCCCCCGGCCCAGGTAAATGAACTCACGGGACTCATGACGACGAACCTTGCGAGCAAACTCCTGCTGGCTGATCACCGGGTTGCCGGCCAGTCGCGCCCATTGCTCCTGATTCTCCAGCGCTTCACGAGGATTGGCCCAGAGGGTTACCACCGGGGTGCTGACCGCCAGCGGACGGCCGTCACGGTCACGAATCACCCCACGGTGGGCAGCCAGCGGCTCTACCCGAAGATTACGAATATCGCCCTGGTGAGCCAGGAAATCATGCTGCACCACCTGCAGGTCGATGGCTCGCACCACCAGCACACAGGCACACACCAGCCAGAACCCCAGCACAAAGCGCCAGCGCATCTGGTGATTGGGTTGCCGTGTCTTGCGGGCCTGCCGTTTCATGGCCGGATCAGCACTCTCTCATCGGTTTTCGGTAATTTCATGCCCAGCTCCTCTCTCGCCAGGCGCTCCACTCGGGCGTAGCTGCCCCAGGTACTATGCTCAAGCAGCAGCTGACTCCACTGGCTCTCCATGCGGGTTTGCTGCTGCTGTAATTTCTGGCTCTCGTCGGTCAGCCGACGGGCCTCATGAACGCTGTAACTGACCGCCAGGGCGGAGATCACCACCAGCATCACCAGCGTGCGAATCAGCCAGGGGGCGCTCATGCCACCTTCTCCGCCACTCGCAACACCGCACTGCGTGAGCGCACATTCACTTTCAATTCAGCCTTGCTGGCACGGATTGCCTTGCCAACCGGCTCCAGCCGCTGCGGCATTTCATCGCCCAACGGCAAACCGCCGCGCCCCTTGGGGGCCCGGCCGGAGTGATCGCGAATGAACAGCTTCACGATCCGATCTTCCAGAGAATGGAAGCTAATAATGGCGAGACGCCCGCCGATGGCGAGCGTCTCAAGGGACTGTTCGAGCACTTGGGTCAGCGCATCCAGCTCCCCGTTTATGTGTATTCTCAGCGCCTGAAAACTGCGCGTTGCCGGATGCTTGCCCGGCTCGCCGCGTCCGATGGCCGCTTCAATCAGATCTGCCAGCTGCAGAGTGCGAGTAATCGGCTGCTCCTGGCGCGCTTCGCAGATACGCCGGGCAATACGCCGCGATTTGCGCTCTTCGCCGTAGCGGTAAAGCACATTGGCAATATCCTGTTCTTCGGCCCGGGCCAGCCACTGCGCCGCACTTTCGCCCCGTGTCGGATCCATGCGCATATCCAGCGGGCCATCCCGCAGGAAACTGAAGCCCCGGTCGGCATCATCCAGCTGTGGCGATGACACCCCCAGGTCCAGCAGCAGACCATCGATGGGACGCCCTGCATCGGCCACCACCTCGGGCAGGCAGTCAAAGCGGCCTGCCACAATACGGAAGCGCTCGTCCTCAGCAGCAAGCCGTTCGCCCACGGCAATGGCCTGGGGGTCCCGATCGATACCGGCAAGACGCCCCTGGCTGTCCAGCTTTTCCAGCAGCGCACGGCTGTGACCACCTCGACCGAAGGTGCCATCCACATAAAAGCCATCGCTGCGGCTGAACCACATATCCAGTACCTCTTCCAGCATCACCGGCTGGTGTTCGTACTGCGCTTTCCCGGTGGTCATCAGAACGCCAGTTCCTGGACACTTTCCGGCATCTCTGCCGGGTCGAGGGTGGCGTCGGCACCGAGCCAGGTTTCCTCTTTCCAGATTTCAAAACGGTGCATTTGCCCGATCAGCATGGCGCGCTTCTCCAGATCAATGACGGCGCGCAATTCCGGCGGCACCAGCAGACGACCATTGCCGTCCATTTCAATTTCCACCGCCTGCCCGAGAAAGCGCCGCTTCAGGGTACGCACCTGGGGGTTGGCATCACTCTGGGCGGAGAGCTTGCGGGCGATCTCCATGAATTCAGGGCGCGGGTAGAGCACCAGACAGTCGTCATAGGGGTACTGGGTCAACACAACCTGGCCACCGCAGGCGTCGTTCAACGACGCACGGTATCGGGTCGGCATGGTTAGCCGCCCCTTGGCATCCAGATTGAGTGCTGCGCTCCCAGTAAACACTGGCTGTCCTCATGCTTGGTTATGGCGGTTCCTTCCCGGGGGCCCTTTACCCCACTTTGCGGCACCTGCCGCCAAGAAATTCCCACTTTTTCCCACTTTTCACCACATTGGGACACTCTATGGCCACTGCGAACACCAAGTCAAGCGTGAAAACCTCGGCAAACGTAAAAGAATTTCTAGACAAATCAGCCTGTTAGCTGTGTCACAGAGAATCATGGAAGCGACGGACGGGAGGAGTTTCGAGATGAATCAGAGCGCTGGGACGCGCAGGTGAGAAAGCACTTTAAGTGTTAGACAGATTAGTTATTACTAACATGTTTTATATTCACTAAGTAAAGAATCCCTCCCGCTCAGACTGGGGCAACCGGTAAGCCTGGCTATCCAGCAGGTCGACCCCGCACTCCAGCGAGGCCAGCCAGTCCAGAAACCGCTCTACCTGACTTCCCACAAAGTACCCACCGTGCTGGGGAACAATCATTCTGGGAGCCAACTTGCGCACCATGGCCACCCAGAGCCGGCAGGCGCGATTACTGGCCATATAACGGCGATGAAACCCCGTCATGCTGTGCAGATGGTCCGCAAAATTCTCGACCTGCCCCTCTTCACCACCCAGAGACGCACCAATATCCCCGGAAAAGAGGATGCCACTGAGCGGGTCGTAGAAACTGAAATTACCTACCGAATGGAGAAAATGCGCCGGCAACACCCAGATCTCGGTATCCGCAAAAGGTAGCACTTTACCCTCGTCGGCAACGCCCAGAATGCGCGATTGCAGCTGTTCCCCCATTTTGCCGGTAACGTACGAAGACGCCAGATGAGGAAGAAAGCGGGACCATAACCGACTGACGACCACTTGACTGCGGGTATGCATCAGCCAGCGCGGCAGAGACGCGATGATATCCGGGTCCTGGTGGGAAGCGAGAATATAATCCAGGCCATCCAGGCTGATGCGACGGCTGAGCGCAATAGTCAACGGCGTATAGGTCAGATCGCCGCCGGGGTCGATGAGCGCAGCCCGGTCACCATGACGAATGCAGAACTGATTGGCCTGCACGCCTTCCCCGACAACCAGATCCGAAAAGCGCAACACCTCATGATCGTTGTCGAGAAAGAGCGTCTCTGTCTGTGCCATGCCGTGCCCCGCATCAAGATCCTTGGAGCGGCAAGCCTAGCGGCATGGGCAGAAACCACCCTGACGCAGATCAACGCAGCAAGGTGGACGGGTAAGAAATGGACCGGTCGATAAGCCGGGTTCTGTCGTGGAC
>JAZAJX010000069.1:0-21899 GCA_036230225.1 Pseudomonadota bacterium | reverse complement strand
GCCGGTAATGATGTTCATGCCATAGACCGCAATCGCCCAGACAAAGGCCAGTGCCATCACGTACACCTGATACTCACTGGCCGCCACAAAAGGAAACACTAGCGCGGCGAGAATCAACAGCGCCTTCATGGCCGGCGTCATGAAAAAGTCGGAAATTTTCTGCAGGGCGTTCATTAGCGCACCCCCTTGGTGAACAGGCCGGTAGGCTTGATGGACAGGATGACCACCAGCAAGGCAAAGGCAATGATGTCCTTGTAGTCGGTGGAGATGTAGAAACCGCCAAAGGCTTCGGCAAACCCGATGATCAGCCCCCCGACGATGGCGCCGGGAATGGAGCCCATGCCGCCGAGAATGATGATCACGAAGGCCTTCATGATCAGCAGATGGCCCATGGCGGGGTATACCAGGTTGATTGGCGCAAACAGGGTCGCCCCCACCGCCGCCAGCACCCCGGAAATGGCAAAGGTCATCATGGCCACCCGATTGGCATCAATGCCGACCAGAAAAGCCCCTTCCCGATTCTGGGCCATGGCCACGATGGTGGAGCCGGTCATGGTTTTCTTCAGGAACAGATGCAGCACGGCCATCAGGGAGAACGCCCCGATAATGATCAGCACCCGTTGCGCCGGAATGGTCATGCCGGCCACATCCAGAATCTCGGTATAGGGCGTGGGCATGCGACGGAACTCCGCCCCCCAGTGCATCTGCACCAGGGCTTCCAGGAACAACATGATGCCGATGGCGGCAATCTTGTCGTGAATCGGCGGCGCATGACGCAGGGGATTGAACACCAACCGTTCGCACAACACCGCCAACAGTGCAACGACGCCAGCCGCGCCCAGCATGGCCAACCAGTAGTTGGCACCGACGTCGACCATGATCACGTAGGACGCATAGGCGCCCACCATATAGAGTGCCCCGTGGGCAAAGTTCGGTACGTGCAAAATGCCGTACACCAGTGTCAGCCCCAGGGCGACCAGCCCGTAGATACTGCCCAGCGTCAGGCCGTTAAGCACTTGCTGCATGAATAAGTCCAAGGCCAAGCCTCCTGTGTGAGGGTAACCGACTGCCATCGGCAGGCGGCTCCCGTTTTTCCTTTGTTATGTCAGCCCCGGCGGCGTAGCGCATCCGCATATTGTTGATTGTGGGACTGACGATGACCCGCCAGATGGAGGCGAATCGTGGGTAGCGACTATGACGCCTGCTGCGTCTGTGACCCGGCCCACTCCTGCTCCTGCAGGGCTCGCCACATCACTTTGCCGGTGGGCGAACGAGGCAACTCGTCACGGAATTCCACCACCTGCGGCACCTTGTAGGCAGCCATTTCCTCCTTGCACCAGTCGATGACCGCCTGCTCAGTGAGCGTGCCTTTCATTTCCTCGCGCAACACCACACAGGCTTTGACGGTTTCACCACGACGGTCGTGGGGGGTGGAAATGACACAGCTTTCCTGAATAGCCGGATGGCGGTACATGAGGCTTTCCACCTCTGCCGGCCAAACCTTGAAGCCAGAGGCATTGATCATTCGCTTGACCCGATCGACGATGAAGAAGTAACCCTCTTCGTCGTAGTAACCCAGGTCACCGGTACGGAAGAAACGCTTGGCGTCCAGCTCGACGAACACCTTTCTGGTCTCCTGGGGACGTTTCCAATACCCCTGGAACACCTGCGGGCCGTGGATGATGATCTCGCCAACCTCGCCCGGCCCCAGTTCGCGGGGAGAACCGCTGCCATCATCGTCCACGGCGAGAATGCGCGAATCGATATCGAATACCGGGATTCCCAGACACTGGGACTTGGGCCGATCGGTAGGGTTGATGTGGGTACCGGCAATGGTTTCGGAGAGCCCATAGCCTTCCATATAACGCAGACCGGTCAGTGCAAAGAGTTTGTCGGAAACCGCGGCAGGCATGGCCGCCCCACCACCACCGATGTTTTCCAGCGAGGACAGGTCGTACTGCTCCACATCCGGATCGGAAAGCAGATCGATGGCCATGGTGACGATATTCACCCAGCGGCTAACCTTGTAACGCTCGATCAGGGTGGCGGCCACGCGACGATCCCAACGGGTCATCAGCACGATCAGTGAGCCACCGTAGATCGGCGTATTCATGGAGCCCTGCATACCAGTCACATGGAAGTACGGCAGCGTGGCCAACGTCACCGATTCGGTAGTGCCATGGCTCCAGATACCGCCCTGCACGCAGGTTGCCATCACCGACCCATGAGTATGCATGCACCCCTTGGGCGCCCCGGTGGTCCCGGAGCTGTAGGGAAATACCGCCAGGTCATCCGGCCCCACCAGCAGTTCCGTGGGCGCCAGTCCCGCACCAATGGCGTCTTTCCAGGCGATGTGCGCCGGGTTGTCCAGTGCCGCTGCCGGTGCTTCTACTTCAGCAGGCAGAGGCAGGTCTGTCTTGCGGGTGATGTAATCGCTGTAGGCGGCCACGATCACATGGCGCAAGTTCACCTGACCCACCACCGGGGCAATGGCCGACAGCAGTTCCTGCCCACAAATCGCCACGGCGGCTTCCGTATCATCCAGATAATGCTCCAGCTCGGCGGCCCGGTTCATGGGATTGACCGGCACCACGATAGCGTTGGCACGGAGGATGGCGTAGTAGCTGACGATGAACTGGGGGGCGTTCTGCATGAACAACAACACCCGGTCGCCCTTCTCGACACCCAGCGACTGAAGATACCCGGCCAGGGCATCCACCTGTTGCTTGAGCTCCGAGAACGTGATGGGGCTATCGTAATAATTGATTGCATCCCGATGGGGATAACGCAGGGCCGATACCTCCAGATTCGTATAGAGGCTGGTCTGCGGCAAGCTGAGGTGGCGCGGCATATTCTCCGGCCAGACCGCATAGTGCCGATCAAACATGGTTGTGCTCTCCCGCGGCGTTTCAGGGAACGCCTTTTATTGTGCTGCTGTAGCGAATGCTGAAGGGAATCGACGGTCCCATCGCCCTTCAGCGGAAACAAAATGTTGACTCGCCAGTCAATCTGACACGGCACCGAAGGGGCGTCAATACTATTTTGGAATCAGATTTCATTTTTTGAAACGAAATCTGACAAAGGCAACAGGCGGGAGAGAGATAGAGGGAGGCCCAAAAACATACCACCGAGTATGTGAGCTGCCCATACCAGTCATCGGAAATGCTACGCCCTGTTTCACCGACCTATCGGGGTCGGGAATCAGGCATCGGCACCAGCGCGCAGAGAAGGAGAAGACCGCAAGGCAAACAGGCAGGTATCGACGAAATCTGCCGCTGCATGCTCCAGATCCAGCACCTCGGGGTCGAGCAACCAGAACATGATCACCCCGGTGAGCTGACTGTGTAGCCAGGTCACCGCCTTGCTGATATCCAGCGTGTCGGGCAATTGCCCTCGGTCCATGGCATTGCGGAAAGTGCGCGCAAGGCGACCGGAAGCCTCTCGACATACCTCGCGCTGGCGAACCAGCAGGTCCAGATTATCCCCGCTGAACTCGCATTTCTGGAACATGATCTCAAAAAGTCGCCGCTGGGAGGAATCCCGGACCGCTTGCTGTAACAGATAGACCATAAACTCCCGCAAACGCCCCAGGGGATCCGGCTCACTGGCATCCTCGGCGCGCTCGGACAGGTTATCGAACGGCAGGCGGCTACGATCCACCATGGCCATGAAGACATCATGCTTGTTCTTGAAGTGCCAGTAGATCGCCCCTCGCGTCACTCCGGCCTCGCTGGCAATATCCTTCAGAGAGGCGGACAGTACCCCTTTACGATGAAAAACCTGCTCGGCGGCATCCAGGATCAGAGCCCGGGTTTGCAGCGCCTCAGCCTTCGTACGCCTGACCATAGGGAGACTCGATAAATGGAACTTAAAAAATCGTCGGGAATTGGCGATCCGGTCTATACATACATGCTTGAACGTATATACTGAACCTGATTCATATTGCCTGCAAGCACCCCTCCCACAGGGCCGGTGCCTGCTGGCGCGTATACAGAACAGAGGTGACTATGCGCAGCGGTTTGATTCTCTCCCTCCTGGCGGGGGCCCTCGCCATGCAGCTTGCCGGTTGCGATGACGCCAGCCAGGCTGGCCAGCAACAGCAGCAGGCGCCCCAGGTGGGCTTTGTCACAGTCAAGGCCCAGTCCACCACGCTGAATCGGGAACTGCCCGGTCGCACCACGGCCCACCAGATTGCCGAAGTCCGGCCTCAGGTCAGTGGCGTCATCGAAAAGCGGCTGTTCGAGGAAGGACAAAAGGTGGAAGCCGGCCAGCCGCTCTACAAGATTGATTCACGCACTTATGAGGCCGCCGTTGCCAGCGCCCGGGCTGAACTCGCCCGCGCCCAGGCCACCCTCAAGTCCAATACCCTGCGCGCGGAACGGTTCCAGACGCTCTTGGAGCGCCGCTCGGTGAGCCAGCAGGAATACGACGAGGCCAAGGCGGCACTGGATGAAAACAAGGCGGCCGTCGCAGCTGCCCGCGCGAGCCTGCAAAGCGCCCAGATCAATCTGGATTACGCCACTATCGAAGCACCGATCAGTGGCCGTATCGGCCGCTCTTCGGTGACGGCCGGGGCTCTCGTCACCGCCAATCAGGCCAACGCCCTGGCCACCATCCGTCAGCTTGATCCGATCTATGTGGACCTGACCCAGTCCAGCATTGAACTTCACCGTCTGCGTCAGGCGATGGAGGCCGGCGAGCTCCAGCAAGTCAGTGACGATGAGGCTCGCATCACTCTGATCCTGGAAGACGGCAGCGAATACGACAAGGCTGGCGCCTTGCAGTTTTCTGAATACGCGGTGGATGAAGGCACCGGCTCGGTCACCCTGCGCGCGCTTTTCCCCAACCCGGAGGGGGAGCTGTTGCCCGGCATGTTCGTGCGTGGACGCCTGCCGGAAGGACAGCGACAAAATGCCATTCTGGTGCCCCAGAAAGGCATTACCCGTGATCCCACCGGCCAGGCCACTGCCATGGTCATCGACGACAACAACACCGTGCAGAAAGTGAATGTGGTCACTGAACGGGCGGTGGGCAACCAATGGTTGATCGCCAGTGGCCTGAAAGCCGGGGATCGTCTGGTCGTCGACGGGTTGCAGAAGATTCAGCCTGGCATCCCGGTCACACCGGTAGACACAGAACAGGACACGCAATCCTCCCAGGCTACCGCCCGTGCCGCCGGGGCACAGAACCCAGCGCAATAAAACGCAAACACGACGAGAAACGGGAATCCCATGGCCAGATTTTTTATTGACCGCCCGATCTTTGCCTGGGTAATCGCCATCATCATGATGATGGCCGGTGCCCTGGCCATCAAGATTCTACCGGTCGAACAGTACCCGACTGTGGCGCCGCCACAGGTTTCCATTGCCGGTAACTACCCCGGCGCCTCGGCAAAAACCGTGGAAGACTCGGTCACTCAGGTGATCGAACAGCAAATGAACGGCATCGACAATCTGCTGTACATCAGTTCCAGCAGTGACTCCTTCGGGAATGCTTCGGTGAACCTGACCTTTGCGCCGGGCACCGACCCGGATATTGCCCAGGTGCAGGTACAGAACAAACTGCAACTGGCGACCCCGCTGCTCCCCCAGGAGGTCCAGCAGCAAGGCATGCAGGTGTCCAAATCCTCTGATTCCTTCCTGATGGTCGTCGGCTTTACCTCTGAAGACGGCAGCCTGACCCGGGCGGATTTGGCGGATTATGTGGCCTCCAACGTACAGGATCCGATCAGCCGGGTGCCCGGTGTGGGCCAGATTCAGCTGTTTGGTTCTCCCTACGCCATGCGCGTCTGGCTTGATCCGAACAAGCTCAACAAATACGACCTGACGCCCCAGGACATCACCCAGACCATTCAGGTGCAGAACAACCAGGTGGCCAGTGGCCAGCTCGGCGGTGCGCCCGCAGTGGAAGGCCAGCAGCTCAATGCCACCATCATCGCCCAGACCCGTCTGGAGAATGAGCAACAGTTCAAGAACATCCTGCTGAAAGTGAACCCGGACGGTTCCCACGTCTACCTGAAGGATGTGGCCAAGGTGGAACTGGCTGCGCAGAACTATGATGTCGCCGGCCGCTACAACGGCCAGCCTGCCGCCGGCCTGGCCATCAGCCTGGCATCCGGTGCCAATGCGCTGGACACCGCCGATGCCGTGCGGGCCCGACTGGACGAACTGGCGCCCTACTTCCCGGACAAGATGGAGATGGTGTTTCCCTACGACACCACCCCCTTCGTCAGCATTTCCATTGAAGAGGTGGTTCACACACTGTTCGAGGCAATCATCCTGGTATTCCTGGTGATGTTCCTCTTCCTGCAGAACTTCCGCGCCACCCTGATCCCCACCATTGCCGTACCGGTGGTACTGCTGGGCACGTTCGGCATCCTGGCGGCCTTCGGTTTCTCCATCAACACCCTGACCATGTTCGGGATGGTGCTGGCAATCGGGCTGTTGGTAGATGACGCCATCGTGGTGGTGGAAAACGTGGAACGTGTCATGCACGAAGAAGGGTTGCCTCCCAAGGAAGCCACCCGTCGCTCCATGGGACAAATCACTGGCGCCCTGATCGGGATTGCACTGGTACTCTCCGCAGTGTTTATTCCCATGGCGTTCTTCCCCGGCTCCACAGGCGCTATCTACCGCCAATTCTCCATCACCATTGTTTCCGCCATGGTGTTGTCGGTGCTGGTAGCTCTGATTCTCACGCCCGCCCTGTGCGCCACCATGCTCAAAGCCAAGGATGCGGAGCACCAGACCGACAAGGGCTTCTTTGGCTGGTGTAACCGTACTTTCGACAAGAGCAGCAAGGCCTACCAGGGGAAAGTGGAGAAGATTCTCGGACGCCGAGGGCGCTACCTGCTGATCTATGTGGTGATTGTCGGGGTCCTGGGCTACAGCTTCATGCGGCTGCCCTCCAGCTTCCTGCCGGAAGAGGATCAGGGGATCATGTTCACCCTGGTGACCCTGCCGGCCGGCTCCACCCAGGAACAGACGGTGGATGTGCTCAAGAAGATGGAGGACTACTACCTCAACGAAGAAACCGGCGCGGTGGAAGGCCTGTTCACTGTGGCCGGCTTCAGCTTCACTGGCCGCGGACAGAACGCCGGCCTGGCCTTCGTAAACCTGAAAGATTGGGATGAACGAGACCTGGAAGCGAACGGGATCAACCAGTTGATCGGCCGATCCATGGGCTTCTTCGCCAGTATTCGCGAAGCCATGATTTTCGCCATCAACCCACCCTCGATTCCTGCATTGGGTAATGCCAGCGGCTTCGACTTCCAGTTGCTGGATCGGGCAGGCCAGGGTCATGAGGCTCTGATCCAGGCCCGCAATCAGCTGCTCGGCATGGCCAGCCAGGACCCCCGCCTTGCCGGCGTTCGCCCCAATGGCCTGGAAGACAGCCCGCAGTACGAGCTGGATATCGATCAGCAAAAGGCCCGCGCACTGGGCTTGAGCATTAGCGACATCAACAGCACCCTGCAGATCGCCTGGGGCTCCAGCTACGTCAACAACTTTGTCGACAGGGGGCGGGTAAAACGGGTGTACGTGCAAGCGGAAGCCCCCTACCGCATGCTCCCCGAAGATCTGGACGACTGGTTCGTACGCAACGCACAAGGTGAGATGGTTCCCTTTTCCGCTTTTGCCAGCGGTCACTGGACCTATGGTTCGCCAAAGCTGGAGCGTTATAACGGGGTATCTTCGGTCAATATTCAGGGCAACGCCGCCCCTGGCTACAGCACCGGTGATGCCATGGATGCCATGGAAGAACTGGCCGCCAAACTGCCTGACGGCTTCGGCTTTGAATGGACCGGCCTCTCCTATCAGGAACGCCAGTCCGGCGACCAGGCCCCTGCCCTGTACGCGCTGTCACTGCTGGTGGTCTTCCTGTGCCTGGCAGCACTCTATGAGAGTTGGTCGATCCCCTTTGCGGTGATGCTGGTGGTCCCCCTGGGTGTGATTGGTGCCGTACTGGCTGCCACCTTCCGGGGCCTGGAAAATGATGTCTTCTTCCAGGTTGGCCTGCTCACCACCATCGGGCTATCGGCAAAGAACGCGATTCTGATTGCGGAATTCGCCCTGGAGCTGGAACAGAAGGGTGAGCACCTGCTCAAGGCCACGCTGGAAGCGGTGCGCATGCGGTTACGCCCGATCCTGATGACATCGCTGGCCTTCATGCTCGGGGTCACGCCGCTGATGATCAGTACCGGCGCCGGCGCTGGCGCCCGAAACGCCATCGGCACCGGCGTCTTCGGCGGCATGCTCACCGCCACCGTGCTGGCCATCTTCTTTATCCCGCTGTTCTACGTGGTGGTACGCAAACTGGCGGGCGTCCCTCTGGACGGCAAGAAGAAAGAAAAAACCCCGGGCTGATGGCCCATTGTCTGCCAGGCCGCCTTCCGGTGTGCCTGGCAGACGCCCCCTGCCTCCCTACTCAACCCGGCACCCTGCCGGCCCTTCACCCGACGTCCGTTCGTCGCCGCTCGTTTTTCGCCTGTCCCCTGCGTGAAGGTAAAGTGAAAAGAACCATGGTACTTATTCCAACCATGAACCAGTGGCTATTTTTGTGAAACAGATTTGGAAATGATCTCCCGCATAGGGTAAAGCGCACATCGGTCAAAACGCACCGTTCGTCCGCTGCACTTTTCATTTCCGGCATTTCAAAATATAAAAATAGTTGCTTAAGTTCTGACGGGGGAGCAACCACGTTGCTTCGGGGGTCTCGATCGGGATCTGGGGAACAGAATGCAAGCAGTACCTGCACAGGGAAGGGTCATGGAGCGACTCAACATCCTGGTGGTTGATGACAGCACCGCCATCCGAAGTCTTATCACTGCCAAGTTACATGAACTGGCGACCGGCTCTTACGAGCTGGACATTACCCAGGCCGACAACGGCAGTCAGGCGCTCGATTGTGCCGAGAAGACGCCTTTCGACTTGATTCTCCTTGATGTGGAAATGCCCGTCATGGGTGGCCTGGAAGCCTGCAGAGCGCTGCGTCAGAAGGGCAGCCCCGCTCGCATTGCCATGCTCTCCAGCATGACCTCCGCTGAAGCCCATCTGGCCGGCCGCCAGGCAGGTTGCGATAACTATCTGGTCAAACCACCACACGATGCTGATCTGCGCTCGATCTTGCGTCTCGCATCACTACGCAAACTCAGCGCTGGCTGATCCGTAAAACCGATACCAATAACAAGGCCTGGCAAGGGGCAAAGGGGGAAGGCCAGATGCAGGAAAACGACAAGGCACTGCAAAGTTTTCTGATCGAAAGTGACGAAAATCTGGGGCAGCTGGAGCAGGACATTGTCGCGCTGGAACGCTCACCTGAAGACATTGAGCGACTCGCCAGCGCGTTTCGCGCCATCCATACCATCAAGGGAACCTGTGGTTTTTTCGGCTTCAGCCATCTGGAAACGCTCAGCCACGCCCTGGAAGACATCCTCGGAGCCATGCGCGATGGCCATCTGCATATGGATCTTACCCACGCCGCCGCCCTGCTCGATGGCGTGGATGAAATTCGCGTTTTCCTGAAACGTATCCATAGCGACGGTAACGATGGTGGCCCGGCACCCCAGCCTCTGATGGATCGACTGCACGCACTGATTCCTGAAAGAACCGATGACGCCACGGCAGCACCATCTCACGTCGAACAGGTGCACTCGGAACCGCAACACGTGGTGACTGAAGAGACTGACTCCGTCCCCCCTGATTCGCATCGTGAGGCAGACGAGCCTGCGCAACCGGCCACCACCGAAGCCAACCCTGCCCCGGCACCCGGTAAAAGTGACACCACCGTGCGGGTTGATGTGGTACTGCTGGACAAACTGATGAATGTGGTCGGCGAACTGGTGCTGACCCGCAACCAGTTACTGCAACACACCGCCAATCAAAACGACGCTCAACTGGTTAACCTGTCCCAGCGACTCAACCTGGTGACCAGCGAGCTTCAGGAAGGGCTGATGCAGACCCGCATGCAGCCAATCCGCAATGCCTGGTCTACCTACCCCCGCCTGCTGCTGGACCTGGAGAGAAAAACGGGCAAGAAAGTCACTCCGATACTCAAGGGGGGCGATACCGAGCTGGATCGGAGCCTGCTGGAAGCCATCCGTGACCCTCTGATTCATCTGGTACGCAATGCGGTGGACCACGGTATCGAGACCCCGGAAAAACGCCGCGCCAAAGGCAAGCCGGAAACCGGCACCCTGACCATGAGCGCCTACCATGAGAGTGGCAATGTCACCGTGGAAGTGAGCGATGATGGCGCCGGCCTGGACAGCGACAAAATCATCCGGCGAGCCATGGAAGCCGGGCTGGTAAGACCCGAGCAGGCAGAACAACTCACCGAACAGGAAAAAATCCGCTACATCTTTGAGCCGGGTTTCTCCACGGCAGAGATCGTCAGTGACCTGTCCGGCCGGGGTGTCGGCCTGGATGTGGTGCGCACCAATGTGGAACGTATTGGTGGCTCCATCGATATCAAAAGTGTCCCCGGGCGCGGCACCACCCTGAAATTGAAGATCCCGCTCACCCTTGCCATTGTCCCGGCGCTCATCGTGCGTTGCCTTCACCAGCGCTTTGCCATTCCCCAGGTCAACCTGATGGAAGTGGTCTATGTGGAAGCCGACCGGCTCGATAAGGATATCGAGACGGTCCACGACGCTCTCGTCTACCGCCTTCGGGGGCGGCTACTGCCGCTGGTGGATATGCGCTCACTGATGCAAATGGGCGACCAGGAAACCGCCAAGGATCAATTCATCCTGGTGCTCACTGCGGACCAGCAGGAATTCGGTCTGTTGGTCGATGATGTTCGGGATACCGAAGAGATCGTCGTCAAACCCCTGGGCAGACTCCTCAAGGACAACCCCTGCTTTGCCGGCGCCACCATCATGGGCGACGGCCGGGTGGCACTGATTCTGGATGTGAAATCCACTGCCGACTACGCCGGTGTGACTCGTCATGAACGCAAACTTCGCCAGCATGAGACACCTCTGGACCTGGAAACCCAAGCCATCCGCGCTGCCGAGAATTATCTGTTGATCCGTCCGGACGGCAGCAACGGTCGCTCCGCCATCGCTCTGTCAAAAGTCTCCCGACTGGAAGAAATCAGTACGGACCTGATCGAGTACTCCGCCGGGCGGGAAGTCATTCAGTACCGGGGCGGGATTCTCCCACTGATCCGGCTTGGCGACCGTAGCAGCCAGCACCAGGGTGAGCACGACATTATTCGTATCGTGGTACAGCCCACCGAGTCCGGAGAGATCGGGCTGGTGGTCAACGACATCATCGACATCGTTTCCGATGACCAGGCCAGCATCCAGGAAAATGCGAGAACCGATGGCATTCTCGGCGCCGGCATCCTGCAAGGTCATGTCACCGATTTCATCGACTGCGAAGCCCTTTTGAACCGCTACCAGGCCAAGCCGGAGAGAGAAGACAGCAATGGAAAATAAACAACTGATCTGCACCTTTTCCGTGGCGGAGAAGCATTACGGTGTCGTGGTCGACAACGTTCAGGAAGTGCTCGCCAATCATCAGGTCACCGATATTCCTCTGGCCCCGCCTGGTGTGCTTGGTCTGATGAATATCCGCGGTCGCATCGTGCCCGCCATCGCCCTGCGCAAAGTGCTGAGGCTCGCTGGCGAAAGCAGTGAAGAAGACACCATCAACATCATTATCAATCACGGCGGGGAGCAGGTGGGACTGATGGTGGATCGCATCGGCGATATCGTCAGTATTTTGCCGGAAGACATCGAGGCACCACCGGAAACCCTCAAGGGCGCGCCGCGCAAGTTCATGCGTGGCGTCTTCCCGGTTCAGGGCACCCTGTATCTGCTACTGGACCTGGACACTCTACTCGCAGACGAACTGTGCACCCGCTCGGCAAGTCGTGCTTCACATACGGTACTGCAATAACAAGGACAACACGGGGATTGGCAGAAATGACAGAGACTCTGGACCACGCGAATGACAACTCTCTCTACAGCCAGATTGGCGGCGAAGCCGCCGTCCGGGCGGTGGTAGCGGAGTTCTACGATCGGGTACTGGCCGACCAGGCCCTGGCGCCCTACTTTCGCCACAAGCAGCGCAAGGGGCTGGAAGAAACCCAGGTGCAGTTCTTTACCCAGGCTCTCGGAGGGCCACAAATCTACAAAGGGCGCTCCATGGCGGATGCGCACCAGAATCTGCACATCACCGCAAAAAATTTCGACCGTGTTGCTGAACATCTGCAAGAGACACTCGTATCGCTGGGCGTGGAGCCCGCACACATCGACACCATCATGAATACCGTTGCGCCATTAAAGGGGGATATCGTGAACGGAAACGCGACTGACACAACCAACGGCAGCGGCCAGCCGTCCAGCCAGGATTCCGCACTGCGGGATGTGGATACCAACAAATCCGTCACCGATAGCCTGGAAGGCGTCAAGGCGACCATGGAAAGCCTTCAGGCCAACGTGTTCGTCGCCGACACCAACCTGAATATCGTCTACATCAATCCCCGCGCCTCCGAGACGCTGTCCACCATTGCACAGCCCATCGTCAATACCTTCGGGGTCAAGATCGAAGACATCCTCAATGGCCATATCCACCGTTTCCATCGTGATCCGAAACGGGTAGAAAGCATTCTGCGTGATCCCAAGGCCATGCCGCATTCCGCCGATTTCAATTTTGGCGGGGTGACACTGCGCACTCGCATCAATGCGGTGATGAGCACGGAAGACAAGATCATTGGCTATACGGTTTGCTGGGAAGATGTCACCACCGAGCTGCGCCAGGAGAACGAATTCCGGCGTGTGATGAACATGGTGGATCAAATGCCCACCAACGTGTTCCTCTGCGACCGGGACCTCAAGATCATCTATCTGAACCCGGCCGCCAGTGCGACCATGCAGAAACTGGAATCCTATCTGCCCATCAAGGCCAATGAACTGCTTGGCGCCAACATTGATGTCTTCCACAAGCACCCGGAGCATCAGCGCCGCATTCTGTCCGACCCCACCAACCTGCCCTATCGCGCCCGCATCAACATCGGTGATGAAAAAGCCGATTTGCTGGTCAACGCCATCTACGATGCAGAAGGCAACTATGTGGGACCCATGCTCACCTGGGAAATCGTCACCGAGAAGGTACTGCTCGAAGAACGTATCCGCGGCACGGTAGAAGTACTGGCCACCTCTTCCGAGGAAATGATTGCGACCAGTGACCAGATGGGCTCCAACGCCGGTGTCACCAGTAGCCAGGCAAACTCTGCCGTACGCACTGCCGAAGATATCAACGAAAACGTACAGGCGGTGTCCAGTGGTATTGAGGAAATGGGCGCCAGCATCAAGGAAATTGCCAAGAATGCCACCGATGCGGCTCGCGTCGCCGATGAGGCGGTCAGTATTGCCGAAGGCACCAACACCACCATCAGCAGCCTGGGCACCAGCAGTGCGGAAATCGGCAAGGTCATCAAGGTGATTACCGGCATCGCCCAGCAAACCAACCTGTTGGCGCTCAACGCCACTATCGAGGCTGCCCGTGCCGGCGATGCCGGTCGCGGCTTTGCGGTGGTGGCCAACGAAGTGAAGGAACTCGCCAAGGAAACCGGTCGCGCCACCGAAGACATCGGTCAGAAGATCGAAGCCATCCAGGTCGACGTGAAGGGTGCCATCGAAGGCATCGCCCGTATCAGCGAGGTGATTCATCACATCAGCCAGGTACAGGGCTCCATCGCTTCAGCCGTAGAAGAACAGACGATCACCACCAACGAGATGGGACGCCGGGTGGCCGACGCCGCCAAGGGGACCAACGAAGTGGCAGGCAACATTGGTGGCGTTGCGGAAGCAGCGAAAAGCACCAACGCCGGTGTGGACAGCATGCGCCAGGCGGCTGCAGAGCTGGCCAAACTGGCTGCCGACCTGCAAACCCTGGTGGTGGATGCAGAACGCACCAGCCGTGCGGACAACCAGAAATAACGAGGGACCCTCATCATGGCTAGCACAGCACTGGTTATTGACGACTCCCGGGCCATGCGCCTGATCCTGGGCGACCTGCTCCAGCAGCTTGGTTACCAGACCAGCGAAGCCGGTGATGGCCAGCAGGCCATCACCCTGCTGGAGGAAGAGGACAGCATCCCCTCGCTGGCCCTGGTGGACTGGAACATGCCGGTCATGAACGGCCTGGAGTTCATTCGTGCCGTCCGGCAGAAACATTGCTACACCGACATGAAGCTGCTGGTAGTCACCAGCGAGGCGGAAGTCGGCCAGATGGTCGAGGCCCTCTCCGCCGGTGCCGATGAATATCTGATGAAACCGTTCTCCTCGGAGGCGCTGGCCTGCAAGCTGGAGATGATGGGCCTGAAAAGAGCAGAGAGAGCATGAGCAGTATTCGCGTCTTTCTGGTAGACGACACCGCTGCGGTCCGGCATATCCTCACCCAGATTCTCGAGGAAGACCCGGATATTGTGGTGGTGGGGACTGCCTCCGATGGGCGCCAGGGGCTTGACCGTCTACAGCGGGTGGAAGCCGATCTGCTGATTCTGGATGTGGAAATGCCCGGCATGGGCGGTCTGGAAATGCTCAAGGAGCTCAAGGTCAGTCGACCGGAATTACCGGTATTGGTATTCAGCTCGATTACCGAGCGTGGCGCCATGGTCACCATTGAGGCGCTCTCACTGGGGGCCAGCGATTATGTGCCCAAACCGGCCATGGTCGGCACAGCCGCCGAAGCCAGGGACTACATCAAGACCAGTCTGCTGGGCAAAATCAAAACCCTGCTGCGACGGGAGACCAAGCCGGCCAGCTCCCCCGTGTCGCGTCCGCGTCCCGTCGCCGCCCAGTTGCAACATCAGCGTATTCCTTCCCGGGTAGACCTGGTGGTGATTGGTGCGTCCATGGGCGGTCCCAGGGCACTGGGGCAACTGATCCCCGCGTTACCTTCCGATTTTCCGGTACCGATTCTGGTGGTGCAGCATATGCCTGCCGTCTTTACCCGGGCATTGGCCACACGACTGGATCAAAACGCCGTATTAAAGGTCGCGGAATGTGACAGTACTCAGCGAGCAGAGCCAGGCCAGGTCTGGCTGGCCGCCGGGGATTACCACATGACCGTGGATAAGCAGGGCGACACCACCATCGCCGCCCCCCTGCGCAGTGAGCCAGTCAATTTCTGTCGGCCTGCCGTGGATATTCTTTTCCACAGTGCCGCCAAATCATTTGGTGCCAACGTGCTTGCCGTCGTCATGACCGGAATGGGTCAGGATGGCCTGGACGGTTGTCGGCAACTGGCAAAAGTGGGTGCCCAGATACTGGTTCAGGACCAACCCACCAGTGCGGTATGGGGTATGCCGGGAGTGGTATCCCGGGCCGGCCTGGCCTGTGCCGAATTGCCTCTCCATGAGATGGCGGCGGAAATACTCCGTCGCGTCAATCGGGGGCGTCCCACTTTTCGATCCCGACAGCTTGCCTCCATGAATGAGGGGGTGCACGGATGAGCTGTATCGACGAGCACAGCTATCACACTCTGTGCACGCTTCTCTGCGAACAGATCGCCGTCACCCTGCCACCGGACAAGGCCTATCTGGCCGAGGCCCGGTTGCAGAATCTGGCCCGGCAGCATACCGAGGGCGACATCAATGCACTCATCGAGAAAGCCTCGTCCATCGGTGACGGCGCATTGCGAACGGAGCTGGTAGAAGCCATGGCCATCAATGAAACCTATTTCTTTCGCGACCCCATTCTCAGCCAGAGCTTTCTCGACACGATGGTGCCCGCGCTGCTGGAGAAGCGCCGTACTGACAAAACATTGCGTATCTGGAGCGCGGCCTGCAGTACCGGCCAGGAAATCTACAGTGTGGCCATGTTGCTGGATGAACACTTCCCGCAACTGAAGGATTGGGATGTCACCCTGGTCGCCAGTGACTTTTCCCGATCAGCACTGAACAAGGCCCAGCAGGGGTGTTACGGATTGAACGAGATGAACCGGGGACTACCAGCTCGCAACATGGCGCTGTACTTTGAACAGCAAGGGCTGGACTGGCAGATCAAACCGGAGATTCGCGACCGGATCCGTTTCGAGCAGATCAACCTGGTTCGCGAGTGGCCTGAGGACCTTCCTGTCTTCGATATCGTCCTGCTACGCAACGTGCTGCTCTACTTCTCCATGGAAGATCGTCAGCGGGTACTCAGCCGTATCCGAAAACAGACCACCCGGGATGGCTACCTGTTACTCGGCTCCACCGAAAGCCTGGAAAAAACTGCCGGGTTCACACCGGCGATTTCCGGAAGCCATCGCCCCTTTTACCAACCTGCCTGAAGGTGCCCCATGGACATGCCATCGCAACCCGCCATGCTGTCACAGAAAATTGCCCGCATTGGCGCCAATGTGCTCAGTGATTTCCTGAAAATTCCGGTACGGGCCCAGAGTGGCCCCCCTCCAATGATTCACCATGGCGCGGAAATCGCCATTTCCGGTAAATGGAAAGGCAATGTGACCGTCAGCACCTGTGAAACCCTGGGCCACCGTATCGCCGGGCAGATGTTCAAGAAAGAGGCAGATGCCGTGACCGGAGAAGATGTGGTCGACGCGCTCACGGAAGTGACGAATATCATCGCAGGGAATATCAAGGCTATCCTGCCCGGCCCCAGCCAGCTGTCACTGCCGGTTCCTCTGGCGGTGCTGCCCAGCGAGCATCGCAGTAATGTGGATGTACAGTTGTTTGATGATCGTCAGGGGATGCTGCGAATCAGCCTGCAGCCAGCGGAGCATTAACGCGACGCGTCAAAATAAGTGACGAGTGGCTAGCGACTAGCGTCTAGTCACCACGCGAACAGGCGTTCTGCCCGTTGAGCTTGTGGCGCTCTCCATGACAGCTACAAAAGCGCTGCAGGCGTTCCTCACTCTACGCCGCGAGTATCAGGGACGAACCTTGCGGAGCGAGGAAATCCTCCTCAGGGCGAACAGGAGCGCCAGGTGCCGCCAGAGTGATCTGATACCACCTGCTCAGCCTGCGTCCACGCCCAGGCTCGGATTCGCCCCTGAAGAGGAACGCCTCCAGTGGCTTCGCGGAAATCTGGGGAACATCAATTTTTCGTTATACAACGAGTGTAGCTCGAATCAGACCGGCTCACCCTCCGGGCCCGCACTACTGGACCGCAACCGGAAAGTGCCCTCTCCCATCGCCAGCAATTGTCCCTGCTGATCGAACACTTCCATGGTGCTGTTATAGATTCGGGTACCGCCGGCACGGCGTGTACCGATTGCCCGTATCAGGCCTTCACCCGCCTGGCCGGTAAAGGTGTTGGTCATGGACAGGGTTACCGCCTTGCGAATGCGGTCGGGGCGGGGGCAATAGGTGCCGGCACAGGCACCCGCCACATCCATCAGAGTGGCCAGCACGCCACCATGAATCACGCCACCAAGATTCAGGTGTTCCTGGCGTACTTGGAGGCCGAGTACTGCCCGCCCCTCTTCCCACTCCAGAAAGTGCAGCCCCACCAGGCCGGGAAAGCCCTGGCGGAAACGGTCGCTGGCGTCGTCCATGGAAAACGCCGGTGGCGGTACGACAGACATTTCAGTTCCTCGGCAGGGGCGCGATCAGGTACGGCCCTGCACCATCTGTTCCACCTGGGCCACCACATCCTTGAGTCGTGGTCCCAGATTCTCGATCAGGGTACGGCGGCTGAGACGCAGGGAGGAACCGCCACAGTTGAAGGGAACGACCTGGGCACCGCCATCCAGAATCAACGGGACGGCTACCCCGCTCACATCACGGTTCCATTCCCCATCGGAAATACAGAAACCGTATTCCTGATACTCATCGTAGGCGGTCTGGAGGCTGCGCTCCAGCTCCGGCCAGGCCGCCGGGTCCTGCCGGCGGATCTGCTCATAATATTGCTCACGCTCGGATTCCGGTGTCGCCGCCAGAAAGGCACGCCCCAGTGCCGATGTGGCCATGGGCACCCGGGAGCCGATGTTCAACCGCAACACCAGCGGACCATTCCCCTGGCAGACCTGGATATAAGTCACCTGGGCCCCATCCGGGGCGCCGATGGCAACCATGCAATCAGTGGCATCGGCCAGCTCCTGCATGTAGGGCCTGGCCAGTTCGCGCACCCCTTCACTGGCCAGGTAGCGATACCCCAGATCCAGCACGCCTGGCCCCAACCGGTATTTTTCCAGTTGAGGTACATAGCGGAGATAACCGAGCTGGGTCAGCGTCGCCGTCATTCGGGACACGGTAGGACGCGGAATATTGGTACGTTTGGCGAGCTCCGCATTCCCCAGGTACTCGTCGGCCGGGCCGAAGCAGCGAAGTATGTCCAGCCCCCGCGCCCGGGCCGACACGAAATTCCGGTCTTTGTCGTTGGTACCCACATCGGCAACAGCTCGTCGCATTATCGTGTTTCCTTTCAGGCTTCGGGATGGGGAATCCTTGCCCGGATAGCGGGCATAGACTCCACTTATAGTTATGTATTCACCGCGCAAATATAGCAAAAAGCGATTTTACCTGCATAAGCCGTCGTGGCCATCGCCCAAGGGCTCGCGCACAATGGGATTCACCTTTCTGGCCAATCAACCATGTCATGATCTGCAGCGGCAGGTCAATATTTTGAAATCTCATTCCACTATTGTATTGTCTGAACCCAGACTCCACCACAGACCGACAGAAGGACATGCCCATGGCATCGCTGCAACAGTTCTACATAAATGGCGCGTGGGTCGCCCCGGCATCCGACGCCCAACAGCACACAGTCATCAACCCGGCCACGGAACAATCGCTGGGGGAGCTGGCCATGGGCGATGCCGCGGACATCGATGCTGCCATCAGTGCCGCCGCTGCCGCCTTTCCCGCCTTTAGTGCTGAACCCCTGGAAACTCGGCTGGGCTATCTTGAGCGCATTATGGATGGATACCAGGCCCGGCTGGAGGACATTGCCCAGGCCATTAGCCAGGAAATGGGGGCGCCCATCAGTCTGGCGCGCAAAGTCCAGGCCCCAATGGGACTGGGGCACCTGAAAACCACCCTGGCCGTTGCCAGGGACTTTCCCTTCGAGGAACAACTTGGCCAAGCGTTGATTCGGCGCACCGCCGCCGGTGTCTGTGCCCTGATCACCCCCTGGAACTGGCCCATGAATCAGATCATGTGCAAGGTTGCTCCGGCCATCGCCGCCGGCTGCACCATGGTGCTCAAGCCCAGTGAGTTCGCTCCCTTGTCAGCTCGCATACTGGCAGAAATCATCGACGAGGCAGGACTGCCCGCGGGGGTTTTCAACATGGTCCACGGGGACGGTGCCCGGGTTGGCCCGCTGCTCTCCAGCGATCCACGTATTGACGTGGTCTCTCTCACAGGCTCAACGCGTGCCGGCGAATCCGTCAGCCGTGAAGCCGCTGCCACCATCAAGCGCGTGTCCCTGGAGCTGGGGGGGAAATCCGCCAATATTCTGCTGCCGGGGTGCGATTTGCAGAAAGCCGTCACCCATGGCGTTCGGGCCATGATGAACAATACCGGCCAGAGCTGTAATGCCCCATCTCGATTGTTAGTGCCCGCCGATCAACTGGAACAGGCGGAAGCCATTGCCGCGGCAGCCTGTGACACCATTACCGTCGGCGACCCGCAGAACGACAGTACGGTCATGGGGCCCATCGCCAACAGCCGTCAGTATCAGCGAGTGCAATCCCTCATTGAGCAGGGCATTCAGGAGGGCGGCAAGCTCGTCGCCGGCGGGCCCGGCAAGCCCGAGGGGCTGGAAGCCGGCTATTACGCCCGCCCTACCGTCTTCAGCGAGATCACTAACAACATGACCCTCGGCCGTGAAGAAATCTTCGGGCCGGTACTGGTCATGATTCCCTACCATAACGTGGATGAGGCCGTGGCTATCGCCAACGATTCAGATTACGGCCTCTCTGGCTATGTCTCCGGTGACGAGAACGACGCCCGCGCCGTGGCAACCCGCCTGCGCACCGGCATGGTTCATATCAATGGCGCAGGGCCGGACCTGCAGGGTGCGTTCGGGGGCTTCAAACAGTCCGGCAACGGCCGAGAGTGGGGGCGCTTTGGGCTGGAAGAATTTCTGGAGACCCAATCTCTATTCCTCGCCAACTGACCGGACACCTTCACCTGTCATTTACGGACACAAAATGGCCCTTTTTGTGTACTGGCATTAGCGCCCCGAACGGGGCGCGACAATGCCATTTACCTGTCCTGCTGTAACCCTGACTATCGTGACATTAGTTAATGTCACAGTTTGGCATTCGCCGGTCACTGACCGGGCGAGACCAGGAGGACACATGACAACAACAGCATCCACTAACATTCAGGCCACTCAGAAGAGCGCACAGAAAGTGCCGCTGGGCGCTACCGTGAACATCCCTCCTCGTCGTCTGGACTTCCAGTTCGACGAGAAGACCACGGCCCGTTACTTCTATGATAACGACCCGTTCCTGAGTGCCTTCTGGCTCAGCCTGTCTGCACTTTTCCCGGAAGGTGAAGCGTTCTTCGTGGACTCCGTGCGCCATTACCGCAAGGCCATCACCGACCCCAAGCTGAAGGCACAGGTTGCCGGTTTCATCGGCCAGGAGGCCATGCACAGCAAGGAACACGAAGCCTGGAACGAGATGGGCGTGAAGTTCGGCTACCCCACTGACAAGCTGGACAAGTCACTGGGCAAGCTCCTGGGCCTGGTGCAAAAACGCACCCCGAAGATCTTCCAGCTGGCAGCCACTGTGTGTCTGGAACACTACACCGCGATTATCGCAGAGCAACTGCTGCGCGAGCCGGAGCACCAGAACCGCATTCTTGATGAAGCCACTGCCAAACTGTGGCTGTGGCACGCGCTGGAAGAAAACGAGCACAAGACCGTTGCCTACGACGTCTATGAAAAAGTCAGCGGCAACTATGCCATCCGTGCTGGCGCCATGATCCCGACCACCGTGATCTTCTTTGCGGTATTGGCCGTGTTCCAGGCACGCATGCTGGCCTCCGACGGTCGCCTGCTGAACGTGAAGAACAACTGGAACGGCATCAAGTTCCTGTTCGGTCGCAAGGGGCTGTTTACCAAACTGGCGCCGCAGTATCTGGATTTCTTCAAACGCGATTTCCACCCTTCCCAGCATGATACTGATGCACTGCTGGACGAATGGCGTGAAAAGCTGTTCGGCGACGAAGGCATTCTTACCGAGCAACACGCCCAGGCCAGCCAGCGCAAGGGTAAGAAAGCGCACTAAATCAACGGATTCTCTCCATTCAGGGCCGCATTCATGCGGCCCTTTTTTATGTCTGCAAGGTTTGCTTCCCCCGCTCCGTCCTGTAGAAAGGAACGACCATGGGGTACATAAAAACGTTTTTCTCTGCCTTGCCGTTATTGGCACCGCTGCAAGTGGTTGCCCAACCCGCTACGGTGTCACCCATCACCGTGACCACGACACGTATGGAACGCCCGCTGGCCGATACTCCGGGGGCGCTCACCGTGCTGCAGACAGCCGACAACCAGCGTGCCCGTCCCCGTCTCCAACTGGATGAGACACTGCGACGGG
Source organism: Pseudomonadota bacterium (assembly GCA_036230225.1). Taxonomy (GTDB): domain Bacteria; phylum Pseudomonadota; class Gammaproteobacteria; order Pseudomonadales; family Alcanivoracaceae; genus Alcanivorax. The sequence continues at coordinate 393 of JAZAJX010000069.1, read as the reverse complement.
TCCCCGGCCTGTTTCTGCAGAATCGCTACAACTTTGCCCAGGGGCTGCGCCTTTCCTCACGGGGATTCGGTTCCCGGGCACCGTTTGGCGTCAGGGGGCTACGGGTGAATCTGGATGGTTTCCCGGAAACCCTTCCCGACGGCCAGTCCCAGCTGGACAGCATCGACCTGTTTGCCGTAGAACGCGTCACCGTGCTCCGAGGGCCCAGCGCCCTGCTCTATGGCAATGCCAGCGGTGGCGTGGTGGACATCGACACCCGCACCGGGGCTGGCAACCAGGAGCATGCCAGCGTATCGGCCATCGCAGGCCGTCACGGATTGAAGCAAACCAACCTACGGGCACAGGGCACCCACGATCACGGCCAGCACGCCTTCAGCATGACGGCCCTGGATT
>JAZAJX010000068.1:0-22699 GCA_036230225.1 Pseudomonadota bacterium | reverse complement strand
ATCTCGCCGTTCTATATCGGCGATGCCTACTACATTTTTGCCAAGAGCTGGATTGCCTCACTGGTAGGGTTAAGCAACATCTACTACTTTGACGAGCTTACCCAGTACTTTGCCCCGGCTACCCAGTCCCTGTCGTTGCTGCATACCTGGTCACTGGCTGTGGAGGAGCAGTTCTATCTGATCTGGCCACTGGCACTGTATCTGGCCTACCGGTTCGGAAAGGGGCGAAACGGTCACTGGCCGTTCCGTATTACTCTGGTACTGAGCTTTGCGCTTTCCGTCTACCTGGCAGCCCACTGGCCCGCCGCCGCCTATTATCTGTTACCCGCCCGCCTGTTCGAATTCATGTTGGGCACCGGCGTTGCCCTGTTCAGCCGGCAGCTGCCCGCGCTGAGCCGGCCCGCAGCAGAAATCCTGGCCGGGCTTGGCCTGGCCATGATCATCGCCACCGGCCTGCTGCTGACCAAGCACGATCACTTCCCCGGGTATAACGCCCTCTGGCCCACCCTGGGCACGGCCATGGTGATTTATGCCGGCCTGCACCAGAACACCACACTGACAGCCAGGCTGCTGAGTCTGCCGGTGATGGTCTTTCTCGGCGGCTTGTCCTATTCCCTGTATCTGTGGCACTGGCCACCGGTGGCCCTGTTGCACTACCAGCTTATCGACATCACCTGGCCCATCCGGGTCGGTCTCATGGTGCTGGTGGTGGTGCTGTCCTGGCTGAGTTTCCGGTTTGTGGAAAACCGCTACCGCCATCGCCCATGGGGCTTCAGAAAATCCTTCCTGATCTTTGTCTTTGTGCCACTGGTGATCATCTGGGCCATCCAGTCCACCATTCGCATCGCCGACGACCTGAGCTTCCGCATCCCTGAAGAACGTCGGGCACTGTACCGCATCATTGCCAACAACAACCCCGCCGATCTGTTCAAGCGCTGCTTCAAGGGTGACCCGGTGCACTTCAACACCGGCAAGGCCTGTCTGTTCGGGGCCGAGGCCGACAATGGGCAACCCAATGCCATGCTGATCGGTGACTCCCATGCCATCGCCCAGATCGGATTTGTGGAGCAACTGATCAAGGGCACAGACTATTCCCTGCTGATGGTTACCCGGGCCTCGACGCCATTTCTGTCTCCCGGCATTACCGAGAAGGCACAATCCGGCGATCCCACCCAGGTTGCCCGTAACCAGGCGCTCAGCGAGTATCTCCGCCAACGCCCGATGACGGTTTTTATGGGAGCCTGGTGGAGCGCCTACCTGGAAAATGCCGCATTCAGCGGTTACTTCCTCGACACGATTGCCTGGCTCAAGGCGCAAGGACATACCGTGATCATGCTGGAGGATGTCCCCGAGCTGCCTTCCACGGATTTTGCCGAATGTCTGCTCAAGAACATGGATGACTGCTCCATCGACGCACAACAGGTGCAAAACGCGCTACGTGACTTCCATCACTTCAAGGCAAAGGCGCAGCAACGCTTCCCCGATGTCCAGTGGATCAATCCTCGCCAGGTTCTCTGCGACGAGCAGCGCTGCCAGACCGTTCTCAACGGCATTCCCCTTTATCGGGATGAGAGTCACCTCAATCATGTGGGAGCCACTGAAATCGGACGGGTGTACCGGGCACAACTGGGCAGCCCCTTTGACGCATCCGCCGAACGCTAATGCAGACAGGAAACGTGAATGGCATCACGCTATTAGCGATACTTACAAAAGGAATGGCGTTTTTCCTACATCACTGATCGCTCCTCAGACCTAGAATGCCGCCTTTTGGGCACTTCGACTCATCTGGGGAATTTCACATGAAGTACCGTTTGATTGCTGCACTGGCCAGCACCCTGGCCTGCGGCACCCTCTTTGCTGCAACCGCTTCACCACGCGTCGTTGGCGGCGAAACCGCCGACACTGGCTGGAATACGCTGGCGGCCTTGATTGATAAACAGAGAAAACAGGACGCCATTGACGCAGGAAGTGCGTTCCCGGTTGGCATGGGACAGGTGTGTGGCGGCACCTTGCTGTCCCGCGACTGGGTACTGACAGCAGCACACTGTGTCCGCTCCGGTATCGTTACCACCCCTGCCAGTGACCTCGAAATCCTGGTGGGCAGCCAGACTCTGGATGTGCCGACGAATAGCCCCCTGCTGCTGGATGCAGCGTCCGTCATTGTCCACGCCGGCTACAACGACAATACCTTTGAAAACGATATCGCTCTGATCCGGCTGGCAGAACCCGCCGAGACAGGCAGCGCCAGTATTCATACCGGGGTACTGGCCAGACTCGACACCGATAGCGCCATGGAAAGCCTGGTCAGTTACGATGACATTCTCAGTGTCCTGGGCTGGGGTGTTGCCACCTATGAGGACCATGACGATAACCCCGCCACTCCTCTGCAACCTGTTGCCTTTGTCGAGCTGCAGGAAGTCGCGCTGGACTATGTCACCAACGCATCCTGCCAGACCACTATTGATCTCTTTACCAACGGCGATCAGATCCTGGACACCATGCTGTGCGCCAACGAGCCGACCCCGGATCAAGACGATACCTTTGGGGAAGACTCCTGCCAGGGTGACAGCGGTGGCCCACTGCTGCTGACCCGCACGACCCTGAATGACAGCCCCCAGGTCGGTATTACCAGTTTCGGTTATTCCACCGATGGCACATGTGGCGACCCGGCGATTCCCTCTGTCTACACCCGGGTTTCCCGCTATCTGGACTGGATCGAGCAGCACACCGGTGCCGCCGAGCTGGCGCTCCGGGACCTGACCATTGCTGACGGCGACAACACCTTCCAGGGGTTCGGCACCATTGATTTCCAGGTACCCGTAGAAAACGCAGGCAGCCGGGCAGCCACCCATTTCGCGCTTACCATCACCCACCCTGTCGAATTGTCCCTGGTCCCAGCCCCGGACCAAACCGGGCTTTCCTGCACCCCGTCGGACAACGGGGCCACCACCTGTCAGTACACCGGCACTGCCATCCCCGGCGGCGCCACCCAGCCGTTCGACTTTACCGCCACGGACAGCAACAGTCAGAGCGATACCGACCTACAGCTGGAGGCGACGGTCGAGCTGGACAACCAACGGGATTACTACCGTCTTAACAACAGCGGCAACATCACCCTGCAACTGGGTCAGCCGGAACTGGTCATCGCCGCAGAAGCGGTCTGCCTCTCCCCCCGTAACGGACAGGTAGAGATGCGCATCGAGGCCAGCCTCGCCAACCAGGACCCCGTAATCGACTCCCTTGGCACCCGCATTACCGGCCCTCTCGATGACGCCCTATCCCTGGTAAGCAAACTCAGCGCGGGATGCAGCACGAACGAAGGTCAGTACACTTGCCAGCTCGGGCAACTGGATGCCGGCCAGGAACTGGCCGCCACGATTGTCATCCGGGCGAATGCCGACACCGTGAAAACACTGCAGGTTCAGGTAGAAAACGATAACGGTGTGAACGTCGGCTCTGTCACTGAGACCGAGGTGGCACTGGACTTCAGCCGTGACGATCTCGAAGCCTGCCCCGATGTCCCGCCCCCTGCGACCCGTGCTCCGCGCAGCTCGGGCGGCGGAGGCGGCAGCCTTCCCCTGGGTCTACTCTCCCTGATGGTGCTGCTGGGTCTGTACCGGCGTAAAGTCTGAACACGCGCCACGCAGAAAAAGGGCCGGCTTTGCCGGCCCTTTTTTATTGCCAGAAGAATTTGCGACAATGCGACTTCTTGCTATCGCCAAGCCCCCTACCCGAGTCCCCCACAGACCATGCCCAACCTGAAATGTCCCAGTTGTGATCACCCCCTGCATCTCTCCGGCAACAGCTGGCAGTGCGACAACGGTCATCGTTTTGATCGCGCCAAGCGCGGCTACACCAATCTGTTGCTGGCTCAGCACCGGCGCTCACGCTCTCCAGGGGATGACAAGGCCATGGTGCAGGCAAGGACAGCCTTTCTGGCACTGGGTCGTTACCAGCCACTGGCCGATGCCCTGCTGGATAATCTGGATCACGAGGCCCAGCCCTGGCTGGACATCGGCTGCGGAGAGGGCTGGTATACCTGCCAGTTCGCTGATCGACTGGGCAGCGACCAGGGTGTGGGTGTGGATATTTCCAAGTTTGCCGTGGATGCGGCAGCCAAACGGGACAAGGCCCTCACCTGGCTGGTGGCCAGCGGCGCCCGGCTCCCCCTGTTCGACCAGAGCCAGCAACGGGTGTTCGTGCTCTTCACTCGCTTATTCACCGAGGATATCGCCCGGGTGCTGAAACCCGGCGGAGAACTGGTGGTGGTCGGCACCGGCGAGCAGCACCTGCTGCCATTGCGCGAATCCCTCTACGATGAGGTACGTCAGTCCAGCTTCGATGCTGGGAAGTTTCTGGATGAACGCTTCACACAAATTGACAGCCAGGAACTCCATCTTGAGTGGCTCCCCACCGACGAACAGGAGCTTCACGACCTGCTCGCCATGACCCCCCACCACTGGCGTGCCAAACCCGAAGCCAAGGCAGGCATCGGCAAACTGGTTGGCAAACCCATGAATGCACACTTCGTGATCCAGCGGTGGGAAAAGCCATTAGCCGTTAGCAGTGAATAGGTAACCGTTGCGCGGAAAACGCCTGCCGTGTTCTGAGCCAAGACGCCGCGTCCGGTGACTGAGCGCGGCGCCTTGCATTTAAGAACAGAAACGACACTTTACGCGGCGCTGTTAACCAGTCACTCTCCCCAACACTGAATCCAGGTACGCCAGCAGGTGATCGGCGTTGCTCACCGGCGCCCGATACGCCAGGTGCCCATCCGGACGCATCAACCACATCCTGGGGCCCTCGCCAAACGCCTGGGCAAATTCCCCCTGATGGTCCTGCCAGATACGGGTAGTGCCTTCATGAGGCACCTCGTCTTGCGGCGTATGTGGAGCCACAATCACGGTCAGATGCACCCGCTCTCGATACTCCTGGCCCAGCCGATCACTGAGGGCAAACAGTACCAAACGCTCGTTATGCTCCGGGTGCTCGCCCAGTTGCAGCAACAAATGGTGGACAGGCTTGCGCAGCAGATCATGGAGCTGATGCGGATGCCCGGTGCGCACGGAACACAATGCCGCATCGGGTAATCGGTCCCCGGGGAGGGGGCCGCGATGGCGCCAGCCCAACTCCGCTTCGGGCCCGCAGCTGACCAGGGGCGATTGCCGGTAATGCACATCCAGTTGACTGGCTGTGCGCAACAGTCGGCGGGACAGCCCAGGCCGCCCCCCGGCCAGTTTGAGCAGGGAGTCACGGGTGCGGCGCAACATGGGCAACTTGACCAGCGAGGCCCGCGAGAGCAAGTCCACCCCGTGCAGCATTTTTTCCGCCACCGGTTTACGCTCCTGCTCGTAACTGTCGAGCAGCATCCCGCTACCATAGCCCTTGAGATAGAAGGCCAGTTTCCAGCCCAGGTTGAAGGCGTCAGCCAGGCCCGTATTCATTCCCTGAGCGCCCAGGGGACTCTGCACATGGGCGGCATCCCCGGCCAGGAAGACCCGGTTGCGACGGTAATGGTGGGCCAGGCGACGCTGCACGGTAAAACGACTGATCCAGCGGGGCTCACCCAGCTCGGGAATGTCCCCCAGCATGGCAGCGAGGCGATCCCGGAAGGGCTGAAGATCCGGAGCGCCCTCACCCCAGTCCTCCTCCTGCGCCATGATAAGCCGCCACCCCGTCGGTAGCGGCAGGGCGATCAACAGACCGTCCTCCTGGAGAAAGCCGTGGGAACTGTCATGGCGCCAGGGCGCCTGCCAGTCCACATCCGCCAGCAGAAAATGCTCGCGGTAATCCACACCCTTGAACCCGATACCCAGCTGCTCGCGCACCGTCGAGCCCACCCCATCTGCTCCGACCATCAGCCCGCACTGCAGGGTAGTGACCTCGGTACCCTGTCGAACCCGTGCCCGGACACCCTCCCCGTTCTGGGTAAAATCCAGCAGTTCGGCACCCCGCACCAGCTCACCACCGAGCGCACGATAACGTTCGGTCAGGGCCTTCTCCACCTCAGACTGGGGGCAGCTCAGTACCCAGGGATAAGGGGCATCCAGGCTGGTCAGATCCAGCTCGAAGAGGAACCCCTTGTCGCCGTACACCGACACCGCCCGCAGGGTACGAGACGCTTTGCGAATGGGGGCCAGCACTTCCAGGGCGGCAAAGATTTCCAGGGTGCGGGCGTGCAGCCCCAATGCCCGGGACCAGGGCGAGGGTTCACTCAGGCGGTCAATGATGCAGCAGTCGATGCCCTGTCGACGCAGACCGATGCCCAGCGACAGGCCGGTAGGGCCAGCACCGACGATCAGGACCTGTGGTGTGCGGTTAGCGGTAATGGCGATGTTACACTCTCCTTCAGGAGCCACATTCAAAACATTCCAGACCCCCTGCCACCATCCAGAGCGCATTCATGGCAAAGGCCTCACGCAAGATTATCCATGTGGACTGCGACTGCTTCTACGCCGCCGTGGAAATGCGTGACGATTCCACCCTGCGCCACCGTCCTGTGGCCGTTGGCGGTGACCCGAATCGGCGCGGCGTGATTGCTACCTGCAATTACCCTGCCCGCCATTTCGGTGTCCATTCCGCCATGGCCTCGTCACAGGCGCTGCGCCTGTGTCCGGAGCTGGTCATCGTGCCGCCCAACTTCGACAAGTATCGCAAGGTCTCTGCACAGATCCATGACATCTTTCGTCGTTATACCAGCCTGATTGAACCGCTCTCTCTGGACGAGGCCTTTCTGGACGTAAGCACCAGTGAACAATTTGATAATAGCGCAACCCGTATTGCCGAGGCGTTAAGACAGGATATTCGCCGGGAGCTGGGGATTACCGTATCCGCTGGCGTTGCCCCCAACAAGTTTCTTGCCAAGGTGGCCAGCGATTGGCGCAAGCCGGACGGTCTTTTCGTGATTCCGCCGGCACAGGTGGAGTCCTTCGTCACCGCCCTGCCGGTAAAGAAAATTTCCGGGGTGGGCCGCGTAACCGCCGAACGAATGCGTGGACTCAACATCCGGACCTGTGGCGATCTGCAGGGGATGAGCCGGCTGGAGCTGGCCCAACACTTCGGCAGTTTCGGCGAGCGCCTCTACCATCTCTGTCGGGGTGAGGATGATCGCCCGGTGCAAACCGGCCGTCGGCGTAAATCCGTCTCCGTGGAACGCACCTACGATCGGGATCAGCCTGACCTGAATGCCTGGTTGCGGGAACTGGACGGATTACTGGAAAAACTCAAGGCCCGCTTTGCCAAACTGGACCAGCATTACCTGATCAGCGGACTGACTGCCAAGGTGAAATATCAGGACTTCGTGAGTCTCAGCTGCGACAAGGCCGGGGAAGACCTGGATGCCTCGCATTTTGAAGCGCTGCTACGACAGCTGTGGGAACGGCGACAGGGCCCGGCCCGACTGATCGGGATCGGTGCCCGATTACGGGACCTGAAAGCGCCACAACAACCGGACCTGTTTCCTGAGGAGCGTGAAAAGGCCCTGCGCCAACAGCGCAGCAAAATGTCCTACTGAAGGCGGGAGAATCCGTGTAGCCGCTGGCAGACCCGATCCTGCAAGTGCGCGGGAATCAGCCCATCCATCAGTTCCCGTCCCCGGCGCTGCACCGGCTCCATCTGGGCATCCAGATAGGCATCCAGCGTCGCCACGCAATCGGCGCAACGGCTCATGGTATCCGTATCCGGATGCTCTGACGCGGCCTTGACCGCCTGTTCCAGCTGATTCAGGTATTTGAGCAACATGCTTTGCTCCCGATTAAGTCTCTATCACGGCAGCGGAATGACCGCTCCCAATCGACCAAGTATGGCGGTCTCTCAAGACAGCCTGATGACACAGGTCAATTCATGCAGCCAGTGTGCCAGATCTTGTACTGTTTCGGACGCCTGGGGGCCGGCGTCGTTCCCGGCAAATTGTAAAAGAGTCTGTCGTCACCCCCAGAAACCGGGAAGCAACTCTTCACTCACAGGGGCTGCCATCTAGGGTACTCTTGGAAGTTGTTCCTGTTCTGGGGATGGGCGGCGGTTTGCCCGTCTTCCCTGCGAACGCAAGATTTGCGCCTCAAGTAGCGCGTTTACGCGGCTGCGTAGCCGAGCAAGGTGGCTAACGCTGCCCGAATAACGATGATTTGCGACGGACCCGACCCTATGACCGAAACGGTATCCACCATTGTTGCCCCGGAAGGCAGCCTGGAAGTCCTCAGCCAGCACGAAGTGGAACGCTTGCGTGACACCTCCGGCAGTGGCCTGCACGAACTGCTGCGCCGCTGCGCCCTGGCGGTTCTCAACTGCGGCACCCCCACCGACGACAGCCGCCAGGTACTGGAAACCTACAAGGATTTTGATATTGAGGTCATTCAGGAAGACCGTGGCCTGCGACTCAAGGTGGACAATGCCCCCGCCGGCGCCTTTGTGGATGGACGCATGATCCGCGGCATCCGCGAGCACCTGTCGGCGGTACTGCGCGACATCGTCTATGTGGCCAACGAGATCCAGAACAACGACCGCTTTGACCTGTCCAGCAGCCAGGGCATCAGCAATGCCGTCTTCCATATTCTGCGCAACGCCGGCGTGCTCAAAGCCGGCGCCTCGCCAAACATGGTGGTGTGCTGGGGTGGGCATAGCATTTCCCGGGAAGAGTACGACTACAGCAAAAGCGTGGGCTACCAGCTGGGCCTGCGCCACAAGGATATCTGTACCGGGTGTGGCCCCGGCGCCATGAAGGGGCCCATGAAAGGCGCCCATGTGGCCCACGCCAAACAGCGCTTCGAGGGGGGGCGTTATCTGGGCATTTCCGAGCCGGGAATCATTGCCGCCGAGGCCCCCAATCCCATCGTCAACGAACTGGTCATCATGCCGGATATCGAGAAACGCCTGGAAGCCTTCCTGCGCATGGGCCATGGCATCATTGTCTTCCCCGGCGGTGTCGGCACGACCGAGGAAATCCTCTACCTGCTCGGCGTGTTACTCCACCCTGACAATGCCGACATGCCCTTCCCGGTGGTCTTTACCGGACCGGCGAGCAGTGCCAACTACTTCCGCCGAGTCGATGCCTTTATCCGTGAAACCCTGGGCGATGCTGCTGCGGAGCGCTACCAGATTATTATTGATGACCCGGAAGCGGTGGCGCTGGCCATGTGTGTGGGGATCGACCGCCTGACCCTGTTTCGGCGTGACAACGATGATGCGTTCTATTTCAACTGGCGGTTGACCATCCCGTTGGATTTCCAGCAGCCCTTCGAACCGACCCACGAGGCCATGGCCAGCCTGGACTTGAGCCCCAACCAGCCGGTCCACCTGCTGGCCGCCAACCTGCGCCGTGCCTTCTCCGGGATCGTGGCTGGCAATGTGAAAGAACAGGGCATCCACGCCATCGAACAACACGGTCCCTATCGGCTGCACGCACCCGGCGAGCTGATGACGCACCTGGACGAGTTGCTGAAAGCCTTCGTGGAACAGCACCGGATGAAACTACCCGGCAGCCACTACGAGCCGTGTTATGCGTTGGTGAGCTAAGAGGAAGCACGTTCCAAGTTTCAAGTTACAACGCGAATCGGGGGGGGTGCTGTGCAGCCCCAAACAAAGAGGCCGCGCCCAAACCAATGAGCGCGGCCATTTGCATCCCACAGCGCACCAAACTTCGGCGCGTTGCAACTTTCAACTTGAAACTTGCAACTTGCAACGGCTTTTTACCGAGGCTGCATGCGGATACCACCGTCGATACGGATGGTTTCCCCGTTGAGGAACTTGTTTTCAATCATGTGGCACACCAGCTGACCGTATTCTTCCGGGTTACCCAAACGCTTCGGGAACTGGGTCATTTCGATCAACGGCATCTTCACCTTATCCGGGGCCGCATTCATCAACGGCGTGTTGAAGATACCCGGGGCAATGGTATTGCAGCGAATCCCCAGCGGGGCCAGATCCCGAGCGATGGGCAGGGTCATGCCGACCACACCCCCCTTGGTCGCCGCATAGGCAACCTGGCCTACCTGACCATCGAAAGCCGCCACAGACGCGGTATTCACCACCAGACCACGCTCGTTGTCTTCGCCTGGCTCGTTCTCTGCCATGGCAGCAGCGGCCAGACGGGTCACGTTAAAGGTGCCGATCAGGTTAATCTGCACCACCTTGCTGAACACGCCAAGATCATGGGGCTTGTTCTCACGACCCACCGTCTTCATGGCTGAGCCCACACCGGCACAGTTCACTGCTACATGCACCGCACCGAACTTCTCCAGGGTCGCCGCGATAGCCGCCTGCACAGATCCTTCGTCGGTCACATCGGTTTTGACGAAAGCGGCCTTGTCACCCAGCTGCGCCGCCACCGCCTGACCCTGCTCGTCGTTCAGATCCAGGATCATCACCTTGCCACCCTTGGCAATGATGGCTTCGGCGGTGGCCTGGCCCAGGCCAGATGCGCCACCGGTAATCACGGCAACTTTATCGGTAATATTCATATGCTCTCCTTGTGGTGAAAGGCCGAGCCCGTTTTGGCAGGCCCACAACAAATGCTGCCGGGCAGTATACCCAGCCAACCCGGTGGCCTCATTGTTGCTTTCGCTCAAAGTGGGTGCCACTCTTTGACAACCGGCAAGCGGCGACAGCCCCTCAGGAGGGAACACCTTGCCAGAGACTGCCAGACAGGACGCCAGCGCCACCTTGATGGCGCATTATCATCGTATCCGGGCATTCAGCGAACAGCTGTGTGCGCCATTGCTCACCGAGGACATGGGCCTTCAGGCCTGTGCGGATGTGAGCCCTCCCCGCTGGCACCTGGCACACACCACCTGGTTTTTTGAAACCTTCCTGCTCACTGTGCACCTTCCCGGGTACCGGGTGTTCGACCCCCAGTTCGCGACCCTGTTCAACAGTTACTACAACGGCATCGGTGAACAATTCCCACGCCCCCGGCGTCACCTGCTGTCACGGCCCACCGGTGAGGCGGTCCAGGCCTGGCGGCAGCAGGTGGATCACGCCATGGTCCGACTTATCGATGCTCGCCCGGATCTGGCCGATCTGGTCACTCTGGGCCTTCACCACGAGCAACAGCATCAGGAATTGCTGCTCACGGATCTGAAGTTCAGCCTGTCCTTCAACCCCCTGTCCCCGACACTGGGACAACCGCTTTCCACGGACGACAGCCCGGCGCCATTGCGCTTTGAGACCTTCGGAGGGGGTCTGATTGATATCGGACATCAGGGAGACGCCTTCGCCTTTGATAACGAAACGCCCCGTCACCGGGTCTGGCTGGCGCCCTTTGCACTGGCCAATCGTCCGGTGACCAACGGGGAATTCCGGGCGTTTATCCAGGACAACGGTTATCAGCGTCCGGAACTGTGGCTTGCGGATGGCTGGGCCTGGGTTCAGGAGCAGCAAATCCGGCGCCCGCTTTACTGGCACGAGAGCCTTGACCGGCACTTCACTCTGGCAGGGATACAACCCTTGAGGGACGGGCAGATTCTGGCCCATGTGAATTATTACGAAGCGGATGCCTATGCGCGCTGGGCAGGGAAGCGCTTACCCACGGAACAGGAATGGGAACATGCTGCCGCCGCCTCACCCGTGGAGGGAAACTTCGTGGAGAACGGCCATTACCAGCCGTCACTCGCCCGCGACGCGCGGCTCTCTCATCAGTTTGGCGATGTCTGGGAATGGACGGCCAGTGCATATCTGCCTTATCCCGGTTTTCAGGCAGCGGCAGGCGCCGTGGGGGAATACAACGGCAAGTTCATGTGTAACCAGATGGTGCTGCGAGGAGGCTCCTGTGTCAGCAGCCGCGATCACCTTCGCCCCAGCTACCGTAACTTCTTCTATCCCCATCATCGCTGGCAGTTCAGCGGCATCCGGCTTGCGGGAGACCCATCGTGAACCAGCAACAGCTCGGCCCGAACCTGACTTTTGTGGACCTGCACCCCCCCGCCACCGATATGCTGGCCGAAGTCAGCCAGTCACTTCGTGCTCCCACACCGTCCCTTCACCCCAAATTCTTTTACGACGAAACCGGCTCAGCGCTTTTCGATCGAATTACCCATACCCCTGAATATTACCCCACCCGTACAGAAGCCTCGTTGCTTCGCAGTTATGCCACCGAAATCCGTTCCCGACTCGACAACGCGACGACCATCGCCGAGCCCGGTGCCGGCAGTTGTGAAAAGGTGCGGGTGTTGCTGGATGCCTGGCAGCCGGACCACTACATGCCACTGGAAATCTCCCGGGAGTGCCTGCTCAATGCCTCCCGGCGTCTGGCCAGTGACTTTCCCGGGATTCACATCAATGCCGTTTGCGCCGACTACTGTCAGGCCATGGCCGTGCCGGACCCATTGGACCAACCTGGCCGTGTGGTGTTCTTTCCCGGCTCGACGATTGGCAACTTCGATCCCGCCCAGCGGGCAACCTTTTTGCGAGGCCTTCGCGATCTGGCCGGCCCCGGTGGCACCCTGCTGATCGGCGCTGACCTTCGGAAACCCCGGGAGCGACTTCATGCGGCCTATAACGACGCCCAGGGGCTGACTGCTGCCTTCAATCTGAATGCCCTGCATCACCTGAACCGAGAGCTGGATTGCGGCTTTGACATCGCCAACATGGCCCACCAGGCCTTCTACAACTCCCATCACGACCGAATCGAAATGCATCTGGAGTGCCTGCAGGATCAGCACATCCGGCTTGGTGAGGAGCATCTGACGCTACCCGCCGGGACCCGCATCCACACCGAAAATTCCTACAAATTCTCCGTCGAAGGGTTCGCCGCCGAACTGGTTGCCGCCGGTTTCACCCACTCCGCCTGCTGGACCGACACCGACAACCTTTTCAGCCTGCATCTGGCGCACGCTTAACCAGAGTGTAAAACTGGTCAGTTTGACATCAGCAAATAGTGTGAACTGGCACTGGTACCGTTATACTGAACCGCGTTTTTTCCGCCGATTCAGTCTTGAGACGCCTCCCGTCCGTTGCACCGGGGGGGCTCTGCATGAGAATAAAAGGGGTCACGGGCCACCGTGGCATAGGGAGATCGGATGCTTGAACTGATCAGCGCGGCTCGCCGTCGTAAACGGCCGCCCACACACCAATTGTTCGATGTTGTCACCCAGGAATACCGGGTGGGGTTGCTGGATATCGACCTGAACATGCATCTGAACAATGCCAAATACCTGAAGTTCATGGACCGTTGTCGACTGGAACACGCGGTAGTGACCGGCTTGCTCAATCGCATGATCGAGGCCCGCTGCAACGGCGTGGTGGCCAATACCGAGATTTCCTACATCCGTGAATTACGCCCTTACCAGCAATTTCAGGTGCATACCCGCATTCTCGGCTGGGACGATAAATACGTGTACTACGATCAGCGTTTCGAATCGCAACGTAAATTACACACGCATGCCCTGCTACGGGTCGCCAACGTCTATGGGGGCAAATCCATCAGCCCGCAGACCCTCCAGGAAATCACCGGCTTCAACCAGACCTCCCCGGCCTTGCCGGAGTACGTGGAACAGTGGAAGCGGTTGCTGCAAACCAAACGTCGGCTGACGGAGAGCGACTAGCTAAAACCGCCCACACCGTAGGAGCAGCTTCGTAGAAAGGTTATTCCCTCTCCATACAAAAAAGCCCCGGCATGCCGGGGCTTTTTTGCTAGCAGCTAGCCGCTCGCAGCTATCATTATTCCGTCGCATACGTATAAAACGGCGCCCAGCGCGGCACCTTGCTGTCCCGGCCGGCATAGTAAACACCAGGCTCATCCAGACGCAGATCGGCGATTTCGCGCAGGGCAACCGCACGGGGAACCTGCTGCAAGGGCCCGGCCTGCTGGTAGTTTTCCGGGTCGGCGACCAGTTCTTCCATATCCAGCGGGCGGGTTTCCGAGTAACGGAAGTAATAGTCCTTGCCGCCTTCCACCTCCAGAGGCATCTCGAACACCATCTTCAGGTAAAGCACGCTCAACGGACGTCGGGCATAAAAATCATGGGTCCCGGCAGGTAGTTCCAGCCAGCTGTAGGCGCCCGCCTTGAGGCCGAACAGTTGGGTCGAATCCAGAAAGAATACCGGCGCCTGCACCTCTTCGTAGCCCCAACGGGTAATCGGCCGGTAGATATAGACCATGGCATTACGGGGATCCAGGGTCTCCATGGGATCAAAGGTTTTGCCCTGGGGAGCATGGATGAAAGCGCCAGGCGTAGAGGGAATGCCCATACCCAGCCCGGAACACCCGGAAAGCATCCACAGGCAAGCTGCCAGCAACACAGCCATTCGCATTATTATTCTCCAGTGATGCCGCAACCCGTTGTCCGGGGGCGACCCTGTTTATTATTCCGCGCAAGATAGTGCAAATATTGGTTGCTAACTATGGCCGATTTGCCCGCGCTGCTCAAGATTCCTGCCTTCGGCACCACACCGCTTTGGGCTGGCACACTGGAACCTTGCGCAAAAATCCGCCGCCCCCCGACATCCAGCTCATTAGCGCGCTGTGTGCCTGGCGTTCAAATTCCCGCCAAACGGTATCGCTCTCGGTTTCCTGACCCGGGTTTTCTGGTAGTCTTCCGCCATGGCTGTCAATCGTATCCACACCCCCTGCATCGGCGTTTGTTCCACCGTTTTCGGTGACACGGTCTGTCGTGGCTGCCGCCGTTTCAGCCACGAGGTGGTGCACTGGAACAGCTACAGCAATGATGAGAAACGTATTGTCTGGAAACGCCTCAATCTGCTGCTCTGCCAAGTGGTGGACAATTACTTCCAGGTGATTGACGCGGACCGCCTGGCCGCCGAAATGGACTTCCAGAACCTGCGCTATCAGACCCAGCTTTCCCCTCAGGGCTGGGTGCCGGAACTGCTCAAGGCTGCCGGCAAACAACCCCTGCCCTACGAGCGCTTCGGGCTACGCCCTCTGCCGCCCAGCCGGGGGCTGCTACCCCGTCAACTGTATGATCAGATCAGTGTTGAATGCCACGCCCTGGCCCAAGCCCACTATGATCGCTCCTACGCTCGCCCGGTCACACTGGTGGCTGAGTTGACCGAACACGCCGCCCGGGAAAAAGGGCTGCTCTGACCCTTCACGTCATTCCAGGCAGCCCCACTCCGCCATAGCGCCAACATTTGGCTCAATATGACCAAAATCCACCTTTACCAATACATTGCTCAATGGCACATTTACGGAATGAACATTCATTCAGCCACTGAGTGAGGCCCCCATGACACTGCCATCCCCGGCGACCGCAAACGATAACAAGGACACCCAAAAGCGCGAACAGATTATCCGTGCGGCGCTCAGAGTGTTTGCCGAACATGGCTTGCACGGCACCCCGGTTCCGCCCATTGCCGCGGAAGCCGGTGTGGGGGTGGGGACCCTTTACCGTTATTTCGATAGCAAGGAAGCCCTGATCAATGCGGTCTTCCGGGATAGCAAAAACCGCCTGAAAGCGCGCCTGCTCAGTGACCTGGATTTGCTCCACCCTACCCGCAGCCTGTTCGATCAGCTCTGGGCCCGGCTTACCGCTTTCGCTCGCGAAGAACCTGAGGCGTTCCAGTTTCTGGAGATGCAGGACCACCACAGCTACCTGGATGCAGAAAGCCGCCATCAGGAACAGGCTCTGCTGATCCCACTGGGGATGATGGTCATTGTGGGCCAGCGCACCGGGCTACTGAACGACATCATGAAGCCGGATCTGGCCATTGCCCTGTTCTGGGGAGCCTTCGTGGGCGTTTTCAAGGCGGAGCGACTGGGCTACCTGACACTGGATGACGACGACCTGAAACGCGCCCGCGATGCCTGCTGGCTCGCCATTGCCAATCACAACAACGGGAAACAGCCATGAAACCCAAGCATATCCTGATTACCGGCGGCGCCGGTGCCATTGGAAGCCATCTGGCCGGCCAGTTTCGCCAGCACCACCCCGACGCCCGACTCACACTGGTAGACCTGAACGCCGACACCCTGTCCGCTGTCGCCGAGGAACACGGTGCCAATGCCGAAACCTGTGACCTGACGGATATCGACGCCCTGCCCGCCTGGTGGCAATCCCTCGTGGACCGGTCCGGGCCGGTGGATGTGCTGGTCAATTGCGCCGGCATCATGGACATCATCAGTATCACCGGCACTGGCTGGGAGCGAGGCAAACGGTTGCTGGACATTAACTTCACCGCGCCCATGCGACTCATGGACCTGGCTCTGCCCGCCATGGTGGAAGACCAACAGGGCTGCGTCATCAATGTGGCCAGCATGGCCGGACGGGTGCCGATTCGTGGCTGCAGCTACTACGGTGGGGCCAAGGCCGGTATCGGTCTGGCATCGGAAATCGCCCGCCTGGACCTGAAAAAGCAGGGGGTGAATGTGATCACTGTGTACCCCGGGCCGGTTCATTCCGGGCTGGAGAGTCATGCCCGCTCACAAGTGAAAAAGGGGCCGGTGTCCCGTTATATCCCCACCGGCAAACCGGATGTACTGGCCGAACGCATCTACCGTACCTTCCGCAAGGGCGGCGCCCGGGTGATCTATCCGGATGTCTATGGCCTGGCCAAGCAAATCGCCAACCTCAATCTGACCAACAGGGCCATGGATTTCTTCAGCCCGCAACCCAACCAGTAAACCCGGATCTGACATGACACAACACGCCTCAACGCCGATTTATGACGTTCTTATTATAGGTGCCGGCATCAGCGGCATTGGCCTGGGCATCCGCCTCCAGGAAGCCGGATTCGACAATTTTGTCATCCTGGAAAAAGCCGCCGATCTGGGCGGCACCTGGCGCGACAATACCTACCCGGGCTGCGCCTGCGATGTCCCCTCGGCGCTTTATTCCTATTCCTTTGCCCAGAAACCGGACTGGACCCGCGCCTTCGCCGGCCAGGCCGAAATTCTCGACTATGTCCGCGACACCGCCGAGCGGCACGACATCCCTGATTTCATTCGTTTCAATCAGGCGGTGGAGCGGGCCCAGTGGCGCGAAAGCAAGAACCTCTGGGAAGTGCAGACCGATGACCAGCTCTACCTGGCCCGCACCGTGGTAGCCTGCTCGGGTTACCTGCATGAACCCATTATCCCGGCAATTCCCGGCCTGAAAGACTTCTCGGGCACACTGTTCCACTCCTCCCGCTGGGACCATGATCATGATCTGAATGGTGAGCGGGTAGCGGTGGTCGGCACGGGCGCGTCCGCCATCCAGTTTGTCCCGGAAATCCAGCCCAGGGTGCAACACCTGACCCTGTTCCAGCGCACCCCGCAATGGGTGCTGCCGAAACCGGATCATTCCATTCCCAAAATCGAGGAAAATTTCTTTCGCCTGCCCTTCACCCTGAACGCCTGGCGCAAGATGCTCTTTGGTGGTTTTGAGACCTTCGGCATCGGTTTTCGCAAGCCGGCGCTGTTGCGCCAGGTACAGAAGCTGGGCGAGGCCCATATCCGCCTGGCCATCAAGGACCCCGAGCTGCGCGCCAAGCTGACACCGGATTACACCCTGGGTTGCAAACGGGTGTTGATGAGTAACAACTACTACCCGACCCTGAACCAGCCCAATGTGGATGTGTTTGCCACCGGCCTGAAGGAAGTGCGGGGCAACACGCTGGTCGGGCAGGATGGCAGTGAATGCGAGGTGGACACCATCATCCTCGGTACGGGTTTCTTCGTCACCGAACCTCCGATTGCCGATCACATCTTCAATGATGCCGGCGACTCACTCAGCCAGATGTGGAAAGACAGCATGCAGGCCTACCGCGGCACCACCATTGCCGGCCTGCCCAATGCCTTCATGGTGCTGGGCCCCAATCTGGGCATTGGCCACAATTCCGCCTTTATCGTCATTGAGGCCCAGATCAATTACATCCTCAGCACCCTTGAGACCATGCGCGAGAAACAGCTGAGTCGCGTGGAAGTCAATGTGGATACCCAGAACGCCTACAACCGCAAGGTGCAGAAAGCGCTGCAGGGCACCGTCTGGAACACCGGTGGCTGCTCCAGTTACTACCTGGACAAGAATGGCTTCAACAGCGTGGGCTTTCCCTGGAGCACCCTGGAAATGCAGCGACTGCTCAAGGATTTTGATGCAGAAAGCTACCATCTCACCCCTGCAACCCAACCGGTATTTTCCTCATGACAACGAATCATCACTCCCCCCGACGGGCCCTGGTACTGGGTTGTGGCGGCGTTGCCGGTGGAGCCTGGTCCATTGCGGCGCTGCACCATCTGGAACAGCAGCTGAATTGGGATGCCCGTGAAGCGGACATTCTCATTGGCACATCGGCTGGCGCGGTACTGGCGACACTACTGGGTAGCGGAATCAGTGTGGACCGGCTTCTGGCCTGCCAGCAAGGTACCAGCAAGCATTGCCGCTGGGACCATGACACCGACACAGGCGGCGCCCTGCCGCCCGTTCCCGCTGCCAGTCTTACTGGCGCGAGACTGGCCATGAAAGGGGTACGGGGCCAGGTATCTCCCCTGACCGCTGTCTGCGGACTGCTGCCTCGCGGACAGTTCGATATGACCCCCTTTCGTCGTCTGGTTAACGACGCCGCAGCTGGCGCAGACTGGGTCAGCCACCCGGCGACCTGGATCATGGCCGTCGACACAACCTCAGGGAAAAGAGTGCCGTTCGGGAAAGGGGGCGCGCCGCAGGCCCATATTGCTGACGCAGTGTGTGCGTCCTATGGCGTCCCTTTCTGGTGCCCACCGGTCACGTTGAACAACCGCACCTATATTGACGGTGGGGTCGCGTCTCCCACCTCCGCCGATCTGCTGGTCGACAGCGCCGTGGAGGAAGTGGTGATTCTGGCGCCCATGGCCTCCAGCCAACCCGACCGCCCGCGTTCGCCGCTGGCCAGAATCGAACGCCGGGTTCGCCGCTATATGACCGGCATTGTGGACCGGGAAGTGGAGATGCTGGAAAAAGCCGGGAAAAGCGTGATTCGCATCGAACCGGACGCCCGGGATCTGACCGCCTTCGGGTTCAACATGATGGACCCGAAACGTCGGAAGCATGTCCTCAACACCGCCTTGAGGACCACCAAAGAAACGGTGCGACAGGCCCGATAAACCGTGCCTGAAACAGAGAGGCATGTCCCGCCGCGACACGGCGGCGGGCAAGCCTCGGCCTCAATCCCCCAGACCACTGATCGCCTGTTCCCAGGCGGCACGCATGTCGGCCAGGGCCCCCTGGACTTCCAGGCCTTCCGCGTGGGTCAGCAGACCCAGAGTGACAGCCCCCATCACCAGCCCTACCAGAGCCAGAAGGCGCAGACGGTCCTTTTCCAGTTTCCGAGTCGGCAAGTGAGGATTGCGATCTTTCGCCGGTTTCTGCTCTCTCATCAATACCCCCCTCACGCCCTTGTACGCAGGACAGGGCACGTGTGCAAGGGGCCTGACTACCCCTGCATGGAGCATTCGGCACAAAATCGCAGGGTCCGGAAATACAACTTCGCCACCGGCATGGCATGAATACAGTGAGAAAAATCGCCCAGATAGATTCGCTGGTCATGGTCTCTGGACAGATGCCGACAATTCACCGTGTGGATTTCCCAGGTGTCATCGTCCGCCATGACTTTGCTGAGATAGTACCGCATACCCTTCCCCAATCAGCAGCATGGTAAGGGCGTGCATGGTAATGAGATAGCACGCTAACGGTATGGCAACGGGGAAAAAGAAAGTAAAACCTGGCGAATAGCGTGGTGGCAGAACCTCTGCCGCCTTGGCCATGATTCCCGGGCGGGACATCAGGAAAAGTGGTGCGCCAGGAAGGACTTGAACCTTCACACCTCTCGGCACCAGAACCTAAATCTGGCGTGTCTACCAATTCCACCACTGGCGCAGTGGGCGTGTATTCTAGCAGGGTAAATGTGAATTACCAGCAGGATCAGCCACCCTGGAGTATGCGGTAAAGCGCCTGCAGATCCTTGTCGATCTTGGCCACCTTGCCCTGCAAGGCTGACAGCTCGGCACTGTCACCGGCTGTCGGCGTCACCATAGGGGCAGGAGCGGGCTGAGGACGGCTGGACAGATCGCTGACACGAGCAGACAGGCTCGACACTCTACGATCAATATCGCCCAGGCGGGTTTCCAGCTCCGCCCTTTCCGCATCGCTGCCACGCTGCTTGGCCATGGCCACGGTCAGGCCCCGCACCTTGGCATTCAGTTCACGAAGATCATCACGAAGACCGGTCACCATGGCGTCTCCCGACCGCGCGTCGGTGGACACGGACGCCTTGGCAGTATTGCGCGCGTCATCGCTCTGAGTCGCGGAAGCCAATTGGTCATACTGCTCGCGCAGTTCGCGGAGTTCCCGGCGGGTTTCTCCGTGTGACAGCCACTGACCAGCGGCCAAGAGCAAGGCGATCAGGGCCAGCGCCAGAGACAACCACAGCAATCGTGAATGCTGAGCGTCGCTGACGGACACCGGTTTATGCTTTTTCTGAGCATGCAGGTTAATCGGCTCCAGATCGGGGCCGGGAACCGGCGCTGCAACGGCCAGCACATCCTGATTCAGCCCCTGCAAACGCCGCGCTTTACTTTCCGGCAACTTGGCCATGGCAAGACGCTCTTATCGTTGTTGTTTTTTTCGCTGACTCGCCACCCCCGTGGAGAATCAGCGCCCTTCCAGTTTATCCAGACGGCTGTTGACCTGAAGACGATAGGCATCGAAAGCGGCTACTGCGGCTTCCGTGTCATCCACACGATCCCGAAGCGCGGAGAGACTCCCCTGCGTCTTCTCGATGTTGGCCAGCGCCGTTTTCAGGCTTTTTTTCTGGCTCTCAAGCTGATTGATGTTTTCCGCAAGCACATCAACCTGGGTCTGCATTTGGCTGAGACGGGTTTGCCACTGGTCGCTGCTCTTGTTCACCGCGGTGACCGCACTTTCCACCTGCTTTTTCAATGCCGCGGTATCCTGACTGATCCCTTGCAGTTTGCCATCCACGCCCGCCTGAGCTTTTTTCACCTCAGTGATCGTGCCGGAGAGTGACGCCAGTTTCTTGCCCTGTTCAGCGATATCTTCCCGGTTACGTTTGTTGCTCACGTCCCAGAGTTTGCGAATTTCGGCGCTGTTTTCCTCCAGCTTTTTCCCCTGCGAACGCACTGTATCCTGCAATTTTCCGGATGACTGATTCAGGGTTTCGTCCGTAGCAGACAATCGTGACTGCAGATTGCCCAGCTTCTGGCTGGACTCGGAAATGCGCTCATCCATCTGCGCCTGCAACCCCGTCATTTGCTTGTGGAACCACACGCCCATCACACCGATCAACACAATCAGCACCAGACAGGCGATCATCCAGCCGCCTCCGCCGGAAGCGGTGCGAGGCGCAGCCGTGGGCGCCTTGCCCGGTTTCCCTCCGCCTTTGGGCGTCTTGCTACCCTTGCCCGCCGGAGCCGCCCGCCGGGTGCTGTCACCGTGGTCATCCACGGTGACATCATTCAGATTACCCAGATTTACTTCACGATCTCGCGTCATTCCTGTGTTCCTGCATGCCGGGTCACGGCTTGACTAATAGTGATAATGGCACATGTCACTGGCAACACTCTGCCGAACACGCCCCATTTTACGGAGTTGCTAAAACGCCTTATTTCCCGATAGCGAACTATTCATCGTGGCTTTCAAACAGTGCCTGCTCGGTGGCGTAGTACACCATCTCGCCCAATTCATGCTTCCCTTCCTCATTCTGGATCAAGGGCAGGAATATGACCCAGGGGCGGACGTCCCGGTGATCTACCTGGGCCCACACACCCGTCACCTTTTCGCCACTTTCACTGGTGACTTCGTGCAAGCGGAATAGCCCCATCAGTTCAATATCCGGTTGCTCCTCGCCGATCTTGCGCAGTTGTCTGAACAGGCCTCGTGCCCATTCGTCCTCACTGGGGGCATCCGCTTTCTCCCCGGAATAGCCCACCGCCCTCACCGTATCACCGGACTGGATCAGTCCGAACGGGTAAAGGCCACCGGAGCGCTGAATCGCCTGCAGCGCCTGACGCAAGCCCGCTTCGGCCAAAGTATCCATGGCCTGCTGCTCAGGGCTTTTAGGCGTCGCCTTTGCTGCCGCCGCATTCTCTTGCGCCGAGGCGGCGCCTGCCCACAGCCCAAAAACCAGAAAGAAAACCACAAAAAAGCGCATATAACACCCTGTTATTGTCATTTGTTCACGGGGTATGACCACAGTATGGCCGACAATATCCCGGGGCAAAGGACGCTACCAAACTTCCCCCATTGCCGCCAGACAGACACGAAAAAGGCCGCAAAAGCGGCCTTTTCCACTACCTGAACGGTATCCTCTGGAGGATAACCCGTCTCTTAGGCGGCAAAGTTGCTGGCAGCAAAGTCCCAGTTGATCAGGTTCCAGATGGATTCCAGATACTTGGGACGGGCATTGCGGTAGTCCACGTAGTAGGCGTGCTCCCACACATCCACGGTAAACAGCGGGGTCTGGCCCTTGTCGTGAGCAATCGGGGTATCGGCATCGTCGGTGTTGACGATTTCCAGGCTGCCGTCACTGTTTTTCACCAGCCAGGTCCAGCCGGAACCGAAGTTGCCAGTGGCTTTGGCATTGAACTGTGACTTGAACTCATCGAAGGAGCCGAACGCGGTATCAATGGCGGCGGCCAGATCACCACTGGGGGCACCACCACCATTCGGGCTCAGGCTGTTCCAGTAAAAGGTGTGGTTCCACACCTGGGCCGCCTGGTTGAACAGACCGCCTTCCGCGCTCTTGATGATCTCTTCCAGGGATTTGCCTTCGTTGT